>PSRI01000036.1 GCA_003175935.1 Bacteroidota bacterium
ACCTGGTTTCAAATTATAACAAGAATGTATAAGGTTAGCTTTAACAACAAAAACAAGGTTTTTTTCAATTCTTTAAAAGAAAACGTTGACAAATACTTTGCAGAAAATAATATCAGCAAGACCGGCAACTGGAAGCTATATATCAAAACTGCCGTTTTAATTCCTGCGGCAATTATTCTTTATTTTTCATTACTCTTTTTTTCTCTCAATATTTTCCTGGGTATCGTTTTGAGTGGATTATTTGGATTCGTGCTGGCAAGCATTGGTTTTAATATTATGCACGATGCCTGCCATGGAAGCTATTCCAAACGCCCATGGGTAAACGACATGTGGGGTCTCACTATGAACGCACTTGGTGGCAACGCTTTCTTTTGGAAACTCAAGCACAATATCATACACCACACGTATACCAATATTGATGGAGTAGATGATGATATCAATAACATGCCTTTCATGCGCGAGTGCTCTACTCAGCCTTGGAAACCGATTCATAAGTATCAGCAGTTTTATATGTTCTTTCTTTACGGGTTTACTTCTTTGTTCCTGTTATTTATTACGGACTATATAAAATATTTCACCAAGAAAGTATACACTACTGCATTAAAGCCGATGGATCTTAAAGAACATGTGGTGTTTTGGGCTACTAAGTTCATCTATATCGTTTGCACCATTGTAATTCCAATTCTTGTTGTGGGTTGGTTGCCCTGGCTTATTGGATTTTTAGTAATGCATTTTGTACTTGGTCTCACACTGGCTGTGGTATTCCAACTTGCCCATGTTGTTGAACACACTGAATTTGATGCTGCGGGTATTGAGCCTAAAAAAATTGAAAATGAGTGGGCGATCCACCAGGTGAAGACTACAGCAGATTTCGCTGCGGGAAACAGAGTTTTATCCTGGTTTGTTGGCGGTTTGAATTTTCAAATTGAGCACCATCTTTTCCCTCGAATCAGTCATATTCATTATCCTGCTATCAGTAAGATTGTTGCTGAAACCTGCAATCAGTACGGTTTGCAATACAATTACTTTCCGAGTATGGGTGCAGCCGTAAGCTCACATTACAAATTCATGAAACAACTGGGAGCACGTCCATAAGATTATTTGGGTTTGTATTTTGAATCTGTGAGAATTTGTTTGGCATCCATTCCCAATAAGGCCTCAGGGCTGGTATCAGGGAATTTTTCCATGTATTTTTTTACAATTTGCCATCCTACAAATAGCCCGATGAATCCGGGAATATCTCCGCCTGCAAATTCCTGAGTACTCGGACCTTCTTCGATATAACTCTGAATTCTTGCATTATCATTATTGTAAAGAAGATCATTAGTGAGGAAGAAATTCCAAATAAGGCCTTCGTTTGCAATACAGCCATCAAGTTGTCTTTTTGAATATCCGATTTTCAAAGTATCCGGACAGTCAGGTAACAACAATCCCAGAACATAAAGTCGTTTTCCTTTATCTACCATTTGATCGAGCAAAGATTTACCAGGTGTTTGGTCTGGAAAAATATCATCCACAATATTTTTCATGGCATTTACCGGAATAGACTCCGGTGTGAAACGCCTCGAAACATAAGATGGAAATATGGTTTGCGCAGCCTGGCTCTGGTATAAAGAAGCAGTTGGCCCAAGGTGAAGTTGTAATCCGATAGCCAAAGCATCCTGCGTTATTACATCACCTGTTTTTCCGAGGGGAGTTTCATAGACCGCATCAATGGGTCCGATAAATGTGATCACTTTCTGTGGTTCCTGATATTTAGGGAAATAATGTTTTGTAAACTGAAGACCTTTCCTGATATCATTCATCCATTTGGTGCTGTCTTTGAAAGCTATCGAAGCAGTGTCTTTGATAATCCAGTAATCATGAAGGAACATTCGAATAGCTGTGTCGGATTTACTGCCAGGGTCTGTGAGTGAAAGCCCCAATATGTTTTGTACAAAATCTTCGAGAAATATGGGATATTTTTTTTGCAGAGTAGGTAGGGACTGGGAAATGTGATTCGTATCGATAGAAAAGAAATCCTGATCGAACCGTTGCAACTCAAGTTTCACTGGTATGCCCGATACATCCGGCGTTGATTTCTTACTGCCACAACCCATTAGGGCAGCGAGGATTATAATGGATAGCCATCTTAATTTCATGAGCTGAAAAACGGAGGATATTTTCATTTGTTGTACGCCTATCCTGCAAGGTTATGTAAAAGTTTTCATTAGCGTAACTTAGCAGTATGAAGATCGCCCTGGCTCAACAAAATTATCATATCGGAAATTTTGAGCAGAATACCCGGAAAATTATCAGTTCCATAGAAAAGGCAAAAGAAGCAGGTGCGGACCTGGTGGTATTTTCAGAACTCTGCATTTGTGGATACCCTCCGAGAGATTTCCTGGAATTCAAAGATTTTATTAATAAGTGTTACGAGGCCATAGACAAAATAAAGCTTTATGCTGATGGTATTGGAGTTATAGTAGGTGCGCCGGCAAGGAATAAAATTCCTGAGGGAAAAGACCTGTTCAATGCTGCCTGGCTGTTGCATAACAAAGAAGTGAAGGGCAAAGCATATAAAACCCTTTTACCTACTTACGATGTGTTTGATGAGTACAGGTATTTTGAACCTGCGTACGATTGGCACGTAATAGAATTTAAGGGTCATAAAATTGCGCTTACCATTTGTGAAGACCTTTGGAATCTTGGCGATAATCCGTTGTATAGAATTTGTCCAATGGACCAACTCATCACCCAGGGTCCCGATATCATGATTAATATTTCTGCTTCACCTTTCGATTATGATCATGACGATGACCGAAAAGAAATAGTGAGGGCGAATGTTTTGAAATACAAGTTGCCGATGATCTATTGCAATGCAGTAGGTTCTCAAACGGAAATCGTGTTTGATGGCGGAAGTGTAGTATTTGATTCAAAAGGTAATCTTGTTGAAGAATTAAAGTATTTCGAAGAAGATTTCAGGATCATTGATACGAATGATTTATGTAACCCCGCTGCACCGACGCATGAAGACAAAGTGAAGTTTGATAAAGAGATGAGAGTTTCAAAACTGAAAAATCCTGAAGCAGTTATCGGATATCTTACTGAAGAAAGTAATATTCGACAGATCCATGACGCATTGGTATTAGGTGTGAAAGATTATTTTGGTAAGATGGGATTTACAAAGGCAATTCTTGGCAGCAGTGGCGGAATTGATAGTGCAGTTACCCAGGTAATTGCCAGCAGAGCACTCGGACCAGAAAATGTAAGATCCATTTTAATGCCGTCGGAATTTTCCTCTTCCCATTCTGTATCCGACGCTGAACAATTAAGTAAAAATTTGGGTAATCATTATGACATCATACCGATAAAAAATATTTACGATTCATTCTTATTTGCATTGAAGCCACTGTTTATGCAACTTCCGTTCGGACTTGCTGAAGAAAATATTCAGAGCAGGACACGGGGTAATTTACTGATGGCTATTGCAAATAAATTCGGTTATATTTTACTCAATACTTCCAATAAAAGTGAACTCGCAACGGGCTATGGTACATTGTATGGAGATATGGCCGGCGGCTTGAGCGTTTTGGGCGATGTATATAAAATGCAGGTTTATGCGCTTGCGAATTATATTAATTCTGATGCAGAAATCATTCCTCAGCATATAATTGAAAAGGCTCCATCCGCAGAATTAAGACCCAATCAAAAAGACAGCGACAGTTTGCCTGATTATGAAATCCTGGACAAAGTATTGTATCAATATATTGAAAAGCGTCAGGGCCCGAAGGAAATTATTGAAATGGGAATTGATCCTGCTTTGGTGACAAGGATACTTAAATTGGTAAATACAAACGAGTATAAGAGAAATCAATTTTGTCCGATTATTCGAGTGAGCTGCAAAGCATTTGGTGTAGGTAGAAGGGTACCGATAGTTGGTAAATATTTGAGTTGATCTTACTTTATATGCAATAATAAAAAAGGGTCGACGCCGACCCTTTTTTTATTTTAGGATTTAAATATTAGTGTTTGAGCTGAATGACAAATCTTAACGGAGTAGACGCGATAGTTGTGTCTTTGTAAACAACGAGCTGGGTGTCATCAAGTTTAAAAATATTTACATCTTCATCACCAGAACCGCCAAGATCACTTGCATTTAAAACAGTTTCATTATTCTTAAATGACCAGGTAATTGCAGTAGTTTGTGGATCTGATGCATCACACTTTGTAGGACCTTCATCAACTGTACCGGTCCCATTAGAATTAAAAGTAAAAATATTGTCAGTTTCGCAAGGTTGAAGGGCAATGTCCTGATCGATGGTTCCATTGTTGTCTGCATCAATTCCCACCTTATCGTATTTCCAACTGCTTTGAGTTAGAAAGTCAGTTTTTGTTTTGCTGGGTTTATCATCTTTTTTACAGGCTCCAGGAAATGATATTGAAACTGCAGTTGCTAAAAGGAGAGCACTAAATTTGAGGCTTTTCATGGTGTATATTTTGGTTAATTAAAAACGGCTACAAGAACTGGAAATTGTTCCAGTTCCCATTTTTCAAAATTCGAGATTTTATTGGGATTGGATGCCTGATTGTGAAAAATTTAATAAAAGCACCTATTAGGATAAGCAGGCCAGTATTACATTACAGGCCTCTGAGATTTCTTCTGCAGAAATATTAAGCGGGGGTGCAATTCGGAGACAGTGGGGTGCAAAAAGGAACCAGTCTGAAAACACACCTTTTTCGATACAGGCATCAATTATGGCCTTATTTTCCTCAAAACCAGAGAACTCAACTGCGATGAGCAGGCCTTTTGAGCGTACTGATTTTATACGTGGATGGACCAGTAATTTTCTAAAAATCTGTGCTTTTTCCTCCACATGATCAACCAGTTTTTCTTCTATCAATAGTTCAAGACCCGCCAGCCCAGCGGCACAACAAATGGGATGCCCTCCAAAAGTGGTGATATGTCCCAGCACTGGATTTTCAGTAAGGACTTTCATGATATTGATGTCACTGATGAAAGCACCAAGCGGCAAACCACCTCCGAGAGCTTTACCGAGCAAAAGAATATCCGGGACAAAGCCAAGTTGTTCGAAAGCCCAAAGACTGCCCGTTCTTCCGAAACCAGTTTGTATTTCATCCAAAATCAGCAAGGCGCCTGTCTCTTTACATCTTTTTTGAACTGCGTTTATCCATGTGAGTGATGGAATCACTACTCCTCTTTCTGCCTGTACAGGCTCCATTACAACGCAGGCAGTCTCAGGGGTGATTAGATCGAGGTCCGGAACTGAATCGTATTCCAAATGTGAAATTCCCGGAAGCAGCGGTCGAAAGGCATTGCGCCAATATTCATCACCCATTAAGCTCAATGCACCCTGGGTGGATCCATGATAGGATTTATCGAATGAAGCAATATTCGTTCTGCCAGTAAAACGTTTTGCAAGTTTCATTGCGCCTTCAACAGCTTCTGCGCCAGAATTAGTGAAATAAACAGAGTTGAGATTCGAAGGAAGGTTTTGTACTAAGGCTCTTGCATAGTGTACCTGCGGACTCTCTATCAATTCACCATACACCATTACATGCATATAGTTCTGCAATTGTTTTTCTATAGCCGCCAAAATCTTCGGGTGCCGATGACCGGTATTGGCAACGCTAATTCCCGCAATTAAATCCAAATAGCTTTTTCCATTTACATCCCACAAACGACAACCTTCTGCCCTGGCAATTTCGATAGCAATCGGAGCCTTCGAAGTTTGTGCCACGTGCTGCAAAAAGTAATGGCGTTGAGTCATACCAACAAAGATAGTTGAAGGTTGAATGTTGAACGTTAGTTGAAAGTTGAAGGGTGCCTGCCGGCAGGCGTGAGATCTTTCGAATCTTATTTGGTACAAGTACTCTACTCAGCAGAATCTAAATCTGCGCTGTAATAATTAAGAAATTTGCGAAGGAATTCATCCAATCGTTTTGGGTCATAGTTTTCTTCTTCAAAGTAACCAGCTACAGGAATTTTCAAACTGCTGGATGTTGAATTAGGATCATATGGGCCACTTATGCCCAGATAATATGAAGGATCTTCCGGGTCGAAATTTATTTTGAATAAATAGAATATTTTCTTTTTGCCCTCGTATAGTTCAGTTCTGGTCCCGACAAATTCTACAGATGCCGGTTCATCATCATCGAAGGAATTCCAGAGATAACTTTCTGCAAATGCTTTTCTGTTGAGGTATTTTTGAGGAAATAAACTGGTCTTTTTGGCCTTATCCAATTCATCATACAGGTTGGTACGTTCGAATTTGTCTGCCGCCAGTTTATCCAATGCCAGTGTGGAAGGCGTTTGATTATTTTCAAGAAGCACTTTTATTGCTACAATACTCATATAGCCCTGAGAAAGGGCCGAAAATTGTTGTAGCAAGGTATATGATTCTTTGTCCTGGAATTTACCCAGCACATTGAAAACATCGTGGTAGGGGAAAAGATAATAATCATTCCATTTTGAGATCTGAAATTTCTGTTGAGCATATTTTACTGCCTTGTGCATGCCCGCTTCAAATGGTTTCAATGAGTCAATAGTAATAAAATCCTTTTCAAGCAAGTGCGCATATAATGAGTATAGTTGATTGCCCAGGATTGAATCTCCTGAATATTTTAAAAGTTGAGGGAGTATTTTGACCGAAAGTTCTTCAGAATTTTTAAGCGATCTCACAAAGGAAGCGGCAGTCCCGCTTGATGGAACTCTGAATTTTAAAAGTGAATGGATCGCATTATATGATTTATCAGATTGAATTTTTGCGAGGATCTCCAACAAATCATAGCGATATTTATCAAGTGCACCATCAAATGAAATATACTTTGATTTAAGTAGTTCTATGTTTGATTCATTTGCCACTTTTCCTGATTCACGAATCAATAATTCGCTCACGGTCTGGAAATGAGAACTGTCTGCAGGAAATTTAGTAGCCGCCTGTGTCAATAGCAAATCCACATCAGAAGGTTCGATATTCAAACCACCATTTTCCAGAAATTCATATGCATCCGTATATCTTGTAGAATCTGTTGAATGCAAATCGCTGAAAAATTTATCGGCATTTGTCATGTTCAAATTGGATGGCAATTCCTTTTCAAATTGGGTCGCCTCAAAGAATTTTAGCGGTTCAGAATCTTCCAGATAAAGGAGTGGAAGGGTATGTTGCTGGGTGATTATTTTGTCACCATTAAGATAAATTCTCCCTTTAATGCACATTTCGCCATCGACCTTTTTCATCAAGAACTCAATAAATGGAATTGAACCCAATTTCCTGAAATGATACCATTCCAATTTTTCATTGTACTTAAGAAGAAGATTCATATACTTCTTTGGTAGAGATGTATCATTTTTAGCCCAGGTATAGGGGGAGAGTTGTTGATAAGAAATGATAGGGCTACTCAGATAAACTGAGTCATTGCTATGCCAGGAGGCCAGGCCTTTGTTTGCATTTTTTACATAAGCCTGTTGTTCATCTTTATCTTTTGTAAATGCTTCCGGAGCAAAAACTTTCATACCAAGTTCGGATATACTTTGTTGAGCCCAGGCTGTTTTGTTTAGTGGCAGAAATGAAAACGAATTGATGTAACGATCAATAGAAGAATCGTCACCACTTTCTGGTTCGTAGAATACCAGAATTTTATAATCCCTGTTTCCACGATTAATCATTCTTCCCTTCAAATAAATATGACTACCTATATCGGCTATGAAATCATCAGCCGGGAACCCTTCATAAGTAAATCTTTTTTCCTGTAGAATTCCGCCTTTGGATGCTGTCAGGTTTTTGAGGTAAGTACTAAAAATGCTGCTATCACTGGGGAAGAAATATCCTGGACGAACATTGGTGACAGTTGTCATGTAGGCTATACCGTTATTATCATCAGCCCCTACATATTTGAATGCATCTACGGTTGAATCATTTTCCCTGATCCTGGTAATTTCAGGTGCTACTGGAAAATGAATGGAGAAATAATCTTTCGAAAATTTATAGGAGTTCCATTCTGATTTTTTGGGTTCAAAAATTTTGAAGGAAGCAAGGTATTCATCAACAATTGGCAACTTAGCATCATCTTCGCGCTGAGATCCCATTGCCACCATGTAAACCCGCCGGCCTTTTGCGAGATATTGGACCCGCATAAACATTTCTCTTTGCGGATTGTGTATAACGGCATCAAGTCCGTAAAATCCCTGAATAAAATTTTTCCTGGAAGAAATTACTTTACCGTTGCTCTCCCTGGCTGAGGCTTCTGCCATACCACGAAGAAGACTATCAGCGTTCGCCTGGTTTATGATTATTCCTGGTCTTACAAACCCCACGAAATATACCCTGTTTGTAAGGAGGTCGAGGTACATAGATAATTTTACTTCTCCCTGACTCATATTGAGAGGACTTGGTTTGCCCGGCATTTTTACACTGAAACCCTGGGATGAATCGGAATATTCCTGCCATTTGTCTGTATTTTTCCTAATGTATGCTGAGGGGTCCACTCTTTTATTTGAGAAAACCGGAGATACGAGATATCCTTTTTTTCTGAGCAGTTCTATGAGGCCTTCATTTCCGGGCAAGTGCGCAGCACCTACTGCGACGAAATAGCTATGCTCATGCATAAGGCTGTCCATCTTTCCTGCCATGAGTTCATTTCTTCTCGTCAGTAATTTATCTTCCATTTCCGGAGGAAGAAAACTTGTGATTTTTTGAATGTCTTCCAGGTTTTCCTGTTGATACATCTGGACCATACTCTCGGTAAACTCCTTGTCTTTATCAATGTCCTTCATCAATTTCTTCACATCAAAATCATTTCCGAAATCATCGAGAAGATTAAGTTGATCTTCTACTTTTTCCAGACCAGTCAAAATTTTCCCCTGGTCCTGCGCAATTCCATAGAGGTAGAGGTCTACCATGGTTTGCATATCATCAGCTTTGGGAGCAGGCTTTGTGAGTTTCTCACGCAATAGATAAGCGTCCCTTACTGTGAGGTTATCGACTTCGAGGTTAAGGTCTTTTTTGAGTTTGCTTTTAAGCTTCTCATAGTCGGGCCCGCTTAGTTTATCCTTAACCATTTTTTGATTGTGGAGTTTGTCTACATATGCTACAGAAGCACGCATGATGCTGTCGGGATGAATTTCCATGGCAAATCCTTCCGCAGAACCCAGGTATGAATAAAGTGAATCAGTGAAATAAAACAATCGCTTATCCTGAAGGTGCATGGTTCCGAAGAGATAGGAATTTTTAGAGAGACCATTGCCGCTAATTCGCCAGAGCAGTGATTTAGGTGTGCCAGCCTCCTGGGCCTGGCAGATATTAGAAATTGCAAAAAAGAGAATTGAAATTAGCGGTCGGGTTGAGCCTTTCATACCGGAAAATTACTGATTATGTGCCGTCTGATTTAAAACGCAAACAGTTGCAGCCTTGGTTCATATGTGGCCAAATATATTTTTATGGATAGTTAAACATGCGGAAATTTGAACTAGAGCACTGAAGAAAAAAGCCTGCTATTAATCCTGATGAAAAGCGAAAGGCTGAAAATTTTGTTATTGTAAATTTTTTAAATTAATTGATCTATGTCAATTGTCTTACCGGTTAAGGGAGTAATGCCAAAATTGGGCGAGAATTGCTTTATAGCGCCAAATGCGACGATTGTGGGCGATGTAGTTATGGGGAATGATTGTAGCGTTTGGTTTAATGCGGTCATTAGAGGGGATGTAAATGCCATTAGAATAGGGGACAAGGTAAATGTGCAGGATGGGGCGGTAATTCACTGTACATACCAAAAGACTCAGGCTATCGTTGGTAATAATGTAAGCATCGGCCATAATGCCATTGTGCATGGCTGCACGGTACATGATGACGTTTTAATTGGAATGGGCGCGATAATTATGGATTATGCAGATATAGGAAGTAATTCCATTATTGCTGCAGGGTCTGTTGTACTGGAAGGAACTAAAGTGGAGCCGGGATCTATTTATGCCGGAGTTCCTGCCAAAAAGGTCAAGGATATTTCGCCGGATTTAATTCATGGAGAAATCAACCGTATCGCCAATAATTACGTAATGTATAGTGGATGGTTTAAGGAACCGAAAGCAGCAGAAGTCAATAAATGAGTATTTAACATAAATCATTAAACGTTTCGCCTTAATCAATCGTCAATATTTATGAAAAAGCAAATTGTATTTGTGGTTATGGGAATTGTGATGGTTTCGTATTTATTTAGTAGTTGTGCACCCAAGTATGGCTGCCCGAGTAACGGAAAGAATGTAGGAGCTGAAAGAATTTTGAGTGGTGAAAAGGTGCCAAAGGCCAAGGCCTTTAAGGACTAGTCACTAAAAACCCAAGCATATGACCCTCACCCTACGAAACGACTATGGCTGTACCGAGGCCGTCATTGATGAAAATTGCGGCTTTGATAAGTTTTACGGTATAGCTGATGTGTTGATGGAGCGATTGAAGATCCACTTCACTAACAAGATCGACGACTCTGATACTTCTTACTGGGATTTCAGTTTTAAAGGACACAAATTGACATTGCATTACAACATCTACGACGGTGTTTCTATTTTCCCTGTCAGATGTAAAGATGCTGTTCCCAAAGACAACGAAGCAGTACTGGAACTTGCAAAAGTTCTTGAGCGAATGAAATAGTATCGCGTGACTCTTATGGAAAACCTTTTCTTTTTTTAATACACTTTCTCCTCTATAGAATCCAGGATGTTACAATAACTTACGTAACGTTCGAAGTTAATTTTTCCTTCTTCCACGGCAGATTTCACTGCACAACCCGGTTCATTTACGTGCAAACAGTTATTAAACTGGCATTCCTGAATAAGTGGCCTCATTTCTCTAAAATATCCAGACAATTCCTGACGTGTAATATCAACGATGCCAAATTCTCTCAATCCCGGTGTATCAATTATTTTTCCTCCACCCGGCAAATCATACATTTCTGCGAATGTAGTCGTATGCAATCCCTTTCCACTCCAGCCGCTAACTTCCTGCGTTTTCAATTGAACTGTCGGGAATATTGAATTTATAAATGTTGATTTTCCAACACCGGAGTGCCCGCTAATGAGAGTAATTTTGTTCACGAGCAATGACCTTACCGGTTCAATACCTTCATTATTCCTGACGCTCATTAATTGAACCTGGTATCCGATATCTTCATACATTTCTTTCCATTCTTCAAATTTTTCGCTCTCTTTTTTCTTGTAGAGGTCCGATTTGTTAAAAGCTATAATTGCAGGAACATGATAAGCTTCGGACGTAACAAGAAACCGATCAATAAATCCCTGTGAAGTGCGGGGTTCTTTGAGCGTGCAAATCAATAGGCTTTGATCAAGATTGGCTGCTACAATGTGATGCTGGTGTTTGTGTGAAGGTGACTGGCGATTGATATAATTTCTTCGATCCAGAATTTGATGGATAATGGCAACATCAGAATTCGTTTGCTCAGGTTCAAACTCTACTTCATCACCTACTGTTACCGGGTTGGTAGATGTGATATCATCTAATTTCATTACTCCTTTTAGGCGCGCATTGTAAATCTTTCCTTCTGCGGTTTTTACCACATACCAGCTGCCGGTCGATTTATACACGAGTCCCTTCATGGGTCTAAATTAACGAAAGGCTTACAGGAATTAATAGAACAGTGCTTATATCAGGGGAATTTTTTGAAAACTGTCAGTCGCAGCACTACTTCGAAAAATATAAGTAGGATAGCAATGAGCGCGAGTGGATGAAATTTTTCAGTGTAATGCCTTGTGGTTGTTATTTCAATTTTTGTTTTTTCAAGCTGGTCAATTTCTTTATAAATATTGGTGAGACTCTCATTTCCTTTGGCCCTGAAATATTTTCCATTGGTTTCGGTAGCTATTTCTTTCAATAACTTTTCATCGATATTCACTTTTTCCTGCGACATGATCACTTCCCCATTTGATGCTTCCACCGGCGTACTCGCATATCCATCCGACCCAATTCCAATAGTATAAACCTTTATTCCTTCGGCCTTCGCAATTTCCTTGGCAGTTTTTGGATCTATCAGGCCACCGTTATTTTCACCATCTGTAAGCAAAATAATCACCTTGCTTTTCGTTTTGCTCGTTCTTAATCTATCCACGCTGGTCGCAAGCCCCGCACCAATAGCTGTTCCATCCAAAATAAATCCTCCATGAACCTGGTAGATTTGCTGTTTCAAAACTTCGTGGTCGGTTGTAATGGGGCATTGTGTAAAACTCTCACCCGCGAAAATTACAAGGCCAATTCGGTCAGTCGGACGATTATCAACAAAATCTGCTGCAACTTTTTTTGCAGCTTCAAGACGGTTTGGATGAAAATCCTGGGCAAGCATACTTCCACTAACATCCAAACAAATCACTATATCCACTCCTTCTCCTTCAGCATTTTTTTCATCGTAATGAGTTTGAGGTCTGGCTAACGCAACAATGATTGCTATTAATGCAAGCATGCGAAATACAAATGGCAGATGCCTGAGTTTGCTTTTGAAAGAAGAAGTATTTCTAAAACTTTTGAGTGAAGAAACCAGGACAGCCCCCTGTTGACGATTGAATCTGCTGATATACCAACCCGCAAGTAATGGGACGAGTAACAGGAGAAATAACACCTGTGGATAAGCGAATTCAATATTTTTAAAATACGACGTGAGCAAAATCAGGTTTTTAAATGGTCAAGAGTCCCCAGTATTTTTTCAACCGTTGCAATTGCCTGATCATTTTGATCGGGAACAGGTTGATACTTTGCAAATTTAACAGCGTCTCCTATCCTGAGTGATTCGGCAAGTTGTCCGATTGGACCTTTATCGAGTTTCGGGCTTAGGAAAATCAAAATTTCGTCTGTAGTACTTTGCTGCGCTGGCGTACCAAATTTTTGTTGAATATATTTTTTGAAAATTTCGGATAATTCTGAATAATATTTTTTGATTTCACCCTTCTCCGGAAGCCTTTGTGATTTTAATAATTGCAGTCGTTGCATGGCTTCATTGTATGCTGATAATTGAGACGCCGTTTGCACTGCAGTTGTGGTTTTAGTTCTGGATTTCATCCACAGGTAAACCAGAACACCTAAAATAATCAGGGAAATTATCGCTCCAATCCAGAGAAGCATATTGCTTTTTGTAATAGGTACTTCAATGATTTCACGGATATCATGATAGGTGCTATCCGTGAGTTGAACAGGCACTATCGTGAGGGATAGGGAATCTGATTTGAATATTTTCTTTCCGATACCGATGGAAACTGCCGGTATTGTCCAAATGCCTGAATCAAATCCTGTAATCACAAAAGTTTGATGGTATTTTCGAATGGTTCCTTCCGTGGATGAATCAATTGCGGAGCGTTTTAAAATTTCCAGGTGATTAAAGCTGTCAGGCAGGTTATACCATTTTATCACTGGCTTTTGAACCGTGGTCGTAATATCAAGTGAAAGATTGACCTGCTCGCCCAACAATACATGATTTCGGTCCGAATTCAATTTCGCAGTTGGTAAAACCTGACTGTAAATTAAAAATGGTGATAGAAAAAAAAGAAGAAACAGAATGTTTATCCTTCCTTGTTTTACCATTATGATGGCTGGGAATTTCATTGCGGGGATCAGGCTTTGGGCTTTATGCGCTTCATGAAAAATTTCTGAAGCACTTTTACATAATCTTCGTCTGTTCTAAGATAAAGAAGGTCGGCTCCCGCATGAAGGAAGGAAGCTTTACAGGCTTCTTCATTTTGCACGAACTGTAAATGATAATTATATCGCACTACTTCATCGTTGGTATCGATCCATTGCGTTTTACCAGACTCTGCATCCTGAACCTGCAGCAAACCTGTTTTGGGCAGGTCCATATCCATTTTGTCATAAACTTTAATTCCAATCACATCGTGTTTGTTTCCGGCAACCCGTAGTGCATCGTCATACTGTTCAACCATAAAATCACTAAGGATGAATGCAATACTTTTTTGTTTAACTGCATTATTGAAAAAGCGCACTGCTGCATTTAGATTGGTTCCTTTGCCTTTTGGCTCGGCCGTGAGTAGCTCCCTGACAATATATAGAACGTGTTCCCTTCCTTTTTTTGGTGGAATAAAAAATTCGATTTTATCGCTAAAGAATATTACTCCCACTTTATCATTATTGTTTACAGCCGAGAAAGCGATGACTGCGCAAACTTCGGTGATCAAATCTTTTTTTCGCTGGTGGATCGTTCCAAAAAGTGAGCTGGGACTTACATCTACCAGCAGCATAACTGTAAGCTCCCTCTCTTCTTCAAATAATTTGCTGTAGGGATGTCCCATTCTTGCAGAAACGTTCCAGTCAATAAACCTCACGTCATCACCGGCATTATACTCTCGAACTTCTTTGAAAGACATTCCCCTACCCTTGAAGGCAGTATGGTATTCGCCGGAAAAAAGATTGTTAGTAATCTTCTTACTTTTTATTTCCAGCTCTTTTACTTTTTTTAATATTTCGGCTACCGTTGGCATTTAGTAAGTGCTTATGGAACATTTACGGCTTTCAAAACCTCGTCCACCACATTTTCCGAATTAATACTCTCTGCTTCCGCTTCATAAGTGAGCCCGATCCTGTGCCTGATCACATCTTTAGCGATACTGCGCACATCTTCCGGAATCACATAGCCCCTTTTATTTATGAATGCATGAGCTTTGGCTGCAAGTGCAAGGTTAATGGATGCCCTTGGCGATCCGCCGTAAGCTATTAGTGGTTTTAATTTATCCAGTCTGTATTTTTCAGGATTTCTTGTGGCAAAAACAATATCCAGGATATAGTTTTCAATTTTCTCGTCCATATAAATTTGACGAACCAGTTCTCTCGCCTGCAATACTTCCTGAATGGCGACTACTTGCTTTACCTCGGGCATTTTTGCACCCATCAGGTTTTGGCGAATGATTAATTGTTCTTCATTCCTGGATGGATAATCAATCAAAACTTTAAGCATGAACCGATCTACCTGGGCTTCTGGTAATGGATAAGTGCCTTCCTGGTCAATAGGATTTTGAGTGGCCAAAACCAGGAATGGTTCATCTAATTTATAGGTAGTATCGCCAATGGTTACCTGCCGTTCCTGCATTGCTTCCAGCAGCGCGCTTTGCACTTTCGCAGGAGCTCTGTTGATCTCATCAGCCAGAATGAAATTGGCAAAAATGGGTCCTTTGCGAACTACGAATTCATGTTTTTGCTGGTTATAAATCATGGTACCTATTACGTCGGCTGGTAATAAGTCTGGCGTAAACTGAATCCGGCTAAACCTTGCATTAATTCCCTGGGCCAGAGATTTAATAGATAAAGTTTTTGCCAGTCCGGGTACCCCTTCCAGCAAAACGTGACCATTACTAAGCAATCCCATCAATAAGCGGGAAACCATGTGGTGCTGACCAACGATTATTTTACCAATCTCAGTTTCGAGACGGTCGACAAATGCAGCAGCAACCTGAATTCGATCGTTCAGTTGGCGGATATCATCAGCGGTTTGTAACATATATTGGCGATTAGGATGTACTGTAAGATGTGAATGATATTAGGGTTGATTCAAAAATTAATCATACCATAAGGTACTTGCAAAGCCTTTGCCAAAGTTTTGATTTCCTTAATAAAAGGTGCATTCCTGAAGGGCACTGATTCATATTAAAGCTTCCAACCGATATTCATTTTCACAATTTTCATAAATGATAAAATTTTTGATTATAAGGACAATCATTGGAAGTGGTCATATAACTATTCTTTGTTCTTGGAGTCGATCCAAATGGTAACCGGACCATCATTTAACAGCTCTACTTTCATATCGGCCCCAAATATTCCTGCCTCAATTTTTTTGCCCAGGTCGGTTTCTAATTTCTTCAGGATTTTTTCATACATAGGGATTGCAATTTCAGGTTTGCTTGCTTTAATATAAGAGGGACGATTCCCCTTTTTTGTAGCAGCATGGAGTGTAAACTGGCTCACAACTAATACCTCACCTCCTGTATCCTTAACTGAAAGATTCATCACACCATTCTCGTCATCAAAAATCCTGAGGTTTACAATTTTCGCAGAGAGCCAGTCAATATCCTCCTGTCCGTCTGCATCCTCTATCCCTACAAATACAAGTAGACCTTTTGGAATGGCCCCCGTGATTTTTCCATCAACTTTTACTGAAGCGTGTGAAACGCGTTGAATTAGTGCGCGCATTGTTTAGATTTAACGATCCCTTTCTGTGCGATTTAGTAATTTTATAAGATAACACAAGTTAAGTGAAGATGTATTGCAGATTGAGCATTACATACAATTTGTGAGAATTTCGTTTAAAGAAGCATATGATTGATATCAGCCGGGAAATAAAATTTAAGACCGCAAGGAGCGGAGGCAAGGGTGGTCAGAATGTTAATAAGGTCGAGACCATGGTGGAAGGATATTTCGATATCGGCGCTTCAGCTTTATTAAGCGAAGATCAAAAAATTCGAATTGCAGAAAAGTTGCAGTCAAGAATAAATGCAGACGGGTTATTGCTGGTTAAGTCACAGGAAGAAAGAACGCAATTAGGAAATAAGGCAATTGTTATTAGGAAAATGAAGGAACTCATCAATAAAGCGCTCATTGTTCCCAAAAAAAGAATCCCAAGTAAGCCCAGTTTTCAATCCAAACAGAAAAGAATAGAATCCAAGAAAAAGAAATCAGAAGTAAAAGAAGGAAGAAAGAGAATCCGCTTTGGCAACGACTAATAGTCAGCTATGAAAACATTTGCCTCCTGTTTATTTATATCATTATTTTCTACGGGATTTATCAATGGTGCCCACCAGGGTTATGGAGATTCAGTAAGGGTGAGATTCCGGGCTACCGTAAACGGACAACCGCTAAAATTCGACAGCACATATACCAATAGTTTCGGGGAGGATTTTACTGTAACTGCTTTTAGATTTTACGTTGGTCATTTAGCTCTGAACAATTCAAATAATACTTGGGTGAAATCCAGAACTGCATATCACCTTGTTGACGCAAAGATATCTACCTCAGAAATCATTGAAATTCCCAGGGGCACGAAAAAAATAACCAAATTAAAGTTCCAGGTTGGCGTGGATAGCCTAGACAATGTGAGCGGGGCGCAAGATGGTGATTTGGATCCGGCCCATGGCATGTTCTGGACCTGGAACACAGGATACGTAATGGCCAAACTGGAGGGCAATTCGAGTTTTTCCAAAGTGCCAACAGGATCTTTTACCTATCATATTGGCGGTTATAAAGGAGTCGACAAAGCTATTCGTAATATTGAATTGTCCATCTCAAATGAAATGGCAATTGCAATTCTCCAAAGTAAAACTGATGATTTAATAGTGGATGTTGAAATCGGAAAGTGGTTTGATTCAGTTCATCCACTGAAAATTGCAGAAAAATCATTTGTTCACGGTCCGGGCCCGACGGCAAAATTATATGCAGACAATTATTCAACGATGTTCAGTATCGCAAATGATATGAAGCCATGATGCGCAGGATTTTTATAGCAATCGCGATGATTTTTTGCTTCGGTTTATTTGTCTTTAATGCAGAAATCGAAAGGCTGGCTGTTACACCTATGAAATTTCCTGTCCCCAAAGGATTTCCATTACCAGAGTATAGGTTTCAAAATAATCCGCTCACGAAAGAAGGATTTGAATTGGGAAGAAAATTATTTTATGATGGCAGGCTTTCCAAAGATGGAAATTTTCCATGCGCTTCCTGTCACCAACAGTTCGCTTCTTTTTCTACGTACGATCACCCCCTTAGTCATGGATTCAATGATCAGTTCACCACCCGAAATGCACCGGCACTTATTAATGTTGCCTGGATGAAAGAACTTCATTGGGATGGAGGAATTAATCATATAGAAGTTCAACCTCTTTCGCCGATGACCGCTTCCAATGAAATGGCAGAAAACATAGACAGTGTGTTGACGAAATTAAGAGCAGATAATTCCTATAAAAAAATGTTCAGGGCCGCCTACGGAGATGATAAAATCAATTCACAAAGAATGCTGAAAGCCCTGGCGCAATTTGTCGCAATGTTGATTTCTGCGGATTCGAAATACGATAAAATGAAACGTGGCGAAGCTTCATTTAGCGCAACTGAAAAAAGTGGTTATGAAATATTTCAAAATAAATGCTCCTCCTGCCACAGGGAACCGCTATTTACAGACGACTCTTACAGAAATACAGGATTGCCTGTCAATCCCAAACTAAATGATTTTGGAAGAATGATTATAACCGGGAAGAGTGAGGATTCTTTAAAGTTTAAAGTTCCCAGTTTGCGGAACGTTTATCTGACTGCTCCATATGGACACGACGGTAGATTTTATTCAATTGGAGCAGTAATTGATCATTATAGAAATAGTGTGGTGGATGGACCTACGACTGATTCACTGCTTCGCAAAAAAATTGCAATAAATGACGATGAGAAATATGATCTCCTTCAATTTCTGAGAACTCTAACAGATTCCACTTTCATTAAAGACAAGAGATTTGCACAGCCTGCTAATTAGTTTTTTCTTCGGGCTTTTAGCTGATCCAGAATTGCCTGTTGCTTGATGATATCATCTCTTTGTTCACCCTGTTTCTTACTATTTTCAACCAAACCGTCTTCTAGGTGCTTTTTCTTTCTGTCCAGGTCCAATGAATCAGAGACGAGATCATTTAATTTTTTCTGCGATTTCTTGAGGATTTCATCCTGTGCTCTTATTTCCATTTCGAGGTTCATAGATGCTGCGAGGGGTTCCACGTTTGCGACAAATACGCCTGAACTCTTCAATACATCACTTCCTGATTCAACAAAATTGCTGTAGCCTCGAGCGACAATAATGGACACTTCGCTTACATCTTTTTCCTGGCGACTTTTTCTTTCAATTTTCACGTATACGTCCAGGGCATCATCGCCTAAAGATTTCAATTTTACATTCCTGTAAACGGTCCAGCCATGCGAGTTGTTACCTTTATAACCTTCTTTGCCAAACTTTTCATTTATGGCATTTTCCACCACATCGGGTGGATAAGGAATATTTAAAATAACTCCGGGTCTGTCCTTACCATCAAACCTGATGGTCGCTTCGTGGGCTTGTGCTAAAGCGGTAAAATAAATTGCCATGAATGCAGGCAACAAAAGGATCTTTCTCATTGCAGGTATTTTGATATTAGCATTAAATTAATCAAAAAAAAATATTCTCAAAATATACTAATAAGAGAACTTATGTTGTTCTAAAGCTGCGATCTTGCAGAAGCCCTTATTTTTGTCATAGAAAATTAATTCGATTGGCCGGAATCAAACAATTAGCGGGACAAACCATATGGTATGGATTGAGTAATATGGCCGCTAAATTTCTCAACTATTTTCTCACTCCTTACCTAACGTATAAGCTTAACGGAGAATCCTATGGTGACATGACCCTGGTTTACTCCGCTATTCCTTTCCTGGGGATCATTTTTACGTACGGACTCGAGACCAGCTATTTCAGGTTTATTCAAAAAGATGATGCCAGGCATGATCTGTACAATACAGTAAGCATTTCGATTGTTTCGAGTACAATTTTTTTCACGCTGTTCCTTTGGTTTTTTGCTTCATCGATCGCGAAGGTGGTGAATGTGGGAGAGCATCCCGAATATATCATATTGAGCCTGCTGGTAGTTTCTTTTGATACGCTATGCAGAATTCCATTTGCGAAATTGAGGCAGGAAGGGCGGCCTGTCAAGTTTGCGTTTATCAGTGTGTTTGGGGTAGTCGTAAATATGATTACGCTTTATTTTCTGTTGTCTGTAGCTCCGAAGCTCGCGGCATCAAATCCCAATAGTGTATTTACTATTATCAGCAGCAAGGGTTACGGAGTGACTTTTGTATTGCTGTCAAATCTTGTACAGGCGATTGTGACCTGGCTACTGCTCTGGAAGGAATTTTGGTCATTTCGCTGGCATTTCAATGTAGAGCTTTGGAAGAGGATCATGGCTTATTCATTACCGATGCTGATTGCAGGTTTGGGAGGTATGGTAAATGAAACTTTGGATAGAATTATGCTTGGGTGGTGGGGTGTTCCTCCTGCAGGATCGGATATGAAATTTCAGATTGGTACTTACGGAGCGTGCTACAAACTTTCAATTCTCATTACCATTTTCATTCAGGCATTCCGAATGGGAGCAGAGCCTTTTTTCTTTAAACAGATGTCGGGCGAAAATCCTCAAAAAGTATATGCCCGCGTTATGAAATTTTTTGTAATCACGATTTGTGTGATGTTTTTGTTTGTTTCACTTTACCTCGATATATGGAAGCAATTTGTTCAGAATCCAAAGATGTGGGTTGGATTAAGAGTCGTTCCTATTTTGTTGTTGGCAAATATGTTTTTGGGCATTTATTATAACCTTTCTATTTGGTATAAAGTGATTAATAAAACAATTGCAGGTGCCTGGATAACTGTGATTGGAGCAGGAATAACTATTTTAATTAATTATCTATTTATTCCCCGCTATGGTTATATGGCCAGCGCCTGGGCAACATTTACCTGTTATGGAAGTATGATGGTGCTCTCATATTTATGGGGACAAAAAGAATATCCCGTACCATATGCCTGGAAAAAGCTGGTAGCCTATATCGTTATGGTAGTGATCATTTACTTCATACATCATTCCTTAACCCGTTTGTGGGATAACAGGCTTTACAGTTATGTGCTTGCAACGCTATTCATTTTTGGATATGTACTTCTCATTTTAAAAATTGAAAGAAAAGAATTTCAGAAACTGCCTTATGTGGGGAAGTACATTTAAGGGTTGAAGGTTGAATGTTGAAGGTTAAATGTTAGTTGAAGGTTGAATGTTGCCTGCCTGCTCGCCTTCGCGAAGCTGCTGCGAAGCAAGGCCGGCAGGCAGGAAGGTTGAAAGTTGAAGGTTGAAAGTTGATGGTTGATGGTTTGTGGTTTGTAGCTTTTGGATTGAGGCGATAATCATTCTAAATTCTTCCCGAGTTTTGCTGCTACGGGGCACTTTTATTTTCCCAATTCTAATCCTACCAACTTTGCGTCCCTACCCGACGCGTCGGAATAAAAATGATTCATTCAAATTATTAGACCCGCGTAAAGGCAAAGAATCAAGGTTTATCATATGTCCATTTTATAACAGCGTAAATCACGATAATAACTAACATCCACGTGTAAACTATTGACTTTTCGTACTTCGCCGTCTTTTGATAATCAGTCAGGTTAAAATCGCGAAATGTATTTTCCTTCCTTTTTCTTTTTATACGTTTTGTAATTGCTATTGCAGAGCCGATAAGAATCGATATTATAAACAGTTTGATTAAGAATATCATCATTTAGAATTTAAACCCTTTTATCCCTATATGATGCATGACGAGCCTATGTCTTGGTACCAGGTACTAGGTACTGGGTACTTCTATTGAGTTCATTGCAAAAAAGGATTATTTGCCTTTTCAAATCCAACGGTTGTTGGGTCGCCATGACCGGGATAAATGGTAACAGTATCAGGCAGAGTGAAGATCTGGTAACGGATACTGTTGATTAGGGTATTAAAATCCCCACCGGGTAAGTCTGTTCGGCCAATACTTCTTTTAAAAATTACGTCTCCTCCAATAACGAATTGCTGTTTTTCGCAATAGAAGGCAATGCTGCCTGGAGAATGGCCCGGACAAAACAGAACTTTTAACGTGTCGTCACCCAACTTAACAATATCACCTTCGCGTAAGTACAAAAGATCACCCACATAATTTTCGAAAGGAAGGTTCCACATTAAGCCTGCAGTTGGTGCGTAATCCAGGACTGACTTTTCTTTTTCGTGAGTTTGTAAAATTAAACCATATGATTCGGCAACCCATTTATTGCCGAATACGTGATCTAAATGGCAGTGTGTGTTCAATAATAACTTCGGAATTAATCCCTGAGTTTTTATGAAAGATTGCAACTCTTCCTTCTCTTCGGGGTAATAAGTACCCGGATCAATAATGATGCATTCATGCTGCTCATTGTAAAGCACATAGGTGTTCTCCTGCACTGGGCTAAATATGAAAACTTTAACAGCGAACATCTTAGATTTTTGTATCTTAAAAACCCTAATTTTAGTATTGAATTCACGAATTTATGCGAATCTCACAGATCACTGGCCGTTACCTCGGAATTTTGGCTTTGTTTGTTTGTTTTTCACTTGTTGAAAATGCTGCATCTGCACAGGTTAACGCCGTTGAATTTGGGAAGAACCGGGTTCAATACAAGAAGTTTAAATGGCGTTATTATCAAACCAAAAATTTCAATACGTATATTAGTCAGAATGGTTTAGCTCTTGGTAAATATGTGGCCCAGGAAGCCGAAAAAGAATTACCCAGCCTCGAAGATTTTGTAGAATATCCATCACAAAGACGCATCAACATTGTAGTGTATAATGACTTTAATGATTTACAACAATCAAATATTGGATTAGGAATCGACTGGCAAAACACCGGGGGCGTAACCAAACTTGTAAATAATAAAATGATCGTGTATTACGACGGTAATCACGATAACTTACGAAGACAATTGAGGGAAGGGATCGCTCGGGTACTCGTGGAGAATTTGCTTTTTGGAGATGATCTCGGCGAATTTGCAAGTAATCAGGCATTGCTTGATTTGCCTAAATGGCTAACAGATGGATATATCGCTTATGCTGCTGAAAACTGGAGTCCCGCTTTAGATGATCAATTGAAATCTGCACTTCTTTCTGGCGATTACAAGAACTTCTATCAATTTGCTTTTGCAAAGCCTGATTTGGCGGGCCATGCATTTTGGAGATATATCGCCGACAATTACCGCAAAGACAATGTTACCTACTTATTATACCTCTCGAGGATTTATAAAAGTCTGAATTCAGCAAGCTTAAAAGTAACCAAGAAAAAATACAAGGACCTGCTTGATGAATTTATGGAGAAAGAATCTGATAAATATTATAAAGACATTCGCGGAAGAAGAAATGCTCCCAAGGGGAATGTCATTACAATTGAAGAATTGAAGAGAGGCGTTGATTATTACCGTTTCCAGGCAAATCCTAATCCACGCAATAGCACTTATGCCGTAGTGAAATTCAGAAAGGGGATTTATAGAATCGAACTTGAAGATTTCGGAAACAAAAGAAGAATTCTACTTAGGGCAGGTGTGCTCGATAACCAAAATGAAATAAATCCCAATTATCCTTTGATGGCCTGGGACCCTAAGGGTGCGCAATTGGTGGTAGTGTATAGTGAGGCAAATAAGATCAAAATGTTTGTGTATGATCTGATCAAGAAATTAAAAGTGAATAAGCAGGAGTTACCAGATGAATTGGACCAGGTAAATGACGTGACATACATGCTGGATGCAAATACCTTGCTGTTTAGTGCTGTAAAAAATGGCCACTCAGACATTTTCACTTTCAAAATAAAAGAAGGAACGCTGGATCAAATTACGAATGATGTTTATGATGATTTGGATCCTTCGTTTGTAGCTTTTCCCAATAAGACAGGAATTATTTTCTCTTCAAATCGTCCTTCTGCTAATGCACCAAATTCAGATACCGCTCTTCCATCAAATTATCGATTCAATATTTTTTTGGTCGATAACTGGAACAGAAGTGAATTCAAACAAATCTCCCAACTTACCAACATGAAATATGGGAACGCGAGATTCCCCATGCAATACAATACAAATCACTTCACTTTTGTAAGTGATGAAAAAGGAATTGCGAATCGCTATGCGGGCTTTTTCTCTACGAAGAGAGCAGGATTAGACACTATTTACAAAGTGGGCGAAGAAATATTGCGTAATCCGGAACCTGCAGAGCTGGACTCCACTCTAAAAGCATGGAATAAGACTGAACCTGATTCTATAGGATACATATCGATCACGAGTGATTCGGCTTATTCATTTCCAATTACCAATTATCAGAGTAGTTTGCTGGAAACAAGAATTGCCGGTGGCAATGGACAGGTAAGTGAAATCAGACAGGAAGGCAACTTGAAATTCTTATATAAACTCAAGGTTAACGAAGATGCATTGAAGAAAAGAAATGTGAATGTGCGACCTACGGAATACATGAAGAAGATTCTCGATCAGGAGAGAGCAATCAGGGGTGAATCCAGCATCTTCCAGGCTGTACCATCAGATACTGCCAAAAAGAATCAGGACGTATTCCAAAATGAATTTGAAAATGAAAAGAAAGATTCAAGTGCTGCACCAACGGAAATTGGGAAAGTTGTTGAATCAACAGAAATAGAAAAGGAAGAAAGTGTTCTGGACAAAGCGAAGTTGTATGATTACGGATTAAAATTCAGCACGGATTATGTAATGGCAGGTTTCAATAATTCGGTGTTGATGACTCGTTGGCAACCCTATGCCGGCGGCTCAGGACCAATCTATCTCACTAATGGTAGTTCGAATTTAAATGGAATGGTTCGCATGGGCATTTCCGATTTGTTTGAAGATGTGAAATTTATTGGTGGATTCAGATTAGGATTCAACCTCGAGGATAAAGACGTAATGTTTAGTTATCAAAATCTGCGTAAAAGAGTTGACTGGGGACTTACTTATTATCGTTCGGTTGTGCATGATTATTACGATGCACAGGGTTTACGCAATAATCTTTACTCAAATATTTTTCAAACGAATTTTACTTATCCCTGGGATAGGGTGAGAAGTCTGCGTGCAACAGTGGCTTACAGAAACGATCGCGCGGTATTAAAAACTGATGCAAACTATCCGCCTGCACTTGAACAGAATGACCTTGTTCAAAAATATATTCTCTCGCATTTAGAATACGTTCACGATAATACTATTAATCCCGCATTGAATATCTGGAACGGACTTAGATATAAAGTGTATGTGGATTGGAATACAAACCTTGCAGCTCATAATTCGCAAGGAAAATACACTTTCAATGTAGGAACTGATATCCGCTACTATTATCCAATTTTTAGAAATTTTATTTGGGCAGTTAGAGGTGGTGCAGATTTTTCATGGGGAAGCCAGAAAATTATTTACTATTTAGGCGGAACAGATAGCTGGATCAGTCCGAAATTTAATTCTGCGAATCAGCCGGCTCAGGATGCTGAATACGCTTATCAATCACTGGCTGTGAATTTACGCGGGCACGAACAAAATGCGGCTAACGGAAATAATGCGATGGTGATTAACAGTGAATTCCGCTTCCCTGTATTCACTTCGTTGTTCAATCGCCCTGTAAATAATGCCTTCATTAGGAATTTCCAGCTCGTTCAATTTGTTGATTTGGGTACCGCGTGGAATGGCCAGTTTTCTAATGCAAGCAGACCGAGTATTGTTTATGGTAATCCTCCTGTACAGGTGTTGATCAAAACCGGAGGCGTGGGGCCGTTCATTGGTGGCTATGGATTTGGCGTGAGAAGTACGGTGCTCAGCTATTTCCTTCGTCTGGATACAGGTTGGCCCATGCAGGGATTCTTCAAAGGCAAACCACTTTGGTATTTCTCCCTGGGATTAGATTTCTAGCGACTTTGCGCTCCTTTGCCTGCCCGAAGAAGTGACGCGAAGCGTGACGATGGCGGGCGTCTTTGCGAGAATTTTCGGATTATGATTCAATCATAGCTTGTTTCATTTTTTTAATCATGAAATAGCAAGCAAGCATCAGTATTGAGAAAATAAGTGTCACTCCCCAGGTGCGAAGGTTGTCTTCAGGATTCAACACGATAAATTTTACGTCCTTTGCAATGTCGCCGGGATTGGTTACTACATACCAACTGTTCCATCTTAAATATCTACCTGCATAAATTCCAAATGCTCCAAGCACGATGAACAGGCTAATTACAATGTTTACCCATTTCCCTTTCAATTTGTTTCTCAAATAGTGTTCGACATTCCATAATGACAAAAAGCCCAATGAGAAACCGATCCATGCGCACCAAAACAAAAGGACTGTATCATACCAAAGCGGAACAGGGGGTCGCAATTTCAAATGATACAAATCGGTGATAATATATGGGGCGTTAGGAAAAAAAATCAGCCACGATATTATCAGGCCGTAGTGGATGAATTTGCTATCGGAATTATTGTACCTAAGCAGGATGCTCATGAAATAGGGTATCCATGCGAGAAAGAGATTCCAGATGAGAAAAATATAGCCCATTGTGCCCGTAAATATCATACGGGTTGTTACGAGAATTACCGATAAGGCCAGAGATAATAAAACAACCTGGTGTTGTTTCCAATTCTTCTTCATGATTTCAACTTTACAACAGAGAAATGATTTTGTTTCCAAAAATGATGATGCCGATAATGAGGCTAGCAACGGCTGCAATTAATACCGCTCCTGCGGCAGTATCTTTAATGATTTTAATTTGCGGATCGAACCCTGGTTTCACCATATCCGACAGTTTTTCAATGGATGAATTAATCATCTCCAGGGAAAGAACAGCTGCAATACAAAGTATAATCACAATCCACTCCATTGCAGAAATATGTAGGACAAAACCGAAACCTACAGCAATGACCGCGATAATGATTTGCAACTGTCCATTTCTTTCCCGAAGACAAAAATTATGAATCCCGTTCAGGGCATATTTAACAGATCGAATGAATCTCATTTTATTCTCACTTCAATTTTTGTTCCTCAATTGTTAACTGGTTTTTTCCGCAACCCATTTCCACCAAAACGCTGTGCAGGTTGTATAAACGAACAGTTGATACAGGTCATCACTTACAGAATGGCCGTTTCTTAAAGTGGCCGTGAAGACCGGAATGAGAAAAATAATCGCCATCGCTGATACAAGCAATCCCATAGCATGAACAGGTATATACGCCCAACCTGCTTTTTTAAACCATATTTGATTCATATTGATTTGGTTTTATTTTTAAAAATCTTTTGCGATAAAACAAAAGTGTTGCAAAAACAGAGAGACAGGATGCAAGAAAATATGGTAACAACTGAGTCATGTCATCCACATTTGTTCCTGCAATGGAAAGAAGAAGCCAGTAAATTAATGTCACAGCAAAAAGGCAAATGAAAATCAGCAACTGAAATCGAATTGAACCTTCATTTTCTTTCCTGGTCAATTTAAAAGTTGCAATGGCAAGAACCAGTAAATAAGGAATTGATAGTATTCCGACTGCTATTATTAACAGAAATATCCAGGATAGATCTACCAGAACTCCCCTGGCTGTAATATCGCCTGATTTATTAAAGTAATTTTGGAGGATGAAAACAACTCCAAGCAAAAAGACGTTAAATGTCACGCTCACAAACCAGGTTAAAAAAATAAAAGTGGCTTTCATGAAATTGGTTTTGATTTGAGGTAGCTGTTCCAGGAAATTTCATTTTTCTTTTGAGGAACAGGGGTAAGCACGGGCCCGTTTGAATCGTGATTTTTTAATTTGGAAAGAATCGCTTCGAGCAATGGCAGCATTCGATTAAGTCCTTCTGTTTTGATCATAAAATTCCAAAGGGGTTCAAATTTTTTCCATCCACCAGCATAAGCAAAATGTTTTACCATGTGTTTGAAACGATCGTGATGGATGCTGGCTCTGAGAATATTCCTCCATGAATAGAAGGATTTATAAGCCCAATCGTAACCGCGCTTTAATGAGTTTTCATCTAATCCAATCGTTTTGTAAACAACATGCCTGGTATCATATAAATCCCAGTTTTGATGCAACAATCTTTTTTGCTCCTGCATAGAACTGTACAATCTTGTTCCGGGATAAGGAGTTAGAATATGAAAAGTGCAGGTCGTTAGTGAATTTTCAACTGCCCAATCCACAGTTCTTTTAAAAACGTCTTTATCATCTTCATCTAATCCAAAAACAAAACTTCCATTGATCATAATTCCCAGATCGTGAAGTCTTTTAATTGCATCGGTGTAATTTTTCCCAAGGTTTTGCTTTTTATTACTCTGAACCAGGTTGTCATTGTTGAGCGTTTCAAATCCCACAAATACACTTCTCATTCCTGCCTCAGCGGCTTTTTCAATTAGGTTTCCCCGAAGAATGGCGTCTACAGTTGAAGCACCCTGAAAAACACGATTCATTCCTTTCATCCCTTCAAATAGTGACTCCGCAAATTTTTGATTTCCCAGGAGGTGATCATCCAGAAAATATAAATGCCTTCCTGGCAATCTTTCAATTTCTGCAAGTGCATCATCTGTCCTCTGCGTATAGAATGTTTTTCCACCTTCAAAAAATGCATCTTTATAACAGAAGTCGCAATGATGCGGACAACCACGTGTAACCACGATGGAATTTGGGACGAGGTAACGCTTTCGTTTGATCAAATCTCTCCGGATGGGAGGAATTTGTTCGATGGT
>PSRI01000001.1 GCA_003175935.1 Bacteroidota bacterium
CCAAAATTCTTCGATTTTATCGGCAACCAACTAATTCCACAAATTGATTCTGCATATAAAACAGAAAAAACAAATCGAACATTATTAGGACATTCATTCGCCGGATATTTTGTTTTGTATTCGCTGCTAAATCAATCTGAATCAAATACAACGACATTCAAAAACTTTGGTGCAGCGAGTCCGAGTTTGTGGTACAATAATTATTACTTAAATCGATTGCCACTAAAATTAAAAAGCAGAGTTAACAAAGACACAGTCAATATTTTTACCACTGTAGGAGGATTGGAAGGTCCGGAATGGGATCTGGCTCCGGGAAAAAATTTGTCAGACAGCATGAGCAAAATCAAGGACCTGAAAATTCAGCATAAAGTTTACAGCGAACTCGGACATATGGATGTTCCACTTATTAGTTTCACAAAAGCACTGCAGGAATTCTATCCGGTTAAAAATTGAGACTCCGACAGACCTCACGCCAAGACTCAAAGTCCGCCGGACGCAAAGCCGCAAATGAAAATTTAAATGAGAAAAAAACAACAATCAAAGAGGGATATTCTGTCGCTAAAAAATTGATGGTGGTAAGAACAAGTTCTAGTTTTGTTTTAATTGAATGAATCAAAATGTCACTCGAACTTTTATCCGAACCCATCAGAAAATACATCCGTGATAAGAATTGGGAATCCTTAAGACCAATTCAGATTGCAGCAATTTCAAACATACTAAGCAACGACAAAAACTACATTCTTGCATCGAGAACTGCTTCAGGGAAAACAGAAGCAGCATTTCTGCCTATTTTAAGTAAAGTCGATTTTACTGAACCCGGGGTCCAGGTCCTTTATATCTCTCCAAGAATAGCACTCATCAATGATCAGTTTTTCCGAATTGAAGAGCTTTGTAAATACCTTGATATTTCTGTTACCAAATGGCATGGAGAAGCAAACAGAACCGCCAAAGAAAAATTACTCAAAGCTGCATCGGGAATAGTGCTAACTACACCTGAATCTTTGGAGGCAATGCTCGTAAATAAACCCAATCGCGTAAGACTACTATTCAACAACCTTAAATTCGTAGTCATCGATGAATTCCATTCATTTCTCGGCACAGAACGGGGAATCCATCTCAGTTCCATATTGTTCCGGCTCCAGGAAATAAATTCAACATCATTTTCAGTCATTGGATTGTCTGCAACTATTGGAGATTACGAAGAAGCAAAAACAATTACAGGAAATGCCGCAAATACAGATGTACTTCAGGATAGGCAGGCAAAAGAAATTGTGACTCGATTTAAATATTTTAAAAATGGGAAAGAAGAATTAAGCCATGATTTGCTAAAAGATCTTTTCAATCAGACTAAAGATAAAAAAGTGTTGATCTTTCCAAATAACAGGGGGCGATCCGAAGAGGTGGCAGTGAAACTGAAGAAACTATCAGAGAAATTAAGTGGACATAATAATTATTTCTCCCATCATTCATCGGTGGATAAAGAAGTAAGAGAACACGTTGAATATTTTGCGAAGAATACAAATACAGAAAATTTCTGTATCTCTTGCACTTCAACGCTCGAGTTAGGAATTGATATTGGCACTGTAGATGAGGTGATCCAGATTGATACAACCAATAGCATTGCGTCTTTGGTTCAAAGAGTTGGAAGAAGTGGTCGAAAAGACGACCAGACGAGTAAGATGTTTCTCTATGCAACCAATGAATGGAGTCTGATGCAATCCATAGCCTGTTGGAAGCTTTATGAAGAAGGTTATATTGAACCACCTTTAATGATCCGAAAGCCCTATGATATTCTGTTACATCAAATATTGTCAATAGTTAAGAGTAGTTCAGGAATTATTCAGTCTGAATTAATTAATAGTTTGAATGGCAATTTTGCATTTAAACATATTACCAAAGACGAGATTCTTGAAATAATTCGTCATTTGGTGGAGACAGATTTTCTGGAAAAAATAAAAACTGAATTGATACTTGGATCCGAAGGGGAAAATATCGTACGCCCGCCAGGATTTTATAGCGTATTTAAATCAGAAGAAAATTTCAAAGTTGTTTTCGGAAAATCCCTGATCGGCGAAATTCCATATTCCAACCAGGTAAAGGAAGGAGAAAATATCTTTCTGGCTGCGAAAATTTGGAAAATAAAATCGGTATTGCAAAAATCCAAAAAAGTGGAAGTCTTACCTGCTTATGATGGCAAAAAAACCATGTTTTATGGAAATCGCGCAGAAACACACGAAAGAATAAGGGAGAAAATATTGGAATTGCTCTTCAGTAATGAAGATTACAAATTTTTGGATGAAGCTGCCCTGGAAGAAGTAGGAAAAATGCGAAAGGCGTTTTCGGTATTGCAAATAAGAAACCTGGGTACTGACAGGCCTTTGATTGTGAAGGATAAAATTTTGGAATTATATACTTTCACGGGAACAAGAATCAATCGAACGCTCAGCATGCTTTTTAAGATCAATGAAATAAAGCATATAATGGATGATAGTTCAAGCTCCTTTGAAATGGAAATTCGACATCATGAATTCTTGGAAAAATGGCCCAGGTTGCTTCAATCTGTGCCAAAAATTGAAGCACATATCGAAAAATTGTTGTGTACACAATCCGCCATCCTAAACTTCTCGAAATGGGGGCCATTCCTCCCAATGAAATTTAGGGTAAGTCTCGTAAAGGAAAGATATTTTGATATTGAGAATACGGTTAAGTGGTTGAAAAAAGTGAGTATTGTTTATAGTTAAAATATCAGGAGCAATAGTCAGGAGGACCACGAGCATATTCGTCACATTTCGTGAGCCATTTTCTCATTGAAATTCCGTCCCATCAAAATAATTTAGTCCAAAAACCTATGAGCCGCAAATACAAATTCCATGATCAGGAACAGCTTTATTTTGATACCTGTACACTAGTTAAATGGCTTGACTTATTTATTCGCAATGAATACAAAGAAATTTTAATTGATAGTTGGCAATATTGCATAAACAAAAAGGGGCTTGACCTCTATGGTTGGTGCATAATGACAAGTCATACGCATATGATAATAGGAACTCATGGTGAACCAATGCAAAACATAATGCGTGATTTTAAAAAATTTACTTCGAATAAATTAATCCAGGCAATTATAGAAAATCCCCAGGAAAGTCGAAAAGAGTGGTTATTGAATATCATGAAAGATGCTGGGGAATCAAATAGTAACAATAAAAAATATCAACTGTGGCAACAAGATAGTCACCCAATCGAACTTTATGACAATAAGATTACTCATCAAAAATTAGATTACACGCATGATAATCCTGTTACCGCTGGATTTGTATCTAAACCAGAAGATTGGTTGTACAGCAGTGCTAGAGATTATGCTGGAGAAAAAGGATTAATTAAAATTGAAATAATCGAACCTCTATTGGAATTATAGGCACAAGTCACCCTCGCAAGCTCGGAAGACTTGCGCCATGAGTTCGGCTAACTAAATAATCGTAACTTAAATATATTCTTCAGTTCCTGACGCAAGTCTTCCGAAGACCAGAATGGTCGAGGGCGACTTGTGGCAAATTATTTTTTTTGAACGTGATTTTCTCATTGAATTTCCGGCCTACCAATATTTATGCGTCTAAAAGATTATTCATGAAAAGACTTTATATAATTCTCATCTCTATTTTTTCTGTGATTTCGATTGATTCTCTTGGACAACAACCCTTACCCCATATCATAAAGCCTTTGAATATTGCCAAAGTCAAAATTCAGGACCCATTTTGGTCACCAAGGTTGAAACTGTGGGACACAAAAACAGTATATGATGTATTTGATAAACTGGAAGGAAAATATGAACCTGACAGGCAGGACCTCATAAACGAAAAAGAAAAGTGGGGACGCACCAGAAATGCTCTGCTGAATTTCGATCGAGTTGCTAGAGGGGATAAGAATACACAACAGCACGATGGCCCGCCTTGGTACGATGGATTGTTATACGAAACAATCAGAGGTGCATCCGATTTATTAGTATCTCATCCCGATAAAATTTTAGAATCTAAAATAGATGCCTATATCGATCGCATTGCAGCAGCTCAAGCGATTGATAAGGATGGTTACATCGACACGTACACAACATTAATGTATGCAGATCGCCGCTTTGGAACTAATGGCGGGGATGATAAATGGCAACATGATATTTACAATGGAGGTATGCTTGCAGAAGCGGCTGTTCACTATTACTATGCTACTGGCAAAACAAAATTATTAGCTGTGGCCGTTAAGATGAGTAATTATATGGCTTCTCAAATGGGAAATCCTCCCAAAAAAAATATTATTCCTGGTCATGCAGGTCCTGAAGAAGCATTGCTGAAAATGTATTGGCTGTTTAATCAAAATCCTTCATTGAAAAACCAAATGCCTGCGCCTGTTCAGGAACAGCAGTACTATGAGCTTGCAAAATTCTGGATAGATGCCCGCGGCAATTATGGTAATTCAGCAACTGGCAATCAACGCAGAAATGATAGCAGTTATAACCAGGATCATTTGCCCGTGATAGAACAAACAACAATTGAAGGTCATGCTGTACGCGCTACTTTGTTAGCGACGGGAGTTACTGCACTTGCGTTAGACAATAAAGACCCGCAGTATATTAATGCTGCTAACAATTATTGGAATAATATGGCGGGCAAAAAAATGTTCATCACGGGAGGAGAAGGTGCAATAGCTAATGGTGAAAGGTTTGGTGCCGATTATTATCTGCCCGAGTCTGCGTATCTCGAAACATGTGCCGCAATCGGCTCAGCATTTTTTTCTGAGAGGATGAACGAGTTGCAGGCTGATGGAAAATACATGGATCTATTTGAGCGTGTCCTGTACAACAATCTATTGTCGGGTGTCTCCCTAAGCGGTGATCATTATTTCTATGAAAATCCATTAATTGCGGCTGACCATAACCGTTGGTCATGGCATGATTGTCCATGTTGCCCACCAATGATTTTAAAAATGGTCGGCGCACTACCCGCTTATATATATGCAACAGACGATGAAGGTGTGTATGTGAATCTGTTTATCGGAAGTACTATGAAAACAGATTTAAAATCTGTAAAAAATATAAAAATAAAGCAGGAAACAAATTATCCCTGGAAAGGCTCTTCTACTATTACAATCAACGCACCTGCTAAATCGAAATTTGCAATTCATGTTCGCATTCCGGGTTGGGCTCAGGGCGAGGAAAATCCTTTTAATCTGTACACCTCAAACTTAAACACAATAGCCAAAGTAAAAGTAAACGGTCGGGACCTTCCATTGGTCATTATTGCAAATGGTTATTTAACTATTAATCGCGAATGGAAAAAAGGTGATAAAATTGAATTAACAATTCCTGTTGAACCGAGATTAGTTTCACCCAATGATTCAATAAATACAATTAAGGGCAAAATGGCAATAGCAGCAGGTCCGATCATTTACGGTTTTGAAGGAGTCGATAATCCTGACCT
>PSRI01000092.1 GCA_003175935.1 Bacteroidota bacterium
GTACCGCATAATTTAACTGGTATAAAACTAGGGAAATAACCACATACAAAAACAGGAAAATACCCGCCGTAGTTTTGCTATTGTCCCGAGTTTTGGAGTAAGGTAATTTGCAGGAAGAGAAAGAGGGGGAATCACACCTTTATTATAACCATTAGTCCCAAAAAAATTTAAGGTTAGCAACGACCGTGAGCATGACCATTAAGAAATTAGGATAAGGTTCAATGGTCAATTAGCCTGGTTGTTATGAATGTGCCTCAGATTTTTTTAGAATTCCGAGGCCGATGAAACCTGGTTCTTTAACAGTTCTAAGAGTCAATTTTTAGTTTTCAGCCAGGTATTTGGATTTTAAAAACGGGACTAATCTGGTATCCAAGTTCCAATTAAAAACGCATTACCCAAGGTTTAATGATTAAAGAATGGGACGGTTTTTGAACCCCGTTTATTTATCATTTTATCGACCCGTTTTTTAACGGGGTCAAATTCGGAAATCACACGGTTTTTATGGTGAGAAAAGGACGGGATTTTTGTCCAAATTTTCACACGACTGCCTGATGTTCTGACGGGTACGAATAATATTAATTTATAATTAGTTGAGTTCCAAATTCCTGTGAAATAGCATGTATTTCTCCGACGGGTAGCTTTACATTATCAAATTGATCGTTCACATTAAACCACTACATGCTATGATTACAATTGAAAAAAAATCCTTAAAGGTCGGTAAGTACGTAAACACGGAACACGTCGATACAATCGTTAGAAACTACAAGCAGGAAAGATGGGTTCATAATTCCGAGCGCCTGGGAAAACCAGATTCTTTAAGTGCATGGTATAGCATTGAAGAATTGCAGGAGTTTATGGAACGTGCAAAAGAAAACGGCGGCGATGGTGTTAGAATTTATTTTGGTGCTTATCCAACTGAATATCCTCAAAAACCAGAATATGCAGGTCGCCAGACTGTAGTATTTGTTGCTACAAAACAGAAAATCACTGAAGCAGGAGTTGCCAATAAAGATATTTATGTCCAAACTTCAGAAGGACCAGATTTGCTTGGATACAATTCAGGTGTTATTTGTCCTCCCATATGCAATCCCAGAACTTTTTCCGCGAAGGGTAATCCTGAAGTTGGAGTTGCTTTGGTTGATCAGGGAGATAAAGGAATGACAGTAATTTAGAGTTAACCGAAAATGAGCCATATTAGGGAACCTTCGTACCAGAAGGTTCCTTTTTTATTTATATAATTTGGAATATGGAAGTAAATTGTCGCTTCTAATGCCTCTGTATTTATATATATATTTTATTTTATTGAGTGGCCTTGTAGGTATAGTTGTTTATTTTCAAAAACCTTCACCTCTCTACCTCAAGCTTTTTCCACCATTCCTAATAATTACTTTCATGGTAGAGATAACAGGCCTGAATCTCGCAATAAAAGGCCGTAATACACAAATGCTGTATAATGTATTTTCTTCTATTGAATTTGTTTTCTATTTATGGTTTCTTAGTTTTCAATTCAAGAACAAATTTGTAAAAACTCTTTGCCAAAATCTTATCTGGATATATCCATTATTGGTCGTTCTAAATAAACTGTATATTCAAAAAACCGGCTTCCATACATATACTTATTCACTTGGCTGCCTGTTAATCGTTGCACTTTGCATCTACTATTTTTTCGAATTATTCAAAACTACTCACTCGATTAAATTAACACGAGAACCAACTTTCTGGATCATATCAGGATTACTGTTTTTTTATTCCTGTAGTTACCCTTTTTTTGCCGTACTCAATTTTTGGAAAAACCCTAACGTAAGAATGGTTTTAGGATTAGTGTGGGTTACCTCTTTATTAAACATATTTTTGTATTCTTCAATCTTGGCGGGATTTTTATGCAGGATCAAAATCAGGAATTCTTTATCCTCATCATAATTGGTGGGATACTTGGATTGTTATTAGTTGGGTTCATTGTAACGATTGTCTTGTTGTATCAACGCAAACAACAGAGACAGGAAGATGAATTGGCCAGACTGAAAATTGAATATGAACAAGAGGTGCTCAGGTCACAATTAGAAATTCAGGAAAATACGCTTAAAGTAATCGCGCAGGAACTCCACGATAACATCGGACAAGTACTCTCTGTTGTAAAATTATCTCTCGCAGTACTGCCAATAGAAAAGGAACATACAGCTTATCCTTCCGTTCAACACATACGCGAAATTTTGAATAAGGCAATTTATGACCTGTCTGACCTTACAAAAAGTTTACATACAGATAGAATCGCCCAGATTGGTTTAACAGAATCAATTCGCTTTGAATTAGAAAGTCTGCGTAAAACCGGTCTCGTAAAGGTTGCATTTAATTTAAAAGGGAACGAAGTACCACTTGGAGAAAGATCAGAGATATTTATTTTTCGCATGTTTCAGGAAATGGTGAATAACATTCTCAAGCATTCCAAAGCCACTGAAATAAATACTTCTGTTAATTATGCTGCAGACAATAAATTTGTAATGGAAATAATCGATAACGGAATCGGGTTCGATGTGAATGCAAAAAAACTTTCATCATCTGGTTCCAGTGGAGTAGGATTGAAAAGTATGTTCAACAGGGCAAAACTGATAGGAGGATCTATTGTAATTAACAGCCAGCCCGGACAAGGCACTGCTGTTACAGTTGAAATGCCCTTGCCTGAAAAGCCTGAGATTTAATTTATGAGCAGTAGCAGTAAGAAAATTAACGTGGCAATCGCCGACGACCATGCACTTTTGAGAAATGCATTAGGTAAACTCATCTCTTCCTTCGAAAATTATGCAGTTTTATTTGAAGCAGACAATGGGCGGGAACTGAAAGAAAAAATCAGCAACCACATCATACCCGAAGTGGTTTTGCTTGATGTGAATATGCCGGGAATGGATGGATATGAAACCACTAAATGGCTCTTCAAACATTATCCCCAAATTAAAGTGCTGGCCTTATCCATGTTCAGTGATGAAACAACCATCATTCGCATGCTTAAATTAGGCGCTAAAGGATATATTTTAAAAAATGCAGATCCCGACGAATTGAAAATTGCGCTGGATTCTGTAATGAAAAAAGATTTTTATCTCTCAGAATATATCTCAGGAAAAATTATCAGTGGTCTCCATAAAAATATGGACCATCCCGAAGGAGAAATCGAGCTTTCTGAAAAAGAAAAAGAATTTCTGAATCTTGTTTGCTCGGAACTCACGTACAAAAACATTGCTGCAAAAATGTTTTTAAGCCCGCGCACAGTTGAAGATTATCGCAACTCCCTTTTTGAAAAACTAAATGTGAAAACCCGCGTTGGACTGGTGATGTATGCCATTAAGAATGGTTTAGTTGAGATTTGAGATGGTGTTGGCTGATGCCGTTCATTCCGAACACTGCTTCGGGCGGGAAATATAGTGTAAGATTTCTACCTCATTTCAAACTCGAAATGCGTACCGATAATTGGCCGCTCACTTTGCATCGCACGATGAGATGTTCTGCAAAAGGATAGATTTCCAGCACCTGAAGTGAATCTACTTTTCCATTTGAACTGACTCCACTAACAATTTCACGATTCATCATTTCATTGATCCTGGTAAGAAAGGAACTTGCGTATTCTGCAGTGTTGAATTTTGAATATTTATTAAGCTCGTTTAATATTCTCCTGTTAAATAACCATTTCGCCGTCTTTACCAACAAATCTTTTGTTTTAATGTCAAAGTCCAGATCGTGTAGTTCCAGTTCGCTTTTTTCTTTATTGAATACAGGTTTTGCAGTGAGATAAATATTTCCTTTATCCGATCCGCTGAATTGAATTTTAATAATCAGTTTTTCATTGTCCACACCATACAAATCACACTTCTCCACAATTACATACTTACCCATTTTTTCCAAATCAATTCTTTTACCTGCAAATTGCGCATTCAAAATATTGCTGAGGGAATCATAATCCATAATCGCGTCTATGAAAATATTGAACCCACATCTTTGCCTGTTGTCACTAATATCCGGAACAACCGTACGATGGTCTTCAGGCTTTGACAAACTGATCAATGGCCTTGCCGAAACTCCAATTGACAAATTCAGGGAATCATTTTTTGCAAAGAATGTGCTTACCCGGATTTTCTCGGGATTTACCTGGAGATATCCCATATTGTAAACTTTTAAACTTGTATTGAGCATGTCCCAAACCTGTTGCATTTGCGGACGCAAACTCAGTCTGTTTAATGAATCCAGTATTCCAGCCTTTGCTCCATCAAGTCTCTCTTTTATTTGTTGCATTACCGTTGCAGTAATATCCTGACCCCAAAAACATACGGTGCATTTATCAAGTGGTTTTGGTTCCAGTCTTTCAATATTTGCTGAGATTGTGTAGTTGGGCTTTATATTTAAAGTCGTTTTATAACCCACTTCAACCCTGCGTTCGCCTTCTTTAAGCCCGCATGTGCACGTTGGGGTCCATGGCGTAACTGGCACGCGATTGCTTCCGGAACCACTGCAAACTCTTTGTGCGCCCGCCACTATATAGGTGCCGGTAAAATTAAGGTTGAGTACGTTACCCGTTGCCGTTATTCTAAATGGACCTCTCTTAAATCGATACATATACCTTGTATCACAATTTTCAACAACAAAATCATTGGGCCAACCGGGCGAAGCATAAATTGTTTCAACGTTTTTATCGGCAAGACTGTAAAATGGTTTAAGATTTATTTGAAGAGGGATATCAATTTCACTCTGTGGTAGACTGTCTAATTTGAAATGACTTTTATCCAGATTTGGTTTATCCGGAATTATTTTTTTGGAGCATGAACTTAGAGCCAGGGAAAAAATGACTAAAGAGATTGCAATAAATGTTTTCATAGCATCGAAAGCTATGGATAAAGATATAAATTGAAAACTATTTAGAAGTTAAAATTTGAACTCCCTTTAATGTATCCGGGGATCACCGGTTAAATAATTTCCCGAAATATTTTTATATGCTTGGGATGTTTTATCACCTGCTTCTCCATCTACGCGCAAAGTAGCACCTACAGAATTCAGAAGAATTTGCAATTGTTCAGCTTTATCTGAATATGCACCAGAATAAGCAACTTGACTTCCCAGGTTTTTAATTGTCGCTATACGATCTGTTGTTGGATCTGTAATCAACTGAAGTTCCTTCATTCTTCTCAACAAAACGCCTGCACCGCATTGCTTCGATACTGCGTTAGGATCAAAAATGCCATCGCTGGTAAACTTTCCCCGGGAATAATTATTGGAAAAACTCCACACATAAGGCGAATTAATTCCTCTACGGCGATAACCCATGCCATTGTATAATTCAAATTGAAATAGTATTCCCGGTATGCTCCAGTCCGACCACTTATCCAATTTCATTAACTGCAGGGCATCCGCTGCACTTACTTCCCAGGTAAATGGAGGATTGCTGTCAGCCGGTCTCCCGAAAGGGACATTGACAGTTCTTGCCGCGAGCGGATCACCATTGTGCAAATGACAATTGAAATCAAGTGAAGCCTCCATGTAGTGAATAATCCCTATAAAATACCAGGGAATTCCCAATCGATTTCCGAGATTTTGATAGCGGGTCTCGTTTCCCTGGATGTCTGATATGGTATTTGTGACAAACTGATATTTACCAGGATTAATTCTGCAGATATCGAACAGGTGTTCGTAATCGTTAGCAAGATCTGCATTGCTAAGGGAAAGAGTTGATGTGGCCATAATTACTGGTTCCGGGATTCAAAAATGAAATCAAAGGAGTGCCCAGCCGAGCGCTTTATTAACAGTTGTTCTGATGACTCCAATCGCGGCATTCAATGCATCTTCAACTGCGAGAATACCCAGGCCTTCGATAGTAAGCAGCACTGTACGGAAAGAATTTTTTTGTATTTCCACATGCAGAGCGGCGGCCTCTTTACTGATTTTTCCCAGCAATCTTAATTTTTCAATCATTGCAAGATTCTGCGCAAACGCTTTTGTTTCCTTTTCTGCATAGGGTTTAGCATCGGTCCAGAAATTTTGCAATGCGGGTTTAGCTGCCGCGAGCATGTCTTTCGATAGTTGTGCAATATTTAGAGGCATGATTTAATTTTTTGGTCAGTTAATTAAGATGAGGATTTAACATGGGCCTTGAGTGCCATTTGCAATTTTAAAATAGCAGAGAGCTGCTGTTCAAAACCGCTTTTGAGAACGCCAACTTCCTCGTAGCTGTTTATACCAAGCTTATGGAGCTGTTCAAGCTTATTAATATTATCATCTAATAGAAGGATTTCTTTGTCAGCAATCGCATTTTCATTAATTGCAGCTGACCTTATCCGTAAGGTTGACATTTCCACCTTCAGCGCGTCATAAAAAGGTTTGTAGTTTGCATATTTGAATTCAGGCGTTCCGGCCTCTGACTCCGCCTTTACAAAAAAGGTGCTAAGCTGCTGCTGAACGTCGTTGATGGTTTTGTCGATAACTGTATCATACCTGCCGACCTGGGTGACTTTGCAGGAGATCGTCATCAATACCAGAAAGGCTATCCCCAATAAGGGTTTGAGTTTTTTCATATGTGATAGGTTTTCTGAATAATAGTTTCAAATGTAATTCCAGTACGTATATATGTCAATGGCCGTTTAGTGGTAACAGAAATAAATTTTCCACTAGAAAAAAAGCGCAGTGCCCCGCACCGCGCTTTCATCGTAAGTGAACCTCCAATCAACTCAAGCCAACTTCAACACAGCTGCGGCTTGCTTTGCAATAGTTTGCTGTATTACCGGTCTCAATTTTTTGGCCTTAAAGGTGTCCTCCATTTCCTTAAGAGTTGCTTTGGCGGCCTTGTCATCACCTTCGAGCAGGTAGCCCTTAGCGAGATGTCTGAATAACCAGTTGAGCGTTATATTGTCAACACCCTCATCTCCTTTGGAAGCACTTATTACTTTGTGCAATTTTGCTTTTGCAGAAGTTAGGTTTCTCTTTCTTACTAATACTTTTCTTGAATCTGTATCGATGATCTTAAATCTCATTGCTTCGTTTACACCCAACACCATTTCAGCATAAATGCTTAGTGGATGGTTTTTATACTTTTCATGTACCAACTGCATATCTGCCACGCCCTGTTTCAAAGTTTCAGCGTCTGAACCCAGCAGGTAGAAAAGTTTACCAGCATCTGAAGTAAAATACAGATCAGCAATTTCATCGTCTGTTGCCGTAACAGGCGATTTCACCCGAATAGTCATTTCATCGCTTTGCAAAATGCTTCCATCCTGAACCTGGTATGCAGCTTTTAACTTGTAAAAGCCGGGTTGATCGAAATAAAATCCATCTTTACCATATCCAATATAAGCGCTTGCATAAACCGTATTGTTTTCCTGATCGAGCGGAGTGTCTTTCGGCAACATACAATTGTGTGCAAATGGTTCGTACAGTGCTGTCTTGCCATTCGGCTTCATAATTGCAATTCTTACGTAGTCATATTTCGGATGGACGGTACCATTCACCACTTTCCCATTCATATCCATACATCTCAATTTAATTTCAACAACCACAGGTTCACCTAATGCAAATGATTTCTTAACTGGTTGAAGTTCGAGTTTCAGACCACTATTGTTCTCAATCATATCTCCATCAAATGCACTTAACGCTTCTTGCTGTTCCAAACCAGATCCTAATGCAAAATCAGATCCACCCATAATCACATCGTTTCTAAATCCATGACGGATATGCATCAATTCTCCAGTGTCGAAAATGAAATTGAAATTGTTCCAGAATGATCCGGCACCGTTTAGTTGATCGTACTTCCAGTCGTAGTTCATCCAACTCAAACTATTCGGTCTTCCTTTATCCCACGAGTGCAGTAAATTAAAACAGTGACCCATCTCATGCACGTATGCATAAAGGATATGACGATTGTAATCGGATCCTGAATAATAGTCTTTAATTGTATCCTGGAATATTGCGCATCCCTGCCTCTGTGGTTTTAATGATGGCAAATAATCAAACATGATTCCCAGGAGTCCGGTGCTAACCGCTCTTCTCGCTGCAAATAACCAGGCTGCCCATTGCGGCACCGTAGAATATTTGCTGAAGTGATGAATCATTGACGCATGCATTTCAGTTTCTGTCCAACGCGCGTCAGCACCCGATTCGCTGTTGGCAACAACGTCATTTCCGCCAGTCATTACCATATTCACACCTGCTTCACTGTATGCCTTTACAATATTCAAAATACGATGGGGAAGTGGTGAACCTAATGAACCTGTGTCATAGTCACCAGCCAGCACTGTTCCATTTTCGTAATCAGTTTCCAGCAGTACAGTTCTAAATGAAGAGCTGGTGAAATTGCAGGTATAAATAGCACCCGGAGTTGTATTTTGGAAGAACTTAACCACTGCAGGGGCTGCAGGAACCAGAATTAGATTCCGATTAATTTCAATTCGAACTTTATTGGCCCAAACTGATTTGGTGCCAGTAAATCCTCCTTCAATAGTCACTTTAGTAGTTGTGTAAGTAACGGTAGGAGAATTGAGTTTAAATGAGCCCCAATAACTGGTAATGATACCAATACTGAAGAAATCAAAACTGGCAGTTTGAAGTGTTCCCGGGCGATCTACATCAGCTCTTAGATCAAGCCTGAAACTACCAGTTACTCCGGAATAGGAACCACTCACCGTTCTTCTAATAAGAATAGGCTTTATGGGTATAGTTCCGATTTCTGGCGAAGCCTGTAATGCATCAATGTTTTCGGGTGGGTAAACAATATGGTCGGGCGGTGCTGTTAGTGTAGCATCTTGTGCTTTGGCTAATTTTCCATCCGGACCGATTTCAATTTTTTCGCTGGCATGATGTCCATTCCCATTTCCATTTGTTTCAAGTTTTTTTTGCAATTCCAGATTTTGGGCAAGTGAAGGAATTTCCGCTTCGCCTGGTGCTCCTGCTGTGGAAGGATCTTTTACTGGCATAGGTAAGATTTTTTAGAGGTTAAAAAAAAGGTTTAAGTAGATCGAATACGGATTCATTCCAAAACAAAAAGCCAACTTAATTACAGTCGGTTATCTGCTTCATAGAGCAGGATAATTGCAGAAGAAATCGTAATTAAAACTGCATTTACAAATTCCAATTTTCAAATCGATACTTGTGATTCACGGCGTGTAACGGGGTGAAAGAAAATAACGAATCAACGAGGAGGGCCAGTCTGCTCTGAGTATGTATTGGCAGGTATGCAGTCAATCTTCAAAGGACAACAAAACTACATATTCACTTTGCCAAACGCAAGTAGTATAATTACCTTTTTAGTAGTACTTAGAAGAAGAAAGTTCAGGGGTTCCAGGTTAAATGTTCAGAGTTCAAAATTCAAAGATTTGAGATTAATAAAATGGATCATTCCTGAAAAAACCTGAAGCAAATTCCCAGGACCTGAAATACGATCAACCCCAAATCACCTCGCTGCAACCTTCCCGAACGCTGAATTTCGAACATTTAACCCTGAACATTCTTCAACTGCCAATTTTGCACATTTGGCTCTATGGCATAGTGATTGACAGAATCTGTTGAACTTCTAACCTTAAAGCAAGTAAGTATATGGGAAAAATTATAGGAATTGACTTAGGTACAACAAACAGTTGCGTTGCCGTCATGGAAGGTAACGAGCCGGTGGTTATTGCCAACGATGAAGGTCGTCGCACAACCCCCTCGGTAGTTGCCTTTTTGAAAAACGGAGAACGTAAAGTAGGTGACCCGGCCAAGCGCCAGGCAATTACCAATCCTACGAATACAATCATGTCTGTAAAGCGCTTTATGGGCCGCAGATTTGATGAAGTAACTGAAGAAATGAAGCACTGGAGCTATAAAGTAGCAAAAGGTGACAATAATACGGTTCGTATTGACATAGATGGCAGGCTATATACTCCCCAGGAAATATCGGCCATGATCCTTCAAAAAATGAAGAAAACAGCTGAAGATTACCTTGGACAGGAAGTAAACGAGGCAGTTATAACTGTGCCTGCTTATTTTAATGATGCCCAGAGACAGGCCACCAAAGAAGCTGGTGAAATCGCCGGCTTAAATGTTCGCAGAATCGTGAATGAACCTACTGCGGCTGCATTGGCGTACGGACTTGACAAAAAACATAAAGACGAAAAAATAGCAGTATTTGACCTCGGTGGTGGAACCTTTGATATTTCAATTCTCGAATTGGGAGATGGAGTATTCGAAGTGAAATCAACTAACGGTGATACGCACCTGGGAGGTGATGACTTTGATAAAGTCATTATCGACTGGTTGGCCGACGAATTCAGGAAAGATGAAAATGTGGACCTCAGAAGAGATCCTATGGCATTGCAGCGCTTAAAAGAAGCAGCTGAAAAAGCAAAGGTTGAATTGTCTTCTTCAAGCGAAACTGAAATAAACCTGCCTTACGTTACTGCTGTGGACGGCGTTCCAAAACACCTCGTCAAAAAATTAACGAGGGCTAAATTCGAACAACTCTCAGACAGTCTTTTCGCAAGATGTCTTAAGCCATGTGAACAGGCTTTGAAAGATGCGGGACTTTCTACTTCTCAAATTGACGAAGTGATTCTCGTGGGAGGATCTACCAGGATTCCTAAAGTGCAGGAAATCGTTGAAAAATTCTTTGGCAAAAAACCAAATAAGAGCGTAAACCCGGATGAAGTTGTGGCAATTGGTGCAGCAATCCAGGGTGCAGTACTTACCGGAGAAGTAAAAGACGTATTGCTTTTGGACGTTACTCCTTTGAGTTTGGGAATTGAAACAATGGGCGGAGTAATGACCAGGCTTATCGATTCTAATACGACAATTCCAACTAAGAAGTCTGAAGTATTTTCAACTGCTTCCGACAATCAGCCGGGCGTTCAAATTCACGTATTGCAGGGCGAGAGACCTATGGCTTCTCAAAATAAGAGCCTGGGTACATTTAATCTTGATGGAATTCCGCCTGCTCCAAGAGGGTTACCTCAAATTGAAGTTACATTCGATATAGATGCTAACGGAATTTTGCACGTAACTGCAAAAGATAAAGGAACCGGCAAAGAACAAAAGATCAGAATCGAAGCAGGTAGCGGATTGAGCAAGGATGAGATCGAAAAAATGAAAGCTGAAGCCAAGGCAAATGAAGCTACAGATAAGGAAGCCAAAGAAAGAGTGGAAAAGATCAATCATGCCGATAGTTTGATTTTCCAAAGTGAAAAACAACTAAAGGAATACGGTGATAAAATTCCTGCTGATAAAAAATCAGTTATCGAAGGTGCTCTTGAAAAATTAAAAGATGCCCATAAACGCCAGGATATTTCCGGAATCGATGCTGCCGAAGCAGAGGTGAATCAGGCCTGGACTGCGGCTTCTGAAGAAATCTACAAAGCTCAGCAATCAGGACCTCAACCCGGAGATCAAACTCAACAGGGACAGGCTGATAATCGTGGAAATAATTCGGAAAATGTAACCGATGCCGAATTTGAAGAAGTAAAATAATCTGAAATAATATCAGTTTACTAATATTAAAGACCCGCAAATAAATTGCGGGTTTTTTATTTTCGAAAGTCCCAAAGATGTTATTGAGACTCCTAATATTTTTTTGTCCGGTATTAGATAATGTCGAGGGACTTGGCGAAAAAGTAGACGATAAACGGTAAGGTTACTGTAATGAAATTGCCGCTGTATTTATAAACCAGGAAGAATGAAGCGACAGAAGCAAAGAATAATAGCCAATAAATACCGCGGGATGATTTTCTTTTAGAAGTTTCCATTACAATATAAAATTTGCTGGCAAAGATAGGGGATGAATTTTTTGTTTTCCATAAGAATATGTAATTTTTACACAATGAGTGGTATTTTTGTCCCCAAATTTTGAAAGAAGTACCGGAATTGCCTTAATACAGAACTAACGATGAAGATTAATTTTTACGTAAGATTTTCGACACAATTTGGACAAAGACTATTTCTCTCAGGGAATTTAGAGCAGTTGGGCAATTTGGATTTGGAGAATGCGCTCCCCATGAGCTACCTCAATGAAACCTTTTGGCATATTTCCATAGAAATAGATCATATGACCAAAATGGTTCCTGAAATCATTAATTACAAATATTTGCTCAAAGATGAACAGGACGATGTGGTAGTTGAATGGGGTGATGATCGCGAGATTGAATTGAAAAAGATTACGGCCGAAGAAATAATGATGGTGGATACCTGGAACCATGCGGGCGAATTTGAAAATGCATTTTTCAGCGCACCATTTCAGGAAGTATTGCTCGATAAAACGAGATCACCAATTAAGCCTGCACCTTATAGAGGGAATACGCACATCTTTAAAGTAAAAGCTCCGTTGCTTCAAAAAAATGAGGCCCTATGTATCCTGGGGAACAATGCCACCCTTGGCGACTGGCAAACGAATGAGCCATTGCTGATGAGCAAAGAAAAAAACTGGTGGACTATCAAACTCAATTTTTCCAAAGAATCTTTCCCAATAGCATACAAATACGGCATCTACAATACCAGGCTTAAAACTTTCGTGAGATTTGAAGATGGAGACAACAGATTATTGCTGGATAATCTCAACAAGAAAAAAGTAACTATTTCTCATGATGGCTTTGTCCATATGCCTAACAACGTCTGGCGGGGAGCCGGGGTAGCAATTCCAGTATTTAGTTTACGGAGTAATAACAGCATGGGCATAGGAGAATTTCTTGACTTAAAATTGCTTGTAGACTGGGCCCGTAAGATTGGACTAAAGCTAATTCAAATTCTCCCCGTGAATGACACTATTTCAACTCACACCTGGGAAGATTCATATCCTTATAAAGCAATTTCAGCATTTGCATTGCATCCCATTTACCTCAATCTGGATTCCATTGCTGGAAAAGATCATCAGTCAGTTTTGAAAGGAATTCGCAAAAAACAAAAATTGCTCAATGACCTGCCAGAAATAGATTACGAGCAGGTGATGAATTTAAAATGGGGACTGATTCAGCAACTGTATGGTAAATTAAGAAAGGATGTTTTTGCCAGTGAAGATTACAAAGTTTTTTTCGAAGAAAATAAATCATGGCTGGAACCCTATGCTGCTTTTAGTTTTCTCCGCGATAAATTCAAAACCTCAGATTATTCTGCCTGGAAGGAAAACAAAAATTTCGATCCCAAATCCATTTCAAAATTAATTGCAGAGAGCCAGGATTATTTCGATGAAATTGGAATTTATTATTTCGTGCAGTATCATCTTCATTTGCAATTGAAAGAAGCAACTGCATATGGACACAAGTGGGGAGTAATATTAAAAGGAGACATCCCCATTGGAGTAAACAGGTACAGTGCAGATGCGTGGCAGGATCCAGGATTATTTCATATGGACATGCAGGCAGGGGCACCACCCGATGATTTTGCATTACGCGGACAAAACTGGGGCTTTCCAACTTATTACTGGGAAAAAATGGAAGAGGATGGATTTGAGTGGTGGCATCAGAGATTTCAACAAATGAGCATGTATTATGATGCATTCAGGATTGATCACATACTTGGGTTTTTCAGAATATGGACTATCCCAATTCATGCTGTGGAAGGCATCATGGGACATTTTGTTCCCTCCATTCCTGTTCATATTAATGAATTTGGTCAAAATGGTATCAGCTTCGATTATTATCGCTACTGCAAGCCATTCATTACTGAGTATGTGTTGAAAGAAATGTTGGGCGATGATGCTTCCATTGTCAAATCTTTTTTGCAAAAAGATGAGGATGGAACATACTCTATAAAAGATTTATTTTCTACCCAGCGAAGAATAGAAAAGCATTTTGACGGCCTGCCTAAGAACGATCAAAATAATAAAATCCGCACTGCACTTTTTGACCTCGTTTCAAACGTAATTCTATTTGAGCAGGAAGGTTCTAAGGGAACGCAATTTCATTTCCGGTTCGATATGAACCAAACGCTTTCATTTAAACATCTGGATCATTCTACGCAGGAGAATTTAAAAAGACTTTATATTAACTATTATTTCAGGAGACAGGATCATTTTTGGGCGGAACAAGCTATGCATAAATTGCCCGCTCTCAAAAGATCTACAAATATGTTGGTGTGCGGAGAAGATCTAGGATTAGTTCCACACTGTGTACCTGATATTATGAAGCAATTGGGAATTCTGAGCCTGGAAATTCAACGAATGCCCAAAGACATTAATACCGAATTCTTTGATCCCGCAAATGCACCCTATCTGTCGGTTGTTACACCTTCAACCCACGACATGAGTACCATTAGAGGCTGGTGGGAAGAAGACAGGGCCAAAACGCAAAGATTTTTTAATAATCATTTGAAACATCCTGGAGAAGCACCCTTCTATTGTGAAGCATGGATCAACAAGGCGATTGTAATTCAGCATTTATATTCACCTGCAATGTGGAGCATATTCCAATTGCAGGATCTTATGGGTATAGATGGTAAGCTGCGAAGAGAAAATCCGGACGATGAAAGAATCAATATTCCCGCAAATCCAAAACACTACTGGAGATACAGGATGCATCTCACACTTGAACAGTTGCTGAAAGAAAACGATCTCATTCAGGAGTTGAAAAGTTATATTCACACCAGTGGAAGAAATTAATTTCTGCACTGCAGTATTCTCAAATTAGTTTGAGATAAATATCTCATCAAATGAAATTCAGATATTGGTCACGCGATCTCAAATTCACACATCCGTTTACCATTTCAAAAGGAACAAAAACACATCAACCTACTTTTATTGTAGAATTGGAATTTAATGGTATCAAAGGATATGGCGAAGCACCCGCTATTACCTACTACAATATTCCAGTTGAAAAAATGATCGCTGATCTGGAGTCTAAAAGAAGTATGGTGGAAAAATTTGCCTTTACTGATCCTGAACGGTACTGGCACTATTTACATCATCTTTTTCCTCAAAATTCATTTCTTGTTTGCGCACTCGATATGGCATCATGGGATATTTGGGGAAAGTTGAAAAAAATGCCCCTGTACAAAATTTGGAAAAATAACCCAGTAGATATACCACTAACAGATTTTACAATCGGGATAGATAATCCTGATAAAATGATTTCCAAAATGGGAGAGAGGCCCTGGCCTATTTACAAGATAAAACTTGGAACCAGAGAGGATCTCGAATTGATTAAAACCTTACGTCAAAGCTCAAGCGCAGTATTCAGGGTTGATGCCAACGCCGGATGGAAACTGGAAGACGCTTACAAAATCATTCCTGTTTTGAAGGAGTTAGAAGTAGAATTGGTTGAACAGCCTTTGGCAAAAGATGATTGGGAAGGAATGAATAAACTAAGAGAATTTTCACCAATTCCGCTGATTGCAGATGAAGCCTGCGTTGCTGAAACTGACGTTGAAAAATGCAAAGGATTTTTTCATGGAATTAATATTAAACTTACGAAGTGCGGAGGCATTACACCTGCGAAAAGGATGCTTGAAAAAGCAAAATCCCTGGGCATGAAGATTATGTTAGGATGCATGAATGAATCTACCATAGGAACTGCTGCAATGATACACCTTGCACCGGAAGCCAACTATCTCGACGCAGATGGCCCCATACTTCTTGAAGAAGATATAGCCAGTGGTTTAGAATATAATTTTGGAAGGGTGATGCTTAAGGATGCGCCAGGCCTGGGAATTCAGGTAAATTTGTAATTATTTCGTATTTTGCTGATTATCAAATAATTATATAATCAGTTGATTTAAGTTACAAAATTTGCTTTCACCCTTCCTGGTCACAATACAAATATATGGTGTCCAGACGCTAATGTATATTCTATTAATATCAGGCGAGCTTTACCCTTAATTTGAGAATTGGGGTATTGCCTGTTCACCTTCAAGGCATTATCTTAGATTTCCGTTGCATGCAGGCAAAAGTCTGCATTCGTAAACCATTCAATCCACCCTTATGAAAGCGAAAAAGATGTCTCGTCTTTTGAGTAGAAATTATTTTTATTTCTCTCTTGTCGTTTTAGCTATCGCTGTTTTTTTTGCGTGCGTGAAGAAGACAGATGAAATTACAAAGCCTCCGGTTACTCCAACAGATACTGTTGCCATTAAGCCACCGGTAAAAGATACCTCGATTACTCCGCCTTTGCGATGTGCATACTCACCTGATTATGGTGATACTATTCTGTGTGGGGCCCAATCTGTGGAATCAAATGTTGATTATATTGTCACTCCGGAAAATTACCCCGGAAATAATATAGGCAAGTATGTTTCATACCCTGATGGACTAGTTCTTGACGCCAATACCGGTGCAATCAACGTAACCAAGAGTGAAAGCGGTATGATATTTCACGTTGGTTTTGTGCCCAGGGGAACAACTGATACCTGCTTCACGAAGATCATTACTTCAGGTATTACTTACCTTGATGGAATACACATCCTTGCTGATGGTGATACGCTCGCAGTTCCTGTGTACAATGGTAATCCAAACTTAAAACCTGTATGTGGAACAGGAGGATTCAGCACCTGTTCATTCGATAATGCTACGGATGCTGGTGGTGTAAACTATACTTGTAACTTTAAAAATATTAAGATAGATACTTCAACTGGTGTTATTAGTCTCAGTCGTTCACTGATCGCAGGGTTATTTGGAGTTTTACCTAAAAACGGAGATCAAAAAACTGCAACAGTATATTATCGTTTGAATGATTGCAGCGGAATGGCCTTAAGGAAAATGGATATAAATATCTCATACTACATGACGCTTTCAGACGTGCCAGCTGCCCTTATAAATGACATCAATACATTGCAACAGGCACTGATCAAATCTTTATTTGGAAGAGAAGGAAGAGATATGTCAACCAACCCAAGACCACCGCACATTGTGATAGTAGCCAGTCACTAGTTTGTAAACAACAGTTCAAAATATGAATGGTGATCCTTCTGAGGGTCGCCATTTTTTTTATATCGGCACAGAAAGCAATACCGCATAAGATTTCAAATTGTTTCTTCAAATTTTGCTGTAAGCATGAGGTTGCAAAAATTTTGTTGATATATGATACAAAACCTCGAGATTTAAATCGGTTGCAGTCCTTATTTTATTCATTTTCAGTTTATAATGAATGGACATTTATATTCTGCTTCAAAAATACCCTACTTAAGGTTAAAGGCTATTGAATATACCCAATCAAGGTATTATTTTAGAGCTCCTTGAATGCTGGACAACCCCCTGCATTCTTAAAAGATTCAATCAACCCTTATGAAAGCAAAAAAGATAAAGCGTCTTTTGAGTAAAAATTATTTCTATTTCACTCTCGCTATTTTAACAGCTGCTTTCTTTTTTGCCTGTGTTAAAAAGACTGATGAGCTGAAACAATCTACGCACACTCCCTCTGACACTCTTGCTTTGAAACCACCTGATTCTTCAATTACTCCACCTTTGCGTTGCGCCTACAGTCCGGATTATGGTGATTCATTGTTATGTGGTGATGTTTCGTACAGCCTCAATGGAATTAACTATGTTGTTTATCCCAAAAATTTCCCCGGAAATGGTCTAGGCACATATGTATCATATCCTGAAGGCCTCAATTTGAATCCAAATTCGGGTGCAATTAATGTTACCCAAAGCGAAAGTGGAATGATATACGAGGTAGGATATGTACCGAGAGGTACGACAGATACTTGCTTTTCCAAAGTCATAATTTCAGGGATAACCTATATAGACGGAGTACATGTGCTAACGGATAACGATACCCTGGTTTATCCAATGTACAACGGTAATCCTGCCTTGAAACCAGTATGCGGAGCTGGTGGTTTGTTCAGTACCTGTTCATTCGATAATCCAGTGGATGCAGGTGGAGTAAATTTTACCTGCAACTTCCAGGACATCAAAATCGATACGATTACCGGTGTTATTTCCCTGGATCGCTCCTTGCTTTCGGGACTTTTTGGTACACATCCAAATAATGGCAGCCAAAAAGTTGCAACAGTCTATTATCGTTTAGGCGATTGTAGTGGGTACGCATTGAGAAAAATTGATATTAATATTTCCTACTATCAAAGGCTATCAAATGTTCCAGCGGGTCTTTTAAACGCTGTAACTAACGCTCAAAAGGATCTCCTTAAGGCACTTTATAGCAGGCAGGGAATAGAAGGGAGAGAGGTGTCTACTAACCCCAGACCACCTCATATTGTAATAGTAGCCAGCTATTAATACTAAGAATAAACAATTAGCGTTTAGATAAGAATGGTAATCCGGTGCCGGGTTACCATTTTTTTTATGCGCAAAGCCGTAGGCATTTTTACACTTTTGTTGTTTTGTTTCACCCTGTCCAGATCTGGAAAGTCTGATACAGCGGCGTCTTTAATTGCGCGAGGCTATCATTATGCAGATAGTCTGTATAACCTGGATAATCCCAACGACAATACAGATGCTGCCGCGCGTCTCGCTTTTGCCAACGTTATTTCGATTTATAGCGATTCTTCACGAATACCAGATACCATACTTTTTAATAGCTACTGGAAAAAGGGGGTCCTGGCAGAAATGATCGGAAAATTTGATAGCGCCAAAGTTTTTTACAATCAGGCGCTCCATGTTTCGGGTAAAATACCCGCATTTACTGACTCACTTAATTTCCGACCACTATTATATCTCGGCGCTCTATATTATCGTGAAAATGAATTTGATTCTACCCGCAAAGTTTTGGAAAGGGCAGAAGCACTTGCAGACAAATATTCACTAACCCAGGAAGTGGAAAGATTATACAATACGCTCGGTGCGTTGTTTTTTGAAGGTGGAAATTTTCTTCAAAGTAAAAATTACCTGGAAAAAGCATTGCAGGTAATCGACAAAAAATCAAGTGAGCAGACAGTCGAGAAAATAAACTTCAAACTCAATATTGCAACCGCGTTATCCAAACTTGAAAGGTATGACGAAGCGCTGGACAGTTATTTGGCATTATTGAAGACAGGTAGTTTTAAAGATACTATTTGCTTTAACATTGGGAATATTTACATGGAGCTTGGGCAATACGATAATGCCCTTAAATATTTTTATTACAGTTCAAATATCAACCACTCTGCTGGTCTGCTCAATGAAATAGCCGACGCGCATTTAATGCTCAGAAATTTTGATTCTGCTTCATACTATCTCAATTTATCTGAACAAAAAATCAACAGCGAAACCGGTGGATCAGACAAAAAATTCACTGGCATCTATCATTTGTATAAAGGCGATTATTTTTTGCAGACTCAGGATCCAATGAGTGCTGTGAAAGAATATCAAAATTCAATCGTTGCTCTTGAAAATGATTTTTCCGATACGAGTATTTATAGCAACCCAACAAATTTCTGGGGTACATTTTCGACTTACATGCTGTTTAAGGCGATTGTTAGAAAAGCGGTTTGTTTTGAAAGGATTTATCGGAATACTAAAGACATTAAATACAAGAAAGCAGCACTTGACGCATATATCTCTGCAATTGAGCTGGCATCCTATCTTGAAAAAAGTATGGACACGGATGAAGCAAGAATCTTTCTCAAGAAAAACTATAATGCTGCTTATCATAAAGCAGTTGACCTGGCAATAGAACTTTATGCAAAAACAGGAGAAGAGTCAATGCTTTGGAAGGCACACAGTATTGTAGAGCAAAATAAATCTTCTGTCCTTGTTGCAAACCTACAGGAACTTTCGGTAAAGAATCGTGCTGGTGTTCCAGACAGCCTGCTTGAAACAGAGCGAAATCTTAAATATCAAATCGCCCGCTTGCAGGTGAAAGCTGATCAATTGCCGGACAGTATCAGCACAAAGGATCTTGCAACCGAAAAGAGAAATGCTGAAATCGAATTATCAACTCTTCAGAAAAAAATAAAACAGTTTCTAAATCCGGAAGATCTTCAAAACTATGAACAGCGTTCACTTACAACCCATTTCGACCAAACTAAGCTTACCGATAATCAGGCAATTCTTGATTTTTATTTTACCGATTCCAATCTTCACATTTTCGCAATTACAAGAGAAAACATAATGCTTTATTCCTTGCCTGTAAAGGAACTTAACTGGAGTGAAATTCAAATCCTTCAAACCAGTTTATATGAGATGGAAGATGGGAGGCAAAAAATGTATGAGACTGTTACCAGCAGGTTATTCAGACAAATAATCGCTCCCGTATTTGAAACAATCAAAGAAAAGAAGGAGTGGATCGTTTTGCCTGATGGCGCTTTTTATTATTTGCCACTTGAAATACTCACAGATGGATCAACTGGCAAAATGCTGATTGAAGATTATGCCATTAGCTACAATTTTACCAGCGAATTCATCAATAAATCAAAACCAGTGGATGGAGGTGGCGAACAAAAGCTTTTGGCAATGGCCCCATTCTCAAGGAAGGGCTTAGGAAATATTGAGGATACAAATTCATTGGAACACCTTCCTGCTACGGCAATAGAAGTGTCAAACCTAAAAGGAAGGATTATGATGGATTCTTTAGCAACAAAAAATTACTTTATTTGGAGCGCCAATAAATATCGGATACTCCACCTGGCAACCCACGCAGTAATGAATACAGAAAAACCTTCTCAATCATTTATTGCTTTTTATCCAACAGACGCATCACATCCTGAATCATATAAACTTTACCTCAATGAACTTTATGGTTTAAACCTGGATTCAACAAATCTCATGTTGCTCAGTGCCTGCGAAACTGGTATTGGAAAATTTGTGCAGGGGGAAGGTGTAATGAGTTTGAGCAGAGGAGTTTTATATGCTGGTTGTCCGAGTGTGATTACAACTTTATGGAGGGCTGATGATAAAGCCACAGCTTTCATCATGCAGGAATTTCATAAAAATCTTGAGCAGGGTGAAGATCTACCCAATGCATTGCGACTGGCGAAATTGGAATTCATTCATAAATATCCTTCAACAGCTAAGAACCCCTCACTCTGGGCGCACCTCATTCTGATGGGCAAAACGGATCCGCTGTATACATCTAATTTTAAAATGTGGCTGAGTATAGGGCTTGGAATTCTGATAGCAACAGCCATTGCAGCTCTAATCATAATGAAAAAGGGCACGAAATCAAAAGTCAGAGCTTGAGCTTTGATAACGCACCCATTACGATTTGGCGGGATTCATATAAATAACCGAACTGTGTTCTTTTAAAAAAGACCGGGAAGCAGTAGCTGCTTCCCGGAATTATTTTGAGAGGTATTGCTGCTGGTTTTTCGGATTTGGATCATAAATATTTTGCACTCAGCTTAGGGTCGGTTCTTCAAAGGTTCTTGAGGTCTTTTCATAGAATCAGATTTTCGGTTCAAAGGGTACGGATTTGTCAAACGGTTAGGTTGTGAATTGTGTAAGGGTTGTGTTTTTCGAAAGGATCGGATCTTGGTCAATCTAAGGATTTGGGTCTTGGTGTTTTTCAACGGATCAGTACTTTGATAGTTCATAGGAATTGGTAACCCTTAAAATAATTTTATCAATATCTGGTTCAAAGAGCTTCTATTTATTAGTCAACACAGGAATTGGAAATGTAACCGGAAATTTGTTTTTTTTAGGATTTGGATCTGAGATTGGGTTCTAATATTAGTGTACGCTCGCAATGGAAATGTAACTTCGAGACGTAAATTATTTTTTCCAGGACAGGATCTTCAATTTTAAGAGATCCATACTACTTACCTGGCTATGGTAGCTATGTTTGGGGTCTTTCTCTATATGTAAAAACAAATTGCGTGCCTTGTCATACTCGCCCAATTTAACATAGGTTAATCCAAGGTAATAATCAGCGTCTTCCTGATACACGAAATCTTGACTTTTGTTATTTTCTTCCATCAGCTTTTCAAACATCTCTTTTGCAGCTGCTGGTTTGCCAGATCTCATTGCTGCCATACCACCAAGGAACAATTCTTTTTGAGTCCTGTCTTCTAAAGGATACATTAAAGAAAGAACCTGGTCGAATCTCTGTTGGGTATAAAATATTTCTAAGTCTGTTCCATGTGCGCCTGATCTTGATGCAGGAATTTCATACGGAACAAATTTTTCCGCAAATAATTTCTCCTGCGATACTGTTGTATAAAGCAGAGCAAAGTAAGAACAGGCTGCTATTAAAAATACGGCTGCTATTCTTAACGCATAATAACTTACAGTGCGTGTTTTTTTCATTTTTATAACTGGTGCTTCCTCAGGTTTTTCATTTCTAAATTCATCAGCAATTGTAGCAATTCTGGCATTCAATCCACCAAGCTTTACGGATTCAATAGCCATACGCAAATAACTCAATTGATTTTGCAAATCAATATTATTAGAAAGGTCACTTTCAAGCTGCATGTTTTCTGCAGTGGAAAATTCTCCATCCAAATATTGCATTAAATATTCCATATTATATTCCTTGGCGTTACTCATTTGATAATTCGTTTCAGGTTTTCAGCAAGTGCCGGATTATTACTTATAGTTTCAGTTAGTTGTTTGAGACATTTGTGTTTTTTATTCCTGACCACCTGTTCATTTTCAAATTCAGTCTGCATCAGTATCTCTTTCATTGAGAGATTTTCATAATAAAATAGTGTAAGTATTTTTCTGCATCCTTCACCAAGCTCATTCAATATTTCAAGGAGTTGTTTATTCGCTTCTCTCTTTTCTACACCATCCATTGTTGAATTTTCCAGTTCATCTCTACTTTCTTCAAAAATCTTATTCCTCTTTTCCATTCTTCCTCTTTTCTTTAATTCATTCAACCAAATGTTTCGGGTGAGAGAATACAGAAAAGTTTTAATGCTGGATTCGCCTCTGAATTTTCCTTCCTTCACAATTTGAATAAAACAGAGTATTGATTCCTGAATGATATCCTGAGCATCTTCCCAACTTCCACTATTATAGGTGATCAAAGAACTTAAGCCTTCATGATATTCAGAGTAGATGTATCTTATCGCATCATCTATCTCATTTCCTTCCTTCATTAACTGCAACAATTCCTGGTCTGAAATCGGAGCGCCTTTTTTCATGAATCTTCATTTAATTAGTAAACCCAGGACAACTAAATGTAACCTGGATCCTGAATTTTTTAATAAAATGGTTATCAAGCCATTTACCCGCCTGAGCCATCTACCAGACTTGAACTGGCGACCTGTTCATTACGAGTGAACCGCTCTACCAACTGAGCTAAGATGGCATACGCATTAAAGCCGGGTAGAAAGTTAATAAGTCAAAAAGAATTAAGGCTATTTTTTTACGTAGAAACTTATCATATGGTAACCGGCTTTGCCCAGAGCAGAAAATCCCTGGACAATCGCTACATATTTGCCAGGTTGATCAGAGGTATAAAATGTAGAGCTCACTTTGCCGGACTGGTCTGTTTCGAGCCAGGGCTTCCAATAAAGAACGTTCCTGAAATCGGGTATACGGGAGCTTGTTTGTTTATCGTTATCATATACGGGACTGTAGAACTCTCTTTTTAATTGCAGGCCTTCATAATCTACCACAAGTGCCCCCGGTTCCAATTGGAATCCTGAAAGGTCATTTTTATAGGTCGTGAAGCTCACAATACCGGCAATATTCGCAGTACCAAGAAAATAATTCCTGGTTTTAATATCGAGTCTCCTGATTTTTAGGGGATCAAATGCCATAATGCTGTCAGCATTGAAAAATGGTACTCCATCCAAAAGTGTCAGCGGATCCTCATCAAAATAACCTTTTTCAGGCTTTAATACCCGTAAATGAAGTTTACCATGCACCCTGCGAAGGTCAACTTCGGGTACGTATTCCCGTAAAACGTCTTCCATTGAAGTGAATCGAACATAATCATCTAACTGGTAAGTACGGTCCGGGCTACCAAAGAAGGAACCACTGTCGATAGGGGGGTTTAGGAATCGTCTGAGTTGGTCACTCAAATAAGCATTTTGTACCTGTGTACTAACGCTTTTGTCAACCAGATTCTGTTCAAATAGTCGATCAAATTTTATTTTAGGGAAATATGACCTGGAATATTTTTCAAAAAATGGATTATAGACATCAATTCTATTCGCGCTGTCCTTTTGTTCAGCGGGTTGAATTACCATCTCTTCAGAACCATAAAAATTTCTAATATTAAAATGCAAAAAACCATTATGATCACTGGTAGCTGCGCCGACCATTTGTTTTTGGCCGGGTACAGAAATATATGTGAGTATGCCTTCAGTTGGCATATTTGTTTTTTTACCTGTAATTCTTGCCCTTACTATATGTCCTTCGTATTCGGGAATATATTCTATTGGAACATCGGACTTAGTCAAAACATTCTCCCAAATAAATCTTCTCCATCCATGAGTAAGCATAAGATTATCCGTAGCAACCTTGATACTGTCTCCAGGGCCACTTAGATAATAACCTGGAGATTCAATAAAACCTTTTAAATCCGACCTTAACCACAAATAGCTAACAATATCATCCGGTTCGTAGGTCTGCAAACTATCAACCAAAAAAACAGACATAGAAAGATCTGAAGTAATCGGTTGACCATTCCCGTCATTTACCAATGTTTCCAGGTTTACTTTTTTTCTAAGACCATATTCAGATTGATCTGCATTCAATTCTATCTGCAAAGTTGAAGGTCTCATAAAATAAAGCCTTTCGCATTGAGGTATCATGGATGAATTGAAAATAGTAAAATGAGAAATGCCCTCGCCCAGGATATTTTTGTCAACAGCGAAATAACCAGTTCCCTGGTTGATTGTAATACTGGCAATATTATCCACTTTGTTTCGGGTATGAATAAACAAATAAGCAGTTTGTGAAGAGTTGAAATTAGTTTCAACTTTTACTCTCACATATTTTTCTCCTGAATCAAGTGTTGACATTACAAAACCCTGGTCCATTGCGTCAACAAGATTTTGGACAACAATGGTGTTATTCTCAAATCTTACGATGGCCCGGTATTTATTTCCCTGTATTGGTTTGAAATTAAAATTACCAATGCCAAATTTGTATGGAATAAATCTTGAAACTGTATCGCCGTTTTGATCCACAATTGATCCTAAACAGTTCTGGACGCCTCGTCCATTTTGATCAAGGATCTCAAAGCCCACTTTACTTTGGAGTCCTGATATGAGGCTTCCTCCTTCAGGATAAAATCGAATGGAATAGATATTTGTATCTCGTGCAGGTGGATTATCCGCGGGTCGGATGGTATTAACAATTTTGACTTGTTTTTCAAAAAAGAAATCTGAGCCAAAATTTTTCATCCAGTTTGTATACGCCCTCAGCACATAGGTTCCGGTATGTATCGTTGTAGGAAGGAAGAATGAGCCATCTCCCGAAGCGTTAACCATACCAATTTTTGCCTGCAACGCAGGCTTATAGCTGCTATCCAGCAACTCTACATAAACCACCTTGCTCAGATCAATTGGTTTGTGAAAACTGCCATCAACATTATAAACTTTGAACCACAAAATTTCACCGGCCAGGTAAAAAGACTTATCGGTATGAACAAAAACTTTTTCCTGAAAATTTTTCTGTCGGTAAGATTCAAACTTTGCCTGTAAATTTTCAACATAAGAGTTTTGTGCTATCAGTTGTGTTGATAACATTAAAACAAGAAAAGATGTTCCAATTGCCAGCTTCATTGATTCTTCGTTAATATCCTCGTTAGTATTTATCTAAAATATTTAAATCATTTCCCTATGGCCAGAACGATGGTTTTGTCGTAGTCCCTCCGGTGAATGTGCAATACACACAAGGTTTTTGTGAAGCATTGTATTTTTTACCTGGAGGCGCCGTAACACTATCGATCGGAGAATATCCCAACATACCAAAATACCATTGGATACTGTCAGGGATAGCATCAACAGTAATTGTTTGACAATTTCTTGGATATTGCCAGGGTAACACCTCATTATTGTTTATATAAATTCTCTTTTTCAAACCTGTAGTGGCACTCAAATATCCCATAACAGGTTCCTCCGGATTACTGATGCAATGAATATTTCCCGTTTGTTGGGAGGGTTGGGGCCCGAATATGCTGCCCAATTCTTCGGTATTTTTTTTCAGAAGGTTCCAATATTGATATCCATCCTCCGTTAGCACATATTGAGTTACTATAGTGCTGTATTTGACACTAATTTCTTCTGCATTCCTAAGAATCTTTCTCAATGGAAATTTATACAGCACATCTTTATCCAATCTGGCTGTTGATGCCAGCAGGATATCAGTCGAACGTTGAGTAGTCCAACATTTATAATGATTTGAGTCGGGGTCAGCGATATAAACCACTGCACCATTTTTATAATCATAAAGTGCTGAATATTCCGCGTGATGTTCCCAGGTTTCTGTGTATTCAAATCGGTAATAGCGCGAACTATCCTGGGGATCATGTGTATTCGCATAAATTGTTACACCTTCCTCATTTTGGTCCCAGCTAATACTATCGATCGGGGGGCTGTTTTTGACTACAACGAAATCTGATTGGTATACTCCGCCATTCGATATTCTGATATTTAGTCTGTATTTTCTTGATGGATTCAGTGGGAGCAAAGGAACCTGATATTTACCATTTCCAATTTCATCCAGTGTAAACATGTTGCCTGATCCTTCTTCTTCAACTCTTACCTGTGCGCTCAATTCAGGATAAAAAGAATTTTTGTCCTCCAGTGTTTTTGATCGGGTAAGAGTTATTGTTGTAGTGTCGTTGCCCGCATTTAAAAAACCGTCTACTACCAGGTAAGAATAGTTGGTTGCAATTTCCTTTGGGATGTATCTTTCTTTACAACCTGCACCCAAAATGAAAGCTGCGAGAAGTATTGATTTACATGTTTTCGATTTCGACATTTTCATTTCCATTTTCGCTGGATCCAATTTTTTAGATAATTCTATCAGAATTTAAAGTTGTAAGTAATAAATGGTATAGCAGTTCCGAATATGGAAAGTTTGTATCCATGAATCACTCCATTTTCCTGTACGAAATAAATTGAATAAGGATTTTTTCGTCCAGAGAGGTTATATACTCCGGCAGACCATGAACTGTGCAACCATTGTTTCACTTTATGGTTGCCTTCCAGTGTCATTGAGAAATCCATTCGGAAATAGTCGGGGATTCTGTAGGCATTCCTGTCCGAGTAATAAAGTCTTTGTGCCCCTGCAAGATCGAATACTGCTACTGGAAGCGTGATTGGTCTGCCTGTACTGTAAACTACATTCATTGACATACTGAATCTGTGGGTAAATCTGTAATTGGCGATTACATTCAGATTATTAGGTTTATCGTAGTTGGCGGGATAATAATTGCCGTGGTTAATTACAGGGCCTACAGAAGGATCATCCATTTTCAATTCAGTCCGCGAATACGCATAACTGATCCAGCCGTTCAGCTTACCTGTTGTTCTCTTTAATAAAAATTCAATACCGTAGGCCCTGCCTTTGGTATTCATAACATCTGTTTCGAGGTGATGATTGAGAATTAATGTAGCACCACTTTTATAATCGAGATAATTGTCGATGTTCTTATAATACACTTCAACGGAAGTCTCAATAGTATTTGATCTGAAATTGTGGTAATAACCCAAAGAAATTTGTTCACCTAACTGCGGTTTGATATTAGGATCGCTTAATTTCCAAATATCGGTGGGAGAGATAGAAGCAGTGTTTGAAATGGAGTGAATATATTGGCGCGTTGTATTGTAACTTGCTTTGATGGAACTCACATCATTAATTGCAAATCTTGCTGAAACTCTGTACTCGGGCCCTCTGTACGTATTAATAACATTGCCTTTATTATAATGGGTGGTGTCTGTGATATTTGATTCTTCTTTAGGTAATCCTTCAGCATAAGAGTTTACATCATGTGGACCGATATAATTAAACATAGAATATCTAAGCCCAATGTTAATACTCAATTTGGAACTGATATCAAATTTATCGCCCACATAGACTGCAGTTTCCAAACCCTGCTCTGGTTGAACAATATCAGGTGTTACCAAAGATTTATCACCTACCGGATTTAAGCTTCCCGGATCAAGTTTGTATAACACTGAAGTGACACCAAAATCGAGTGAATGTTTGGCGCTGGCGGCATAACTGAAATCAAAGCGGGCATTGTATTGCGAAATCTTGAATTTGAGATCGAATGCGTTTACGGGATTGGCAGAACTGGAAACATCGTACTGGTAATTGTCAATTCCTGTAGTTGCTATTCCATAGAATTTACTGTTGAAAATATGTTTCCATTTTATACTTAGGTTCCTGTTGCTGTATCCATAGGTAGTATCACTGTTCAGCTTAAATTGATCTTTGCTGATATAACCTGTGATGTACAAATTATTTTTTGAATTGAATTCATGGCTTATGTGGAGGTTAGCATCATAAAATGAGGCCTTGCTTTTATTGAATTCATCATTATGAAGATTTCTAAGTATCCAGTTTGAATAAGATGTACGGGCGCCAATTACAAATGTTGTTCTGTCTTTCCAAATTGGACCTTCCAGAGTAAACCTTCCAGTTAAAGGACCTATACCACCCGTACCTGCAATTTTTTTCTTGTTTCCGTTTCTTGTAGTCACATCTAAAACAGAAGACAACCTTCCACCATATTTTTCAGGAATGCTGCTTTTATATAATTCGATATCCTGAACGCAATCGGGGTTAAAGGCAGAAAAAAAGCCGAACAGGTGACTCGGATTATATACGGTTGCGTCGTTAAACAAAATCAGGTTTTGATCGGCCGCACCACCTCTTACATTAAACCCAGTGCTTGCTTCGCCTACTGAGGTTACCCCGGGAAGGGTGAGTACTACCCTGAGCACATCTGCTTCTCCAAACACTACGGGAACTTGTTTTATGGTCCTGATGGACACTTTTTCGAGTCCCATTTGAACACCTTTGACATTAGAAGCTTTTTCAGCTACAACCACAATTGCTTTCAGGCTCGGAATAAAATCAAACATTTCAATATTCAGCTTTCCATCCGAATAAAGCATAATTTGTCTACGTGCGTCTTTCATTCCAACACTGGTTATCTTTAATTGATGTCTCCCACGTGAAAGGGTAAGCGTAAAATATCCAAATTGATCGGTCACGGTTCCTGTTTTGGTATTTTCAACATAAACAGCGGCACCGATAATGGGCTCTCCATTTTTTGAATCCTTAACATACCCTGTAATTATTGCGCTACCAGGTTTTGTTTGTAAACCTTTTATTCCAATTTCATATAATTTATTTTCCGAAGTGGCAGTATTTGTTGGTTTGTCCGTTTCACCCGAAGTATCGGCAGTAATATTCGCGTAAGCCAGGCTATCCTTCCTGCTCCTTTTATCAAAAAACCCAGGTGGAAGTGTAGTCAAAATTTCAAGTCGCTTAACTACATAAATTCGATCATGGGAGTCAATTGAAAAACGATAATCTGTGCCCTGAAAAATCTGTTTCAAAATATAAGGAACCGACTTATCCACAACATGGATTGAGACCTGGAAACTGTCGAATTGAATGGGATCATAATAAAAATGAAAATCGGTTTTGGACTCCAAATCCTTAACTACATCCTCAAAAGTGGATTGATCGAAGGATACACTAATTAATTTTTCCTGAGAAAATCCTTTTGCGCAAACGAGAACAGCAAAAAATATGAATAGAATATTTTTCCTGACGGGGTTCATCGGTTTAATGCTTTTGTGAATCTTTATATGCGGCAATGATCTTCATGGCTCCTTCCGGATCTTTACGATACTTGATTTTCTTTTTTTTCAAAGCATCCTGGATTTCTTTTTTATCCCCGGGGAATAATTTAATCACGGATTTTCGTGAATTTACCGGATAGAATTTGTCGTTTATTTTAAAGTAGTAATGGTACTGTTCAATGAAATAGGATTCCAAATCACCAGTACTTACATGTTCCTCGATTTTTTTAACTCTTTTGGCATATAGAGATACTTTCTTTCCTTCATAAAGTCTATCATAAAACCCCGTCGTTAAGACTGCGCTATTAATAGAGTCAGGAACCAGTCGTACAAAGTCATGTCCAAGAAAGCTGAATGACTGAAGCTTTTCTTTTACCAATGCAAAGCGGAATACATTATTGAAGTGGAGTGTGATTACTTCATCGAGGAAAATATTATAAGAAACCTGCTTGTCATTATATAAGGTTCCATCATAAAAAATGGAGCCGGGTTCCAGCTTATCAGAAAGAAAGAACGGATGTCCTTTGACCTGGTAATTATATCCCAGTGGCGCCATTCCATTATATAGGTGAACATTTTCGTTTATGGACTTATTAAAGAAGGAAACCAGGGAATCGACGGCGGAATTGCGAAATGAGGTATCCTGATAATTAAGCTGGGCGCTGGAATTTAAGGCAAGAGACATTAAAAAAACGAACAGACTAAGCCCAGAATTGGTCAGTTTCATGCTTGGCAGTTAGTTATTTCGAGGGTTTGAAATAAACCTGAAATATAGGTTATATATTCATGTGACCTGGCCATTTTTGACAAATGGACATCGATCGCTAATTTTACTATCCGGTATTTGACGGAATATTTTCTTTGATCTTTCTAAATAGCTACAAAATTTTCGGGATGTAGCGCAGCCCGGTAGCGCGCTTCGTTCGGGACGAAGAGGCCGCTGGTTCGAATCCAGTCAT
>PSRI01000006.1 GCA_003175935.1 Bacteroidota bacterium
CCGCCGCCATTTTTATGAATTTTTTGAAGCGGTCGAATTTGACGTTAATGAGCAAACTATCTCCAGCCGGAATAGTCATTTTTTGCATCATGCGGTTATAAACGCCTTTATAACTCGAAGTGTAGATCACTTCTTCACCCAAAACAATCAGGTAATAAAGTTCTTCCTGGCTGAGGGGTTCAATAGACTTAAATCGAATCGGGTCAGGATCGTCATGATGTGCATTAATCTCATCTATATAAACATTTCGCGCACGGTCTGCAAGTTTTGCAAGCAGTTTATCGTGGGCCAGCGGAGTATCTTTTTTAATCATTCTATCAGCATAATCAATCTGCGTTTTTACCAGTAGTCGGTAATATGCAAGATTATCGTCCATCACCTTGTAAATATCGTCGAGGGTTAAACGACCATGAATAATTTCGTCGAGAAATGGATAGAATTGTTGTCCGCTTTTACGTGTTGCAATTGTTGCAATAGCCCGCACCAGGGAATCCTGACTTCTTGCAATTAATTTTCCAACGTTAGTGCGAGTGGCTGCTGCAAAATCGTAAAGCTGGTTTGGATTTCTATGGCCCGCAACGGTAACCAGACTATCAGCAAACGGAACATTCGGAAAGAATTCAAGCTTTGGAAGAATTTGTTGAGGATGTGCAGCACAAAATTTTCGAAATAGAATATTTCTTGAGACAACGAATCCGGAATTTTCATACATGGCACTCCCCTGACCGTTGATATTTATATTTCCAACTGCATAAGATTCTGATTCTACAATAGGTTCAATACTTCGCCCATTGATATCGGCCTCCATGAGCTCTTTGTAATTTGAAACCAGCTCCGGACCTTCCGTTGGATTGAACGATCGTGTTTTCCATCCGGAATTAAATCCTTTCAATAAATTTTCCAGTCCACTTAGGTATTTAACCTTGAGACGATGGTCCAATTTTTTACTTGATTCAATGGAATCCTGCAATTCGTTTACCTGCCTGATAATTGCGTCGGTGACGAGGAGATTTACATCTTCGTTAGAGGAAGCTCTGATTAACTGACCGTCGCCAGCATTTCTCTGGAGCGCAGCCTTTTGTTCACGGTCAATGCTCTCATGGTATCTGATCCGGGATATATCAATATTTTTCTTCAGGGTATCCACACTGGCCTGCACCGAGACGGAAAAAAGCACAAAAACCGGATATAGGAGTAAATATTTTAGCATGGTTTCATAGCAGCTGACAGGTACAAATTTAGGATGATTTTTGCTGCAAGGTTCATCACTAACGTTAAGGCGTTCAATTTAGTACCAAAATCGGATTTTCCGTTAACAATTTCATAATCCCTTGTTTTAGGAGGGTAAAAATGGTGAGGTTATTTTTGCGTAAACATATTGTTAAATGGATTCCAAAGGCAAGAAGGTTTTGATAGCAGACGACGAACCCGATATCCTGGAAATTATCAGTTATAATCTGAGAAACGAAGGGTACGATACCATCACGGCAAAAGATGGAGATGATGCGATTCATAAGTCGAAATTGTTCAGACCCGACATGATCGTTCTCGATGTGATGATGCCAAATAAAAATGGGATGGAGGTTTGCAAAACCCTGAGGGCACAGCCCAATTTCAGGGAAACTTTGATCATATTTCTCACAGCCCTTAATGATGAACTTTCACATATTAAAGGTTTGGAATATGGTGCTGACGATTATATCGCCAAACCCATAAGTCCCAAAGTTCTGGTTACTAAAGTGAATTCTCTTTTCCGCAGGATACAAAAGCCCGAAGATGGAAATATCCTCCAGGTTGGCAATATTACCATTGACCCCATTAAGTTCCTGGTTACTGTTGATGGCCGGGAAGTGGTATTGGCGAAGAAAGAATTTGAACTCCTGCAGCTCCTGGCAACCAAACCGGGAAGGGTATTTCTAAGAAACGAAATTCTGAGTCAGATTTGGGGTACCGATGTAATTGTGGGCGATCGTACGATAGATGTGCATATTCGGAAAATCAGGCAAAAACTCGGGATTGACTGCATCACGACGGTGAAAGGTGTTGGTTACAAACTGGTTATTTGATTGATTTTAATAGCGGGACAACCTGGAGAAATTCATCTTTTTTAACGTGTATCTTGCATTAAGAAACCCGCATCCTGAAATGCTGAATACCAAAAACATTACTCCCCGGCAACTCTCGGCTTTTACTGCGTTTATTATCTCTCTTCCGATTTCTATAGGTATCCTGATTTTTGAACCTGTATGGTGGGTGGCCATTTCATTTTTCATAGTGATTTTCATGGGGAGTTATGCACTCATTTTATTTACCCTCCAACAGTTTATCTACAGGAAGATTAAGCTCATTTACAAATTCATTTACCAGACAAAGGCCAGCAAAAGAGAAGAATTTTATTATAAGAATATTCTTCCCCAAAAAAGTATAGATGAAGTTAGTGAAGATGTGGAAAGATGGGCAGAGCAGAGAAAAAACGAAATAGAGGTATTAAAAGCCAATGAAGCATACAGAAAAGAATTTCTGCAGAATCTTTCCCACGAACTTAAGACTCCCATTTTCGCTATCCAGGGATATGTTGATACCCTGCTAAATGGAGCCCTGGAAAATTCAGAAGTGAATATGAAATTTTTGGGAAGTACATCAAAGAATATTCACAGGCTTGTAAATCTACTGAGCGATTTAGATGAGATTACCAGGTTGGAAAGTGGTGAACAAATCCTGTACAAAGAGAACTTTGTAATCCAGGATTTAATTAGAGAGGTATTTGATTCGCTTTCACTCATCGCACTTCAGAAAGAAATAAAACTCAGCATTAAAAAAGGATGTGAATCACCAATTACAGTTTTTGCTGATAAAGAAAAAATCAGGCAGGTTTTGATAAACCTGGTTGACAACGGACTTAAGTATGGCAAAATCGGTGGAAACATAACCGCAAGCATTTATATCACCGATGGAAAACACGTGCTTGTTGAAATCAGCGATGAAGGAATTGGGATTGCGGAAGAACATTTGAACAGAATATTTGAAAGGTTTTATCGCACGGATGCCGCAAGAAGCAGGAAAGAAGGTGGAAGCGGGCTCGGACTCTCAATCTGTAAACACATCATTGAAGCCCATGGGCAGGCCATTCACGTAAGAAGCAAAGTGGATGTTGGCACTACTGTTGGATTTACTCTCGACAGCAGAAAAGATTAGTTTGTGGTTTGTAGTTTATTGTTTGGGAACATTTCGAATCCTTAAGGCAAGAAATCTACAACGCAGGAAAGTCAATTGCCAGTTAAAAGGCGTCTAAGTACTCTATACTAAGTACTATCTCCACATTAATTATCATTTGCTTCAAATTCCCTTAATAGATCGGTAATATTCGAATCGTTTTTTTGCTCAGGAAATAACGATAAAAACGGGTACAAATTAGCAATAGTTGAAAGGTTTTCTCAGTCGCTTTGAATCAATCCCTGGTCTCCACCGGGGATTCTTATTACACGCAAAGGCGAAAGAGGCGCAAAGACGCCTATTCATGAAAATACTACTTCTGCTTTTTGTTTTGGCTTCTTCATTGAAACGCCGCGGGAATATTTGCGATTGAAATAAATGAGAGAGATAAGGGTTGTCACAAATCCAACAATAGAAAAAATAACAACAGCATTCGGATAAAGTACAGACCATTTCACTTTTATCTGAAAAACTTCTTTGGAAAGCATTACTGCAACGCTTCCTAAATAACCGAATGCATCAGAAATATAGATCAGGAAGCCAACGTTGCCGCTTACACGAAATACAGCAATCATCCTTTCAAAAAAGATGGAGTTATAAGGAACGTAGCCGGTATATAGCCCCAACCCCACCAAAATCATCCATGTGATTCCATTTATTTGTCCGTTTAAAAATAACCACGAAGAAATTCCTGATATTAAAAAGGAGATGATTACAATTAGATGAATCAATCTGAAAGCGCGAATATTACTTTTGATAAGCACCAGCATACTCATAATCAGCAACACCATCAGGCTGATGGGAGTTTCAGTTTGCGTAAAAATTCCTGCCTTATCACCATAACCTAATTCATTCCAGATATTCGCCATGAAATTATCGCGGATATCGCGCATGATGCTCAGAAAAAAATAAGTGATAACAACAAGTACCAGCCCCAATGTAAATGCCCTTACAAATTTCCTTCGGTCCTCCTTATTCATTGGCAAACGAATGGTTCTGGATTTTATATCTTCTTCTGTTGGAGGAGGAAGTTTTTCCAGCATATAAACGAAAATGATCATGGGGATTACAAACACAGCCCCTGTTACAAATGGCATCCATTTTTCGCTTACATGCCAGTCAATCATGAGCCATTTTGCTACTGATTTCACAAAACCGGATGAGAAAATAAAACTCACTGCAAGAGCGGAGCCTATAAAATCTGTCGTTCTTCTCCCTTCTACATAACTAAAAACGATTCCCCAAAGTAGCCCAAGAGGAAAACCATTGATGAATAAAAAGATGATCCCGTAAGGTGGGGGAACAAGTGCAAAAAATAATAAAGCGATCCAGGCAATCAACATCAGGACAGTTACCACTTTCCACCTGCTCATTCTTTTTAACTCTGCAATAAATTTTATTCCATAAAATTTACTCGCCATGTATCCTATCACCTGGCTTATGATGAGGAGGGTTTGATAGGGAATTCCCCAGAATCTTATTCCTTCAAAAGTGGCAACAGTAAAAGCCTTTCTATAGGCGTACACTGACGCATAGGTAAGAAAGGCTGCTGTAGCAGCGTAAATGGCTACAGCAATCTGATTATAATTTTTTTCCTGAATACGGGGCGTTTGCAAGATCTCTTATTTGAAATGGTTTATTTGGAATAGATCGTCGTAATTGGTTTGGCAACCGGATGTTCGGCCTTAAATTCATAACCCATCAATGCGCCAATAGTTGCAGCAATCTGTTCCTGATACAAAGTAGTTTGAGCCTTTACTTCACCTATAGGAGTCGTATCAGGACCTAACACTGCAATCCAGATTTGTCCTGCATCTTCTACTTTTTGTCCATGGTCAGTCCACTGCTCCTTGATTTTATTACCCCGTCCGTGATCACACGCAATAATAAAAGTGGTTTTGTCTTTGTATTCTGGCATGGATTGAACGGTTTTCCATAAATCGGCAATCATACCATCTTCTGCATGTGCGCTTCCGAGGTACTGATCATACAAACCCGCATGGGCATAATCGTCAGTTTCATCAAAAGCTACATATAGAACCCGGGGTTTGTAGGCTTTAAGATATTCTCTTCCGGCCATATAAGTAAGAATATCTGGCCTTACTCCAATTGGTTTGGTTGTGAGAAACTGGATATCATCAATTAATTTAAGAGAAGGTGCATTGAGTTTGATACTGTCAACATCAGAATTGACATAAATTCCACTTCTCCATTTGTTGAGTATATATGGAAAACAGTCCCAGGTTGAAAATGCCGCTACTTTTCCATTCAGTGGCCTTTGTTGATTTAAAAATTCAAGAACGTTAGTGTTTTTATTTTTGATTTTGTCGTTTGAATTTACCGCTGTGTCCGGATACCCCGTGAAAATTTCATTATAACCCGGATAAGAAAACCAATAAGGATTTGCGTTGTTCACATTATTGCCGATCATTCTGTTTCCATAAATCTGTCCATGCGCTGCGACTGTCGTCCAAATGAAGGGAAATAATTTTTTTCTTCTCTCCTTAGCATCATCGCTCCAGAATTTTTTAGTGAGATCGTCTTTTTCCCGGGTGAATTTTGGATTGTTCAAAATAGCAGAATCGATTCCCCCGAAAACTTCTTCCCATCTCATACCATCGAGGGTGAAAATGACAATATTCTCCGTCTTTCGTTGCGCAAAAATTTGAGTTCCTGTAAAAACGCAGAGTACAAAAAGCAGTCGGACTTGCCTCATAATTTGATTTTTTTTGGTTCACTCAAAATATATCAATTACCATTTGCAAAATCATTGACCCTTTCCTGTCACAGGCAATTCATTAAAATTTAACAGAGCACAGTTTCAACCAATTTAACACAGTTTACTCTATTACCTGGTAATATTTTCTTGACATATTCCTCATACTAGCTTAACCTGCCCTTCACATACAAGTAATATATGATTCCAATCTTTGATAAACGAAATCCAATGGAAAAACGACCCGTTGATGTAGTTGTGATTTCTGATGTGCACCTTGGAACCTATGGATGTCGCGCAAAGGAACTTGTTGCTTATCTAAAAAGTATCTCCCCCAGCATCCTCATTTTGAATGGTGATATTGTTGATGGTTGGCAATTCTCGAAAAGATACTTCCCCAATTCACACATGTCGGTAATCAAAGAATTCTTCAATTGCATTTCGCAGGGAACAAGAGTTTTTTATATCACAGGCAACCACGATGAAATGATGAGAAAATACTCGGATTTCATCGTGGGGAATTTCGCATTAACCGACAAGCTCGTATTGGAAATCGATAAAAAAATGACCTGGATTTTTCATGGGGATGTATTTGACAATACAACTAAAGGAAGTGCAAAATTTTTGGCAAAACTGGGAAGCAGTGGTTATGGTTTCCTCATTCTCGTGAACAGATTCATCAATTTCTTTTTGAAATCAATTGGAAGAGAAAGGATTTCTCTTTCTAAAAAAATAATGGACGAAGTGAACAAAGCGGTAGTGAAGGTGAATGATTTTGAAATGACCGCTGCAGAACTCGCAATCCAGAAAAAATATGATTATGTGATTTGCGGACATATACATAAGCCCCAAAAAAGAATCATTACTAATGAAAATGGAAGTGTGACTTACCTGAATTCAGGCGACTGGGTGGAACATTGTACAGCATTAGAATATGCAAAAAACGAATGGACGGTATTTCAGTTTGATGAGAGCAAATGTCCTACCTCAAAGGTTGATATGCAAACACCGGTTACAAATGTGATAACAGATGAGATCAGTTACCAGATTAATTCACTAGCCGTATAATTTATGAAGATCTTTTATGCTATTCAGGCGACAGGAAATGGTCATATTAGCCGGGCTATGGAACTCATGCCATACCTTGAAAAATATGGATCTGTCGATATTTTTCTCAGCGGCGCAAACAGTACACTGCAACTAGACGCGCCGATTAAATTCAGAAGCGAAGGCATGAGTTTGTTTTATACCTGTACAGGTAAACTTGACTATCTCAAGATGTTTCGCAAATTTTCTCCAATGAGAATCCGCAAGGAAATCATGGATCTGCCCGTGGAAAAATATGATCTCGTGATCAACGACTTTGAGTGCATCACTTCTCTAGCCTGTTCAAAGAAGAAAATTCCATCTGTAAATTTTGGTCACCAGGCAAGCTTTATGTCGGATCTCACACCAAGACCTGAAAAACAAAGTGTCGTAGGCGAATGGCTCCTTAAAAATTTTGCAAAATCTACCAACTATGTGGGTCTTCATTTCGAGACCTATGATGACTTTATTCTACCACCCGTGATTAAGAAAGAAATTCAGGAGGCAGAGCCATCTGATGATGGATTTATAGCCGTTTACCTTCCTTCTTACTGCGAATTTGAATTGCACCGTAGCCTGTCACAAATCCCCGAATTTGAATTCAGGGTTTTTTCAAGGCAGGCTTCTACAATACGTCGGCAGGATAATTTAACTTTTGTCCCCGTTAGTAAAAACGGATTCAACGAAAGTTTGATTACATGCACGGCGATCATTTGCGGCGCCGGCTTTGAAACTCCTGCGGAAGTATTATATCTGAAAAAGAAAATGATTGTAATTCCAATCCAGGGGCAATATGAACAATTATGCAATGCCGCTGCTTTAGAAAGAATGGGAGTAAAAAGTCTGACCTCACTCTCCGATGATTTCCCCACCATTTTCCGCGAATGGTTTGAGCAGGGAAATATTCCCGCCGTGGATTATTCTCACACAACAGAAGAAATTGTAAGCACCATGATGGAAAGGATTTCGGTGCAGGATCATTTCATTTCCAAAGACTATATTCAGGAATTAAATTGAAGATTTATAGTACCAAGTACCTAGTACCTAGATAGAATTCAATAGTATTTAGTATAAAGTACTTAGTACTTGGACAAATACTTTGAACGCTGAAGATTTAACCCTGAACCTTAAACTTTTAACCCAAACCTTCAACATTCAACAAACATTCAACAGACATTCAACCTTCAACTTTCAACGTTCCCGTCTACGCTACGCTACGCCGGGCAGGCAACCAAAAAGCACACCCCGGTAAAAACCAGGGTGGCAGTTGATTTGCAACTTTTGCTTAAGGAAACTATTTGAGATAGTAGCCTCTTAGAAACTATATTTTATACCTAACTGTCCTTGCCAACGTGAGTTGAGAGGATCAACTGTATAATATTGACCGGTTGATGGTTTATTGAAATTGTAAGTTGGAATATAACCGGTGGCTGGTGCTCCTGGTTTTACGCCATTTGCATCTTTCACGAACGTGAGCAGGTTAACGGTATAGTTATTTGTATTTGTCACGAAAGTGATATGACCCCAATCATTGTTCAAAAGATTCAACACGTTGAATATATCAAGACTGAGTGCCAAAGTGTGAATTTTTTCGCCACCAACTTTGAATCTGAATTCATGCATCAATTTCATATCCAGTTCATGGTTCCATGGCGTGCGTGCTCCATTACGTTCGGCATACTGACCTCTTCTTGTTTTGAGGTAATCATTACCACTGATGAAAGCGTCCAGATCGGCCCACTGTTGCGCTGCAGTATAAGTGCCTTTATCTGCTAAATGAATTTCGCTCTGGTTTGCTGGTATATATGGAAGGTTAGCATTTGAAGAGTTTCCAAATGGCGCACCACCGGATGCATAAATAAAGCTGTAAGGACTTCCGGATTGACCTGCATAGAAGAATGAAAGAGATGTAGTATTAAAATTGTTCCAGTTGAGTCCGGCACCTACAGTTGCAACTATACGATTACGTAAGTCGAAGTTTGAAAAAGCAAGTTGCGAATTATTTGGACTGATTGAGGGATTCAACTCGTAGTTACTCTGGAATGAATTTCGAATTCCATTGCTTACATCTTTGCTCTGTCCATAAGTGTATGCAACCATCCAATTTAGGTTCAAACTATGTTTGCCCATGTGGATGTTGTTTGTAACCTTCGATAATTGTGCAGTAATGTTATACCTGTATCCGTCTTTTGTATTAGAAAGGAAATATGCATTGGAGAATTGAGTGTTCATTTTGCCGCCTACGTAAACTGGTGATTGAGTTGGCCCTTCAGAAAAATATGCAGTAGAGTCCTTAATATTTATCTGTTGGAATTTTACATCATAGAGTGTTTTTGTGTATAGGAAGTCGAGTGTCAGTTTATAACCTCTTCCAAATTTCCAGTCCATAGCAACCTCACTTCTCCAAACACTTGGTAATTTAAAGTTGTTGTCAATAAGGTCAACCTCTCTGGTGTTAGCAGCACCAGGTCCGCCATATTTGGTAACAGTATCAACAAGGTTCAAAGGATCGATAGCTAAAGGAACCACTTTTCCAGCTGGACGATAGTCGATATTACCATAAACTTCTCCGGTTAACGTGTATGCATAACCGAGCCATGCAAATGGCATTCTGCCAACAAAAATTCCTGTTCCACCTCTGAATACGAGTTTCTGATCGCCATTAACATCATAATTGAATCCGATGCGTGGTGAAATTGTTGGTTTACCCAACCATTTATTAGTCAACTGAGAGAACGGTGTGTGAGAATAAGTAGGATTTTGAGATTCATAATCAGGTGTTGAATTTACAGCAGGATCCAATTTAGGCTGCTCATTCAGGAATGGATAATCAACTCTCACTCCAGGTGTCAGTTTGAATTTTTTGCTGATAGAAATTTCATCCTGTGCATAACCACTCATTAAGTTAACCTTGTAAGGGTTTGGTGGATTGTTATAGAGATAGTCCCGGTCATTAGGAATTTTAGGATCGATTGTGAACGCACCGCGAATACGACTTGGTTTATCAGCCAAAAAGTCGTTCACACTTGCATATTCCCAACGTCCATTCCATGAGTTGATAAAACCATAGGTTAGGTTATAAAATTCATTGTGCGTACCGAAAGTGAATTTATTGATACCTTTTGTCCAGGTAATATTGTCTGAAATCTCGATAGTTTGTTGCTTCATATTATATATGGAAGCTTCTCTCCAGGTTCCCGCCCAAATAGCACCACTTCCAATATCCATAAATGGAGAAAGTACACCGGGGAAATCTCTATACTCGTGAACATTGATGTAACTTACATTTAAGATATTGCTGACGTTATTGCTCACTTTGGTTTTCAATTCACCCACGAGGTTAACGTTCTTAGTATGCTGGGTAAAGTCAGTAGAAGAGAACTGGAAGTTAGTAGACGAACGTTCCAGATTATTACCTGTTCCACTGGTGTAGACTGCACGAAGCATAAGGGTGCTTTTCTTGCTTACATTCCAGTCGATACGTGCAAAAATCTTATCACTGTTCGTAAAAATCTTGTATTTGTCATAGGTTCCTACATCATATCCATATGCAGATTGTAAACGGTCTTTGATTGCTTGTGCATCAGTCACACTAATTGCAGCTCCGGGATCACCTGCATTGTAGAAAGTTGGTTCCTGTCTGCGTGTAATTTCACCATTAAAGAAGAAGAATAATTTATTCTTAATGATGGGACCACCCAGACTAAAACCAGTTTGGTAATCGTGGAAGTCAGAACCTATTTTTGTTTTTTGTCCATCTACACTTTTGCCCATGAGTGTTTGGTTACGACCATACCCATAAACTGATCCATGGAACTCGTTCGTTCCGCTTTTGGTAACTGCATTTACACTACCACCTGTAAAGTTTCCGATTTTAACATCGAATGGTGCCAGTTGAACCTGTACTTCCTGGATTGATTCCAGACTGTAAGGATTAGTACGGGTACCAGCACCTGCGGTTCCTGCCTGACCGCCACCACTAACTCCACCAAATGAGTTGCTGAATCCGATTGCATCATTATTAATAGCACCATCGAGGGTGAAGTTGTTATAACGAAAATTAGTTCCTGCGAAAGAATTATTATTTGATTGAGGAGTAAGGCGGGTAAAATCTGAAAGACTCCTACCTAAAGTAGGCAGCGTATTTAATTGTTGCTTACCTACGGTTAAACCAGAGTTTACTCTTTTAGTTCCGGTCACGACAACTTCTTTCAAACTCTTGTCTTCAACTTTCAATGGCACATTTAAAGCTGTGTTATCACCAAGGTTCAAATTGATGTTATCAAACTTTTCTTCCTGAAAACCAGTGAAAGTAATGGTCACTGTATAAGGTCCGCCAGGTTTCAAGTTTGGAACAGTAAACAAACCTTTTGAGTTTGTTTGGCTGATAACAACTGTACCAGTCGGTTCATGCTTAATAGTTACGGATGCACCTTGAACGGGGCTTCCGTTATTTTCAGTAACTCTTCCTGAAAGAGTTGCTGTTGTTTCCTGAGCGTTTGTTTGTGTGGTAATAAAAATCAGAGAAACCAGTGATAAAAGTAAAATTCTTACGGATCGCATTTGAAATAATTTGCCACAAAGAAACCCTCCACCTGTTACTGGTTTATTAACGGAGTGTTAAGGAATCATTAAGAACCGTAAGTAATTGTTACCAATATTAATTAATTGTTACGTCAATGTTTGGCTATTGTAAACAATCAAAATTTTTTACCATTAAAATCTGAACTGAAGACGACAGGTGAGGACATTGTCTTTTACGTCCTTTTGATACAAGACAGTGTTAGTAGCTTCGTTCTTAACAATATCATACCACAACATCAGCTTCAAATTGGTGTGCATATAATATATGTATCCGAACCCAAAAGTATTATAGCGTATGTCTGCAAAATTTGTATTTGATCCGGGAGCTCCTATTTCTTTCCCTTTTACCTGTGTATTGGGATCGTAAAAATCGAACTTGAATACTAATTGATGCTTTTTGTTAACGATATTTTGCAGGAAATAAACAAATGCTCCATTAAATTTTCTTAAGTAATAAGGGGCAAAGCTTAAACCAACTACAGGAATTGTTCCGGGAGTTTCACTTGTGAATTCTGTTGCAGTTTGTTGTCCCTGCCAATACTCCCCGCGAATTTCTGTTGCCCCCCATCGGTGCAGGAATTTTATCTGAACATTTGCTCCGGAATAGACCCTTGGAGATTTTCTACCTACATTCTTGTCAGAGGAATCAACAACAAAAGTTTTTACTCCTCCATTCGTTCCCATGGCATAGCTATACTTACTATTCTGTCTGATTCCTCCATTATAATATGAGATACCTCCTGACAGATAGATATTGTGGGCAATTTGCGATGACTTCCAAAAAAGTTGGGTGATTAAATCTTTGTAGCTGTCATAATCAGTTGTTCCACTCAATCCCGGACCATTAAACATCCCGATATCAAAATGCAGGTTCTTTATAGATGAACCTTTTTTACGGTCTTCGAAAGATCCCATGGCACCCAGATCTCTTTCAGTCTTCATTAATGTTTGAGACATTCTTCCTCTCTCAGGAGTTTCCCTGTCTGCTGAAGGCAAATTAATTTCATACCCAAATGGTCTTGCGAAAATTCCCATCGCAAGTGCAAACTTTTGAAATTTATTTTCATAGACCCTTCCCCAGAGATCGCGAATGAAGACACCCCTTTCAGTCCCATCAATTTGAAGAACAAACTGGACCGTGGGTCTGGATTCTTTATCAAAATGGGCGTAACTAAATAAAATTCTGCCCCTTCGTATCATGAAACGATTGTTACTGTAAGGAGCAAAATCGCCACCACTGAAACTTTTTATTCCAGCACTGTCTGCAACCTGGTATTGGGGCTGAATATATCCGCTAATTTGAATGTGGTCAAAACGTTTATAAATGGAAAGCAGGCCTTTTCCCACATCCTTAGTTGTGTCGATCATATCCATCATAAACTGGGCGCGGCTTTGCAATGCAAAGATGGTAAGGAGAAGCAGGAAGCCTCCTCTTTTGAGAAACAAAAACATATAATTTCCTTAAGCAGGGCAAAAATAGGGGAAAAGTAGTGAGTCCTTTGTACTTAGTACTTAGGATAAAGTACTAAGACAGAAGATATATGATATGGGATTGGGGATTGATCACAGAGATTTTAAACTATTATCGATCATTTCTCTTATACATTATATCTTATATCCTATATCGTGTATCCGGGCAAAAGATATAGCACCGAGTACTCAGCATAGAGTACTTAGACAAAAATGCTTCAACCTTTCATCTTCAGTTCGGGCGAATAAATAAATTTAATGAAATTGCAAAGGGTTTGGTTAATTTTATTTTTGATAATCAGGGACTTATAGAAACTCTGGCGCATTTTTTTCGTTCAATGTTAAGAAATTATTAACTCTCCAAATTGATCCTTACCCGCAGGTTAGAGTTCTATTTTTGCCGCAAATTTGTTGAAATGGCGATCAATTCATTCATGAAGATTTTCTTGCCGAAGGATCGGGTATTTTACAATCTCTTTGAGCAGGTATCAGCCAAAGTTGTCACAATGTCTCATAAATTAAAAGAGGCCGTAAATGAGCATGATTTTGATAAGAGAGCTACCATAACGTCTCAAATTGAAGAGCTGGAACATGTGAACGACGATCTCACACACAAGATATTTACAGAACTGGGTCGCAATTTCATTACTCCTTTCGATCGTGAAGACATACACTATTTAGCGTCAGCGTTAGATGATATTGCGGATTATATTTTCGCTTCCTCTAAAAAAATAAATTTTTATCGCGTTAATACGAATGATTTGGGAATGCAAAAATTTGCAGATCTGATTGTTCAGGGTTGTGAATATATACACAGCGCCGTGAGTGAATTAAGAAATATGAAGAACCTGAGGCAAATCACTGAAGCGCTTGTTAAAATAAACAGCATAGAGAACCAGGCAGATGATGTGTTTGATATGAGTATTGAAAGGTTATTCGCAACAGAGCCAGATGCCAAAGAAGTAATTAAAAAGAGAGAGATTTACCAGGTAATGGAAATTGCCACCGATAAATGTGAGGATGCAGCAAACGTAATTGAATCAATTATTGTGAAGTATGCCTGACATGAGCCTGGCAAGGCAATTCCCAATTTTCAAAATTAACGCATGACCCTTTTAGTCATTATCATAATCCTGGCTCTGATTTTTGATTACATTAATGGCTTTCACGACGCCGCCAATTCTATTGCTACTATAGTTTCTACCAAAGTTTTAACTCCTTTCCAGGCGGTTCTTTGGGCTGCACTTTTCAATTTCGTGGCATTTTTTATTTTTAAAGATCATGGTGTTGCAAATACCATCGCAAAAACTGTAAAAGAAGCCTATATCACTTTGCCGGTTATTGTATCCGGATTGGTAGCCGCTATCATTTGGAACCTGATGACCTGGTGGTTTGGAATTCCTTCTTCCTCATCCCACACATTAATAGGTGGATTTGCAGGTGCAGCTATCGCGCATGCAGGCTTCAATTCCATCAATCCCGATCCTGTAATCAAGACTGTTAGTTTTATTTTTCTTGCTCCTCTAATAGGAATGATCATGGCGTTTATCATTTCAGTGTGGTTTATCAATTCATTCCGAAAAGGCATATTGCCTAAATTATTTTCTATTGCGGTTATCATTGCTGTATTGATTTTTCTATACGTAAATTTTGAATTTGATCCCGCAAAGCTCAAATCGCATTTTCATGTTTATGCATTCAATGTAATTTTCGATTCACATAATTTCAAGTGGCTGTTATTGGGCCTGATTATTTTGGTAATGGCAGTGTTCACCTTATATCTTAGTAATCTCAATGCACATCGGTCCACAGTCTGGTTCAAAAGATTACAACTTGTTTCGTCTGCAGCATTCAGTTTGGGTCATGGTGGTAATGATGCACAAAAAGTAATGGGTATCATAACTGTTGCATTGATTGCAAATGGTAGCATCAAATCATTCGAAGAAATGCCTATCTGGGTACCACTCGCCTGCTATTCCTCCATTGCTCTCGGTACATTGAGCGGTGGCTGGAAAATTGTAAAAACAATGGGCAGTCGTATTACCAAGGTTACCCCATTTGAAGGTGTAGCTGCTGAAACTGCCGGAGCCATCACTTTATTTGTCACTGAGAATTTGAAAATTCCCGTCAGCACCACGCATACCATTGCCGGATCCATTATGGGCGTTGGTGCCACCAAGAGATTATCTGCAGTACGGTGGGGCGTAACCGTAAACCTGCTTTGGGCCTGGATTCTAACCATTCCTGTTAGCGCAGTTATGGCCGCGGGCGTTTATTATGCTTATCATTTAATTTTCAGGTAATCATCATTATTTTACTTTGCTGCGGGTAATTTGTTCCAGTTACCTTTGCGTTTGATCTTATAATACCATTAATATTTATGAAGGGAATTATTCTTGCCGGTGGGTCCGGAACCAGACTCCACCCTATCACTTACGCCATTAGTAAACAGATCATGCCGATTTATGATAAGCCAATGATCTATTATCCGCTTTCAACATTAATGCTTGCGGGCATCAGGGAAATACTGATCATCTCGACACCACATGATCTTCCAAATTTCAAGAGGTTATTTGGTGATGGAAAAAAGCTTGGTCTAAATTTCACTTATGCCGAACAGGGAACCCCTAATGGGTTGGCCCAGGCATTTGTAATAGGAAAAGAATTTATTGGGTCCGATAAAGTTGCGCTGGTTTTAGGTGATAATATTTTTTATGGTGCAGGGTTGGGTGAACAACTTAGCAAGAACGTTGATCCTGAAGGTGGAATTATTTACGCATACGAGGTGAGTGACCCGGAAAGATATGGAGTTGTAGAATTCGACTCACATATGAACGCCATTTCCATTGAGGAAAAGCCAACTAAACCTAAAAGTAAATTTGCGGTTCCAGGTTTATATTTCTATGATAACTCTGTTGTTGAAATTGCACAAAATTTAAAGCCTTCTCCCCGTGGTGAATATGAAATCACTGATGTAAATAAGGAATATTTGAAAAGAGGCAAGCTTAAAGTATCTGTACTCGACAGAGGAACAGCATGGCTTGACACAGGAACTTTTGATTCTTTGATGCAGGCTTCCATGTTTGTGCAGGTTATTGAACAAAGGCAGGGAATAAAAATTGCATGTATTGAAGAAATAGCTTTCAGAAAAGGTTTTATTAATACAGAAGAACTCATAGAAATGTCAAAACCACTAATGAAAAGTGGTTACGGGCAATATTTAATGAACTTAGTATCTTGAGACAAATTATAGACCGGATTTATGAAAAAAATTCTTGTCACAGGCGGATGCGGATATATCGGATCACATACCATTCTTGATCTCATTGAAAATGGATTCGATGTAATTTCTGTTGACAATAATTCCCGCTCATCGACCAGGCTTCTCGAGGGCATTGAAAAAATCTCAGGTAAAAAAATCAAGAATTATAAGGTAGACCTATGCAATTTTGACGATACTCATGCCATATTCCAGGAGAATCCTGATATAGCAGGCATCATACATTTTGCTGCATTTAAGGCCGTGGGAGAATCGGTTGAAAAACCCCTGATGTATTTCGAAAACAACCTGGTTTCTCTCATTAACCTGCTGAAATGTGTCGACGAATTTGGTATTTCATATTTTGTCTTTTCTTCGTCATGCACAGTATATGGAAACCCTGACCAGATTCCTGTAACAGAAAATACGCCGCCAAAACCAGCGGAATCTCCTTATGGATATACCAAACAAATGGGTGAGCAAATCATAAATGAATTTTCAAAATCATCGAAAATAAAGTGCATACTCCTTCGCTATTTTAATCCTGCGGGTGCACATCCCAGTTCGCTTATTGGTGAACTGCCAATTGACAAGCCACAAAACCTGGTTCCTGTAATTACCCAGACTGCCATTGGAAAAATTCCTCAGATGGTTGTTTTTGGAAATGATTATGCAACGCGGGATGGTTCCTGTGTGCGCGATTTCGTGCACGTATGTGACCTTGGTCATGCACATACATTGGCAATTAAATATTTGCTCGATCAGAAAAATCAAACACTCTGCGAAGCATTCAATCTTGGATCAGGTAGTGGAATTACTGTTCTGGAAGCGATTAAAGCATTTGAGGACGTGAGTCGCGTTAAATTAAATTATGTAATTGGACCTAGAAGACCCGGAGACGTAATTGCTATTTATGCAAACAATGATAAAGCAAGAAATCTGTTGGGATGGGAACCGAAATACAACCTCAATGATATTATGCTCACTGCCTGGAACTGGGAGCAAAAGCTAATTGCAGACGAAAAACTTTTTACGGGGAAAAATTTCCAGATGAATTAATTAGTCACAATTATTCCTTCAAAAAAAATAATTCTTTATCCCCGAAACCCAAAACCTTTCCTTTACTTTGCTTCTCACATATAATTTTTGATACATGCTTAAAGATATCCAGGTAACCGGACAAAAAGATACAAGGAGTGGATTCGGAGATGGCATTCACGAACTCGGAAAAACAAATCCTAATGTGGTTGCTCTCACAGCTGATCTTGCAGGTTCTTTAAAATTAAATGCGTTTATTAAAGATTTCCCAGATCGGTATATTCAATGCGGAATTGCCGAAGCCAACATGATTGGTATTGGCGCAGGCTTAACCATTGGTGGGAAAATTCCATTCACGACTACCTTTGCCAATTTCTCAACAGGAAGAGTTTATGATCAAATAAGGCAGTCTGTTGCTTATTCGGGAAAGAATGTAAAAATCTGCGCTTCGCACGCTGGTCTGACACTGGGGGAAGATGGAGCGACACATCAGATTCTTGAAGATATTGGTTTGATGAAAATGCTTCCGGGAATGACTGTAATTGTTCCTTGCGATTATAATCAAACCAAAGCTGCAACAATTGCTATTGCTGATTATAAAGGACCTGTTTATTTGAGATTCGGTCGTCCTGTGTGGCCCATATTCACTGATCCAAAAGAAAAATTTGAAATAGGTAAAGCTCAACATTTTTCTGAAGGAACTGATGTAAGCATTTTCGCTTGCGGTCATATGGTTTGGAAAGCTATTGAAGCAGGAATACAATTAGAAGCAAGAGGCGTGAGTGTTGAGCTTATCAATATTCATACTATTAAGCCGCTTGATGAAGAAGCTGTTTTAAAATCAATTCAAAAAACAAAGTGCGCAGTTACTGTTGAAGAACATAATATCATTGGTGGGCTTGGAGATGCAATAGGTCAGTGTGCCGCTAAACATTTTCCAATTCCAATTGAATACGTGGGAACGAAAGATACTTTTGGTGAAAGCGGAAAGCCCATGGAACTTTTGAAAAAATACGGATTGGATGTTCCGGATATTGTTGCTGCAGTAGACAGAGTAATGCCTCGTAAATAACTTAAATCAAAACCGGCATTTAAACTTTTTTCAAAAAAGCCAATCCTATGATTGGTTTTTTTATTTTTATGCCGAACTCCCAAATTATTAGCATGGCTGTTAATCCAGAGGATATAGCATTATTGCAGGAATTCCGTGCCCCGGCGACAAAAGAAAAGGCTTTTACAGCAATAATTAAGAAATATCAGGAAAAATTGTACTGGCATATCCGCAGAATGGTAGTTGAACATGAAGACGCGAATGATGTGTTGCAAAATATGTTTATCAAAGTCTGGAACGGCCTGGAAAACTTCAGAGAAGACAGTCAACTCTATACCTGGCTTTACAGGATCGCGACGAATGAGAGTCTGACCTTTTTGGAGCAGCAAAAAAAGCGCAGCGCAGTTTCTATAGATAACGAAGAGAGCAATTTATCCAATCAATTAATGGCTGATAAGCATTTTGACGCCAACCGGTTAGAATGGAAATTGCAACTGGCTATTCAACAATTACCTGAGAAACAGAGAATTGTCTTCAATCTGAGGTATTACGATGAAATGCCTTATGAAGAAATGAGCAGGGTACTGGAAACTTCGGAAGGGGCACTTAAAGCCAGTTACCACCATGCAGTGAAGAAAATTGAGGATTTTATCCTGAATCATTAAACTAATCAGTTATAACGAAGTCTTAACAAAGATGAAAAGTAGAGAGACGATATTGGAAGAATTGAGGGCTATCAGTCCAGCCGTTGCTAACCTGGATTTCCACAATGTTTTTGAGGTTCCGGAAGGGTATTTTGATACCCTGCCTGCTAATATTCTTTTGAAAATCAAGAGTATTGAACCTGGGTCCATTCAAAAAGAACCAGAGGCCTCCTCCTTTTTGGAGAAGTCCTCAAAATCGAACCCTTTTACAGTAAAGGAAGGTTATTTTGATTCCCTGGCGGGAGAAATCATGTCTAAAATTCGGATGGCCAGGTCTACCGGCCCGGTGGATGAGGAGATTTTAGAATTATCACCATTATTGGCCGGTTTGAGAAATAAGCAGGTCTTCGAAGTGCCCGAGGGATATTTTGAAGGTCTGGAATCAAGTGTAAAGTTCAAGCTTCGGGAAGAAAAAAAGGGAAATGTAATTAAGATGGGTGCCGGACGAAGGTCAATCGTTAATTATGCGGCAGCTGCTTCAGTAGTCGCGATGATTGGTATCGGTGCCCTGCTGATGTTCAGGACCGGAAACAAAACAACAGATAACAATTTAGATAGTACCGGGACGGCGCGTTTAGATACAAAAGTAGAAGGAGTTATGCCACAGGTTTCAGATGAAGCTCTGGCAAATTTCCTTGACAATACCTTTGGTAATGACGGCCCTGATTTAGATAACCAAACGGATGATAATAGTTTGGCTTTGCTTAATCTGGATGATAACAGCGTTCGGGATATGCTTAAAGGTGCATCGGACAATGATATCAAGGATTATTTGGATGAGAACTCATTGGAAGGGAACTCGTTAACGAGTAATTAAAAAGTTTGGAAATGAAAAAGATTATTTTATTTCTTGGAATTTTTACATTTGCCTTCCATCCGGGCAGGGCACAGGACGATGTTGGAGGAAATGCCCAGGGTGGAAAAATTCAGGCGCTGGAAATTGCATATATTACAAAACAGTTGGATCTTACGCCTGACGAAGCTGAAAAATTCTGGCCGGTTTTTAATAGATACAGAGAAGAAGTAAAGGGTGTACTTGCAGATAAGAATATCAAAGATGACCTGGACCGCCAACAAAAAGTTCTTGACATCCGCAAAAAATATAGAAACGATTTCGCTAGAATTTTGAACCCCGACAGAGCACAAAAAGTATATGGTTCGGAGGACAGGTTTAGAACTCTTTTGAAAAGGGAATGGATGCAAAGAATGAAAGAAAAGCAGGATATGAAACCTCTTAGAAAAGACAGAGGTTTTTAAAAAATATTAGAAATAATTTACCTAATTTTAACTTGGTGTTTTTCATAGGTTAGCAACGGCTGGCTCTGTCTAGAGCTGGCCTTCTTTTTTGTATTAAGCTGTTTTTGATTTGTATAGTAGAAAAATCTAACATCTTTCAGAGAAAATTCCTGCACCAATAAGTGTGATTTACGATTTCCAGGTTGGATTTTTCACATCATGATAAAACAAAAAAGTCCATTTTTCTTTCTGGCCTCTCTCCCACCATTCCTGTCGCAATTCCATGCATTTCTTTCCGTCGTAATCGTATTTGGCGATGAATTTGCTTTTCATTTGCTGGAGCTGCGGCGCTACATCTCCACCAAAAAAAATAATTTCATTTCCATACTGAATCCAAAATACCTGGTGAAAGGGACAGTGAGCTCCCGTAAGTTCGAAGCGAATATAGTCATCAATAGTTCCTGAGCCATCGAGCAGTACAACCTTCTCGCTCTCTTTCAAAATTTCAAATTCAGCAGTTAAATAAGAAGGAAATCCTTTTTGAAATGCATAATTCAATTCCTGTTTCTGCACGTAATACTGAGCGTTAGGAAAACTCAAAAACTGTTTTTCAAGAATCTCATCTTTTTTTGAAATGCCCCCGGCATGGTCTTTATGCAAATGTGACATCAGCACTTTAGTTACATCGAGCGGATTAATATTATTGTCAATCAGATTCTGGTGGATTTGCAGGACTCCGTCAGGATTTGAAAAGCCCAATCCGGTATCACAAATCAGAATGTCACGATCAGTGATAATAGCAAATGGTTGAATCTCCACCAGCAAACTGCCAATGGGTCTTTTTTGCAAATCATCTCTGTTCAAATCAAACGGAACAAATAGCTTGGATTGATCAATTGTGAAAGTGCCCTCGGAAAGAGGCAGAATCTTAATTCCCATTCCAGATTGGTTTACTTAAATAGTTCCGACAAATGTAACGATCTGCACATTTACCTAAGCACCATTTGACGATCCGCATCTAATCTCACTAAAATGAACAGCATAATGGAGAAAGTAAGCAGGGAGGTTCCTCCATAACTTACAAATGGAAGTGGAATACCAATTACAGGCACCAGACCAATGGCCATGCCGATATTAATTGTAATGTGAAAGAATATTACAGCAGCGACTCCATATGCATAACATCTGCTGAAGACACTTCGTTGTCGTTCTGCAACGGTTACAATTCTTAGCAATAAAATCAGGTATAACATCAGGAATATAAAACTTCCTAAAAAGCCAAATCCCTCCCCAATGGTGTCGAATATAAAATCCGTTCTTTGTTCCGGCACAAAACCATAACGGGTTTGAGTACCCTTTAGTAAACCTTTACCCAAAACTCCTCCTGAACCAATCGCAATTTTTGATTGTCTTACATTATAGTTTCCATCGTCTCCAGATTTCTTTTTGCTTTTCTCTTCTTCCTTCATCACCTGTTCCGCCTGCGCCTGGTTCTTGGGCACATAATCCCTTCCTATGGCGTCATAAATACGCTTCACCTGGTAGGGCTCGAGAGCATGATCGAAAAAGAATGGTACGGCAAATCGTTGCACACCCACACATAACACCCATAAGCCCATGACCAGGAAAAATATTTTCCGTTTTCGTTTGATTTGTCTTCGTAAAAAATAAATGGAGATGATGGCAATTGCCGTCAGAATAATTGCAAGAGTATTCGGTTCTAAAAGCAACGTAGCTACTACAAGGACGGCCAGCGAAAATCCAATCACAAGTACTGCGCCTGGTAAACCTTCACGATACATCACAATAAAAAATGAAAAATATACAAGCGCCAGTCCTGTTTCACTTTGCAACCTGGATAAAACTGCTGGAAATAAAACCAGTCCCGCCGCAATCAATTGTGATTTTGTTTTAGAGAAATCAGTATCCTGTTGAGACAAATATTTAGCTAGTGCCAGGTTCACAAAAACCTTACAAAGCTCTGCAGGTTGAAGGTTAAAGAGTCCAAGTTTAATAATGGATTCAGTGCCTTTAATCCTCGAGTGAAATGGAAATACCAGGAACATCAAAATAATTCCAAACAGGTAAAACAAATTGGCTGTTGCGGTAAAGAATTTACTGTCGGTGAGTAATATGACTGTCCCGAGAATTATTGCAATGAGAAAATATAATGACTGTTTACTGTAATCTGTTTTGAAAGAAAGAAAACTTTGAAGGACATTATCACCTTCGTGATAAGTTGCCGCAAATATGCTCATGATCCCGATGACACAAAGGAATAAGTACATCCATACAATGGACCAGTCGACACCTCTTGATATGGTAGGACTATTCTGATTCATGTTTTTGGATTTTTATTTCCGGCAGAATCATATTTATTCTTATTAATTATCGCCGGGCTTTTCTGCGGGATCGTTTTTGGGACTGATTTACGTGCTGAATCGGCTTTTTGTTTTACATCTTTATAGAATTTGCGCAAATAGCCCGTATCCTTAGTGAGGTTAAAATAGTAATAAGCTCTTGTTGAATCTTCCACAAATTGTTTTCTCTTGAGGTAAGCGGGCATCAAATTGGCGCTTGAAATGCGTTCAACTTCTTTTAGTCTTTCTGTTCGTAGTGTATCGTTCAAATATTTCTCTAGTAAAAGTGAAGCGATGGGTGCGGCCCAGGTTGCGCCAAAGCCAGCGTTTTCAACTGCAACCGCGATTGCAATTTTCGGATTTTCTCTTGGAGCAAAACAAACGAACATCGAGTTGTTGGGCAACTTGATTCTTTTGCCATCGAGTATGGTATATTTTTCTGCAGTACCTGTTTTAGCGCAAATATTGATTCCCGGGATTTTTGCTGCAGCAGCTGTACCGCTTTCTACAACATCCTGCATACCGCTGTGGATCGCTTCGTAAGCTTCATCCGAAATGTGAGTAAGCACTTCATGTCGCTCACGAAATTTGGCCAGTAAAGAATCATTCGGTGCCTCACCGTCGAATTTTTCTGCAATATGAGGGATATAATAATAACCTTTGTTGGCAATGATGCACATTGCATTGGCAAGTTGCATTGGAGTGACCTGCATTTTATCCTGACCGATACCAAGGGTCACGTTGGTACAGGAGTTCCATTGTCCGCGGTAATCTTTATTGTATACGCTGGTGTCGGGAATATTTCCTGAGTCCTCTCCCGGAAGATCTATATCCAGTCTGTGGCCCAATCCAAATGCATTCATGTATTGTTTCCACTTCATATATCCATTTTTCACCCCGTGATATTGTGCATTGTCAACGGACAAACGATATACTTGAGAAAAATAAGAGTTGCAAGAGTGTGAAAGTGCGAGCCTTAAATTAGCAGCATGTCCGGGTTCCTTATGTTCGCATTTAATTACTTTACCGCAGGCAGTGTAAGCTCCCAGGCATGGATAACCGTAAGACGGAGTAATAACGCCTTCATCCAAAGCAATCAATCCTCCGAGAGGCTTAAATGTTGACCCGGGTTCGTAACGTCCATTAATGGCGCGATTGAGTAATGGTCCGGATACATCCAGAACCATCTTTGCGTAGTTTTTTTGTTTTTCAGGACCTGTAAGATCATTTGGGTCAAAACCTGGTCCGGAAGCCATCGCTAAAATTCCTCCCGTTTTGGGATCGATGGCAACAATGCTTCCCACTTTATTTGTCATTAGCTTTTCAGCAAGAAGTTGAAGGTCTATGTCGAGATAAGTACGCAAACTTCTTCCTGCAATAGCTGCAGTATCATATTTACCATTTTCCCAGGATCCCTGAATCCGATTGCGATTATCTTTAATAAGATGTTGCATTCCACGCTGACCCATGAGTACGGATTCGTAATACTGTTCCAATCCGGATCTGCCAACATAGTCTCCCAGCTGATAGAAAAATTTACTTCTTCGCAAAATGGCCGAGTCTACTTCGCCGATATATCCGAGCAAGTGAGCGGCAGCGTGATAGGGATACGCTCTAATGGGACGTTCAACTAATGTAAATCCGGGAAAACGCCAGATATTTTCTTCCAATTTTGCCTGCATATCTGGTGGCAACAAATCTTCAAACACAGAAGCCAAATAGCGGTTCCTGTTTTTGAAAAGAACGTTTTTCATCCTTCTGTTGAATTCTGCAGTATCAATTGCCAGGAGATTGCAGAGATAGTTGGTGTCGACATTTTTTATTTCAGCCGGAGTCACCATCAAATCAAAAATGATGGTGTTATTGAGAATGGGTCTTCCTTTTCTGTCGTAAATAATTCCGCGGTCAGGGTACACAACCTTCTTGTATACTGCATTATCCATCGCCTGAATCTGGTACTTACTTGAAACCACCTGGAGCATAAAGAGCCTGGCCACAATTACCAGGAAAGTGGCTACGAATATGAGACGGATAACATTTTGCCGGGATTGATTAAATACAGGCATAGCCTGGTTAGAAATTTAAGATTTAGTATAAATCGCTTAATTAAATCAGTGTATTGCTTTGGAGTGCAAGTTTAGTCTTTATTTATCATCCGATATTTCCCAAATCAGGTATTGGTTCTAAATTTTTGTTTCCTGTAAAAAAGAATTTCTGTCACCATGATTAGAAGGAAACTGATGCCGGTTGTTGAAAGTACTTTTCCAAGGAAATACCAAAAATCACGCAACTGCAACCATTCCAGAAAAATCAGGTAGGCGTTATGTGCAAAAGTGAGGATGAGTACATAAACCATATATGGCGACCAGCCCATACTTGAAGGTGCGGGAGCGGAATAGTTGAATCCCATTCCTTCGTGTGTAATTAGAATGTTTATTAGAAATGGTCTTAAATACGCAATCAAAGAGCAGGCGCATGCGTGGAGTCCGGGACTCTTTGTGAAATAATCCAGGCACAAACCAAATAAGAAACCTACCAGAGTGAGATTGATTCTCGACATCGAAAATGGCAGCCAAAGAATATAGAGAAAATACAAATAAGGTGTAATGAACCGGTGCAATGGTGGGATCTTGCTGAGGATAAAAACCTGAACAAGTATAAACAAAACAAACCTGATAATATTTTTTAAGAGATCACTCATCTTTCCTGGTCCTTAGTTGTAGATTTTTCCAAAGCGTCCTGTTCTTCCTTCTGCAAATTCTTTACTACATATACAAATTGAACATTGAAGAAATTTGTTGCGGGTCGGAGGGAAATCACATAGAAATTACTTGCCGGTTCAGATTCAAACGCAGTAACATAGCCAACAGTGTGACCCGGAGGAAAACTCGAATTGATACCTGTTACCACAGTATCTCCAACTTTTACGGGGGCGCTTTTAGGAATATTTCTTAATGTGAGCACTTGCGGATCTTTTCCGTCCCATTCCACCGTTCCGGTTTCGCCCGTTTTTTTAAGGCTTGAACTCACACGGTTTTGCCTGTGCAAAAGGCTCATAATGGTAGCCATATTATTACTCACGTTGATTACAGTTCCCACGATTCCATCTGAGCTTATCACCGTCATGTCTTTTTGGACGCCCTGTAGTGTACCCCTGCTAATGGTTATATAGTTGGTTTGATAGGTAACAGAATTATTGATGACTTTAGCCGGCAGGTAGAGATACCTTCTGAATTTTTCAAGAGAATCGATGCGAAATGAGTCCAATACAAATTTTTGAGAAGAATCAGGGGCCTGAAAATCGAGCTTGAGCATGTTTCTCAATTTTGCATTTTCCTGGACCAAACTTTCATTTACTTTCTTTAGACGGAGGTAGTATTCTACATTATTATATCTCTCGCTGATTCTTCCGGTAACTTCTCCGGCTACTCCCATAAATGCGGCTTCATGAAATTTGTTGTATTTAAAAAGCATGGAGAGTCCGACGATCTGTATGACGATAAAGAAGAAAAAATTAAAATACCGCCTGATGAATAGAAAGACGTTACGCACGATTGGTAATTTTGAAATTCAAAATCATAAAAGTTCTATTCTTCGTCCGGACTTTCATTCCCTTCAATCTCTTGCTGAAATTTATTGCGGGCGATGCCCGGCTATTCAGAAAGGATTAAAAGCAGGAAGGAAAATTATCTCATTACAAAAGGATAACGTTGGTAATTCTTAAGCGCAATACCTGTTCCTCTAACCACGCTTTTTAGAGGATCATCAGCCACGTGTACAGGAAGTTTGATTTTTTGGCTGAGCCTTTTATCCAAACCTCTCAACAGCGCGCCACCGCCAGTAATATAAATTCCGCGACGGTAGATATCGGCAGCTAATTCCGGGGGTGTAGTTTCCAGAGCTTTCAGGATGGCTTCCTCGATTTTAAAAATGCTTTTATCAAGTGCCTCAGCAACTTCCTGGTAGCTAACCATAATTTGCTTGGGAATACCGGTTACCAGGTCGCGACCATTCACCGGAAGGTCATCCGGAGCATTTTCGAGGTCCTTCATGGCGGCCCCGATCTGTATTTTTATTTGTTCGGAAGTTCTTTCACCTATTAATAAACTGTGGTAGCGTCTGAGTGCTTCCATAATATCTGCCGTGAATTCGTCACCGGCGATACGGATCGACTGGTCGCAAACTATACCAGCCAGCGCGATTACCGTAATTCCCGTTGTTCCTCCGCCGATGTCAACGATCATATTTCCAACGGGTTCTTCCACATCAATTCCAATACCCAGGGCTGCTGCCATAGGCTCATGAAGCAGGTAAACTTCCTTGGCTCCAGCCTGTTCAGCGCTATCTCTTACTGCACGTTTTTCAACTTCGGTGATGCTGGAAGGTATGCATATCATCATCCTCCAACTTGGGGGAAAAAGAGGCTTTTTAGGATAGATCATCTTGATCATCTCCCTGATCATCAATTCGGCAGCGTTAAAATCGGCAATTACACCATCTTTTAGCGGGCGAACCGTTCTGATACTTTCGTGGGTTTTTTCGTGCATCATCAACGCCTTCTTTCCTACAGCCAGCACGTTTTTGGGGTTATTTCTGTCCAGAGCTACTATTGAGGGTTCATTCACTACAATTTCGTCGTCGTGTATAATGAGGGTATTTGCGGTACCCAGATCGATTGCAATATCTTGCGTAAACCAGTTAAAAAGACCCATAATTGATATTGGAAATATGATTTGTAATTAATGCCTGCAAATTTGAAGTAAATAATTTGAAATACAAAACGACAAAACCTTGATTTTTATTGACTTTAGGCTCATATATTTTTATATACGAAAAAACCGGAAGCGGAAGCTTCCAGTTCGATTTCTAAAAATTTGCCATGAAGTGGCAATTATAATGCCGCAATGAGTTAAGGAAGTTGAAAACCGAAAAGAAAAAAATCAATGGGTTTTAATAGAATTCGTAACCGATATCACTTCTGAAATACATCCCTTCAAAATTTATTATTTCCAAAATCGCTTTCGATTTATCTGCAGCTGATTTTACAGAATCCCCAAATGAAGTAACTGCGAGTACACGTCCACCGTTAGTTACAATTTTTGAATCATCGAGTTTAGTACCTGCCTGAAAAACTATCGCATCATCTTCCTGGATCATATCGATCCCATCAATTTCAAAACCTTTTTCATACTCTCCGGGATATCCCTTACTTACTGCAACAACAGTTACCGCTTTTCGCTGATCAATCTCCAGTTTTACTTCGTTTAGCCGTTGCTGTGATACTGCTTTAAATAATTCCACCAAATCATTTTTCATTCGGGGAATTACCACTTCAGTCTCCGGATCTCCGAGACGACAATTGTATTCAATCAAATACGGTTCGTCATCTACTTTAATTAGTCCGAGGAATATAAATCCCTTAAAATCTATTTGTTCTTCCGCGAGGCCTTTTATGGTTGGCTCAACTATTTTTTTAATTACTTTCTCCATGAAAGTATCATCAACAAATGCAACAGGGCTCACTGCTCCCATGCCACCTGTGTTAAGCCCTTTGTCGCCTACCCCTATCCGTTTGTAATCTTTGGCCTCGGGCAACAGCATATAATTTTTCCCATCGGTAAGAACAAAAACACTCACTTCAATACCTGAAAGAAATTCTTCCACCACAACTTTCTTACTCGCATCTCCAAATTTTGATTGCTGAATCATCAGTTCAAATTCGGCCATTGCTTCAACGGGGTTCTGGCAAATAACAACACCTTTCCCGGCTGCCAGTCCATCTGCCTTCAATACAATGGGAGGAGGATGGGATTGCAGGTAGCTCACCCCTTCCTCATAATTCTCAGAATTAAATTCTTTATAAGCTGCTGTAGGAATTCCGTGTCGGAACATGAATGATTTTGCAAAGGCCTTACTTCCTTCCAGGCGGGCGCCTTCAGTGGACGGTCCGATTACTGCAATATTTTTGAGAATAACATCTTGCTTAAAAAAATCATATATGCCTTTTACAAGAGGTTCTTCGGGGCCCACGACTACCATTTCGATTCCTTCCTCGATGCAAAAGCTTTTTACGCCTTCGAAATCAGTTGCATTCAATTTTATATTAATGCCAAAGTCAGCCGTACCTGCATTACCGGGTGCGATATACAATTGGCTGCAATCCTTACTCTGACTGATTTTCCAAGCGAGGGCGTGTTCACGTCCTCCAGAGCCTAACAAAAGGATACGCATGATCTTTATTAATTAATTATTCGAATTTACGCATGCGAATATCGGAGTATTTATCAAAGGTGCGCTCAAATATTTTATGTATTGCACTTATTCTTTACCGGGAGATTCCTAATCAGTTAAGCGGTCGGCTGCACATAATTTTTTTCAACTATCTTCTTTGAAACAAAAAGATAGATAATCAGGAATACAACAAGCACTTTAATAAAGAACCAATAGTATGACGCGCCTGTAAGCGACGAGAAATATCCATTATTTGCAATACTTCCATTGATGAGTGTATCAAAATAATTCCCTACTGATATACCCAGGAGATACAGGGCACTCATAGTGCTTTTCATATTGGGCGGAGAATGAGTATAAGCATATTCCAAACAGGTAATCGACACCAGAATTTCAGACATTGCTAAAAGTACATAAGCAAAAATCTGCCACCATACAGAAGGATGACCACCTTTGTCAATATTTTGTTGCACCATAGCGATTACTATGAAACATATTCCAATTAAAAACAAACCAGCGCCAATTTTGCGAAGAGGAGTCGGCTTGATTCCTATTCTTTCAAAAAATGGAAATATAAAATAGGTGAATACAGGAGTTAAGCTTACAACAAATAATGGATTGATAAAATTGATCTGTTGAGCCAGGATAGTTACGCCAAAGCCCAGGTGCAAATCCAGATTTCTTGCCTGCAAGATCCATTCAGATAAGTTTTGATCCCACATTGCCCAGTATATTGGAGTGAATCCAAACACAATTAAAATCCGGTAAACTGCCTTTACACCCTCGATTGATTGTGCAGAATATTTTTCGCCAACGGCGCTCCAGACAGATTGGCCAGATTTTCTTGAAAACAATTTTTGAATAGCGTAGGCAGTTATGCTTACAAAGTTTTCTTTCCTGGCGCCAGAAGGCGGGACCCTTACATATTTTTTTCTTCCCAACCAAAATACGATTGTGGCAATGCACATTAATATTCCTGGTACTCCAAATGCAACACCTGGTCCGAACTTTTCATAAAAAATAGGAATGAAAATTGGTGACAAAGTGCCTCCCGTGTTGATGGCTACGTAAAACCAACCATACATTTTTGAAAGTAAATGTTGGTTTGATTTATCAAATTGGTCGCCAACGTTTGCGGATACGCATGATTTAATTCCGCCTGCTGCAATAGCTACTACTACGAGACCTAATTCAAAAAAACCGAGATTATGTGTAGAAAGCGCAAGTATTATTGTTCCAATAGTATAAAATATAGAAACGTACAGAATCACTTTATACTTGCCAAAAAACCAATCCGCAGCAATACCACCAACCATTGGCATAAAATAGGCAAGCGTAACAAATAAATGTGTCAACTCATTTGCTTTCGCATTAGCGGTAGTAGTTAGTGAAGCAATATTCGTAGGATTAAAAAAATAAGCAACAAGGAATACGGTTAAGATGGATCGCATACCGTAAAAACTGAATCGCTCAGCGATTTCATTTCCCATGATATAGGGGATGGATATGGGAAATTTTCCCTGGGGTTGTTTGTCAGTCATAATTTGTAAAAAGCTTAAAGATAAAAGAAAAACTGTGCGATCATGCGTGGTAGTCATTTTTTCCTATCTTACTTTACAAACCAAAACTGCTATGTCCGAAAAAAAATTTGAACCATTCATTTCGCCTGAAACTAAAATGGCGGAATTCACGCTCAAAGCTGTTCTTTTAGGATCTGCATTCGGAATCATATTTGGCGCTTCTACAGTTTATCTCGCATTAAAAGCCGGCCTTACAGTTTCAGCATCCATCCCTATTGCAGTAATGGCGATAGCACTTAGTAAATTATTTCTTAAAACAACTATTCTTGAAAATAATATTATTCAAACAACAGGTTCGGCTGGGGAAAGTATCGCTGCAGGAGTTGTATTTACCATTCCGGGTTTTCTCTTTTTAAGCGAGAAAGCCAGCGCTTCTTATTTCAGTTATTTTACCATTCTCACGCTCGCGATATTAGGTGGGATGTTAGGAACGCTGATGATGATTCCATTGAGAAGATCCCTGATTGTAAAAGAACATGGAAACCTTCCATATCCTGAAGGAACAGCCTGTGCTTCAGTTTTGAAAGCAGGTGAAAAAGGTGGTGAATTTGCCAGGACAGCTTTTCAGGGTTTGGGATTTGCTTTCGCTTATGCATTGTTTCAAAAAATATTGCATATAATTTCTGAAATACCTTCTTTCGCCACGAAACAGGCAAACAAAATATTTCCATCAGCAAGAATCAGTGGAGAAATTACTCCGGAATATATGGGCGTCGGATATATAATTGGCCCAAAAATTTCGGGTATTCTTGTTGCGGGTGGTGTTCTTAGCTGGTTTGTGCTCATCCCATTACTTGCATCCATTGTACCTTCCGATACCATTGCGGAACAATTAGCCAAACTTGGTTATTTGACCGATCTGGCTCATCCTGGTGGACCTGGTGGATGGAACCCCGACACACACACTTTTGCAGATTATTCTAATGCAATTTATCGCGCGTATGTACGACAAATCGGTGCAGGTGCGGTTGCGGCTGGCGGATTCATCACTCTAATCAAAACACTGCCTACAATTGTCTCTTCTTTCAAAAGTAGTTTGGGTTCAATAAAAAAGAAAGATGGCGAAACAGAAACGAAAGTTTCAAGAACAGACAGGGACCTCTCTATAAAAATTGTTGGAATTGGAAGTCTTGCGCTTGTTGCTATTTTAGCTTTGTTACCGTTGGTTCCCGGAAATAATTTTTTCAGCAAAATATTAATCGGAATTCTGGTAGTCATATTCGGAGCTTTTTTTGTAACGGTATCATCCAGGATCGTTGGACTTGTAGGTACCTCCAACAATCCGATTTCGGGAATGACTATTGCAACGATCATGGGTACCTGCCTTGTTTTTATTGCAGTTGGGTGGACGGGCAAATTTTATGAGCCCATGGCTCTAGTTGTTGGTGGAATGATTTGCATTGCTGCAGCAAATGCGGGAGGCACTTCCCAGGATCTAAAGACGGGATATATTATCGGGGCGACACCCAGGTATCAACAGTTAGCATTATTTATTGGCGCCATTGTTTCTTCTGTTGCGATTGGAGTAACCATAAAAATTTTGGATACACCCACTCACGATATGCTTGCGCAAGGCATCACACATGCCATTGGGCAGGACAGGTATTCTGCACCACAGGCAACACTAATGGCTACTTTAATCAAAGGAATTTTATCGTTTAATCTCGACTGGCAATTTGTTTTCGTGGGCGTTTTCATTGCAATAGCAATGGAGCTTTGTGGAATTAAAGCCTTATCATTTTCTATTGGTCTGTATTTGCCTCTCTCTACCACTTTACCCATTTTCATAGGCGGAGCAATAAAAGGACTTGTTGACTGGAGGAAAAAGAAAAAAGGTGAAGTCGAATCTGCAGAAGATGAGGATCTCGGTAAAGGGAATTTATTTGCTACAGGTCTTGTAGCGGGTGGTGCGCTTGCCGGAGTTGCAGTAGCCATTCTTTCTGTTAATGATAATATTCTAAACTGGCTCAAAAAACTCAGCCTCGAAGAAAAGGTAACTCATCTGTTTGAATCGCAGGCAGGCAACGGTGGTATAGGTTATGATCTATTGGGTGTTTTGTTTTTTGCATTTATGGGTCTTGTGCTTTATCGAGTAGCCAGGAAGAAATAATTGTAGTTTATTGTTCATTGTTTGTAGTTTATTGTTTGTAGTTTATTGTTTGTAGTTTTTGTATTGTCTAGGTACTAAGTACTTGGTACTATTTA
>PSRI01000004.1 GCA_003175935.1 Bacteroidota bacterium
ATCCAGGCAGATCAAAATTTTGTTTCGCAACTGCGTCCGGGCATGAGTGTTAAGGTAGTGGTGCACACAAAATAAAGCTTGAGTTAATGCTCGAAGAATCTATTGACTAAATTAAAAAGATGAGTTATGGCTGAGCACGGACTTCGAAAATGGATTATCACCTTTACGATAATTACTGCTTCGCTGCTGGAGTTAATTGATACCACGATTGTAAACGTTGCACTTCCCCAAATTATGGGAAACCTGGGTGCAACACTTGAAGATGCCGGATGGTTGGTAACGGGTTATGCTGTAGCGAATGTGATCATTCTTCCTATGTCAGGATGGTTGGGAGACCGTTTTGGAAGAAAGAATTATTTCCTTGCAAGTATTATTCTTTTCACAATTGCGTCTATCCTTTGCGGTAATGCAACAAGTCTTCCTGAATTAATCGCATTTCGTGTATTACAAGGTTTAGCTGGTGGAGGATTATTATCTACAGCGCAGGCAATCCTGGTTGAAACATGGCCCAAGGAAGAACTTGGAATGGCAACAGCGTTGTTCGGACTGGGTGCAGTTGTGGGCCCAACTGTCGGACCAACTATTGGTGGATATATCACGGACCATTTTAACTGGCCCTGGATATTTTATGTAAACGTTCCTGTTGGGGCACTCGCAGCATTTTTCGTATCCACATTTGTGAAAGAATCGCCGCGATATGCGAAGGGGCAACCTGTGGACTGGTGGGGAATTTTATTGCTGGCAATCGGAGTTGGAAGCTTACAAATTGTTCTTGAAAAAGGTGAATCAGAAGATTGGTTCGCTACTCCTTATATTTCTGTACTCACAGTGGCCACTGTCCTGGCAGCAATCAGCTTTATTTGGAGGGAGCTTAGCACGGATCATCCTGTTGTGAACTTCAAGATTTTGAAGTACCGAAGTTTTACCGTCGGGATTTTCAGCTCATTCGCGCTTGGTTTTGCCTTGTATGGATCGGTATTTATATTCCCGGTATTTTGCCAAAACTTACTTGGTTTTTCTGCACAACAAACTGGTGAGCTTCTTTTCCCGGGCGGATTAGCAACAATTTGTATGATGCCATTTGTGGGAGTGATGCTTAAGAAAGGTGTCCCTGCCCAGTACATGGCGACGCTCGGATTCATTTTGTTTTTTGTGTTTAGCTGGATGCTACATAATTCAACTCTTGAATCTGGTACCGGCGATTTCTTCTGGCCCTTAATTATTAGAGGTATTGGAATGAGTGTGTTATTTGTTCCTCTGATTACGCTAGCTCTTCAGGATTTGAAAGGAAAGGATATTGGACAGGGCACGGGATTAAATAATATGATGCGTCAGTTGGGTGGTTCATTTGGTATCGCCATTCTCACCACAATCATACATATCAAAAGTGGTGTAAACCGCAATATTTTGTTGGAAAATATTAACCCTTATAATCCTGCATATCAACAACGCTTGCAGGGATTAATCGGGACCTTTACGAGTAAAGGATATAGCATAACAGATGCGCAACAAATGGCTTACAGAGCAATGGAAGGAACGATAACCAGGCAAACAATGCTTGTAACTTACAATGATGTTTATCTGCTGGTGGGTGTTTTTGTGCTGTGTTGTGTGCCCCTGGTATTTCTTCAAAAATTTAAAAAGAATGTTGTAGTTCCTGCAGACGCGCACTAATCATTCGTTACATACAGGTGTTTAGGTTTGAAAAACATCGGCAGCTTTTCTGTCGATGTTTTCATTTTTGGGTAGATTTGAAATACAAATCATACTCATGTCATTCAGCGGAAAAACAATTTTTATTACAGGTGCAAGTCGGGGTATTGGAAAAGCCATCGCATTAAAACTTGCAGCAGACGGTGCCAATATTGTTGTTGCATCAAAGTCAACTGAAGAGAATCCAAAATTAGGTGGTACCATTTATTCTGCAGCAAATGAAATTGAAGCAGCAGGAGGAAAAGCCCTGGCTGTTCCCTGTGATATCCGTTTCGAAGATCAAATCAATGCAACAGTGCAAAAAGCAATAGAGCATTTTGGAGGAATTGATATTTTGATCAATAACGCATCCGCCATCTCTCTAACCCCAACTGAACAAACTGAAGCAAAGAGATACGATCTCATGCATTCCATAAATGTGCGTGGAACGTTCTTAATGTCTAAAGCCTGCATTCCTTTTTTGCGCAAGGGAAATAACCCTCATATCCTAACACTTTCGCCCCCAATTAATATGGATGCAAAATGGTTTGCCGGCCATCTTGCGTACACAATGAGTAAGTATTCAATGAGCATGATTGCATATGGTCTTGCCGCTGAACTAAAAAAGGACAAGGTTGCGTCCAATGCATTATGGCCGGTTACGACCATTGCGACCGCAGCTGTCCAAAATCTTCTGGGGGGCGATGCTTTAATAAAAATGAGCCGGACTCCGGAAATCATCGCAGATGCAGCTTACTTTATCCTCGGTAAACCTTCATCGGAATGCACTGGAAATTTTTTCATTGATGAAGAAGTTTTGAAAAAAGAAGGAATCAATAATTTTGAAAAATATTCAGTCGTGCCTGGAGCACGACTCTATCGGGATCTCTTTTTATAAATGAAAAAGTCCCGACAGAATCGCCGGAACTCTTTTCGACTGGTTGAAGTTGCTCAATTGCCACGACTGGCAATCACAAAAGCAGCGCCAGCCATAGCAGCATCTTTAAGAATCATTGCCAGTGAAGTACCATCTCCATGGAGGTGGTGCGGCAAATGAATCACTAAAATAAATAGGATTAGCATCAATCCCAACAAGATTCCCGCTATCCTGGAATACTTGTTAATCAAAAATGCGATTCCGGCCAAAACCAATCCTGCTCCTGCAAGATATACCCAAATAACTCCGCCGGGAAAATAACCGGGAACCATACCCGACATTACAGATGCATGCATAAAATGCATCACCCCGAATATGATTACCGCAATGGCATAAATAATGGTACCAATTCGGGCAAGCGTTGAATTGTTCATGTTGATGGAGTTTAGTATACCTAAATTTATAGAATGCGTATTTAAGAACATATAGGTCCCCGCCCCAACTGGCAGTTTGTCCACATGAAGTGCGAAAAATTATTTCCTGACCTGTTCCAAAATTGAACCCCGCTTTTAGCGGGGCTCAATTTTTATCTCCACATTATTTTCGGCATTTCTTTACCTAATAAGTTTCGATAGATAAACAAATTATTTTCATTCGTTGAGTGCATCGACTGATTCCCTCCCCAACCATGTTTTCCCCCCGGATAAACCATGAATTCAAAATGCTTCTTTGCTTCTTCAAGTTTCTTCACCAGTTGAAGGCTGTTTTGCAAATGCACATTATCGTCGGATGTTCCATGATAAATTCTCAAAAGTCCCTTGTATTTGTCGATATAATTAAGCACTGAACTCGATTTGTATCCTTCCGGATTTTCTTTTGGAGTGTCCATATATTTTTCAGTGTAGTGGCTATCATACAAGCTCCAATCGACTACAGAGCCCCCGGCCAAACCATATGTGAAATAGTCTGAACCATAAGTAAGAGCATAACAGGTCATGTAGCCACCGTAGCTAAATCCGCTGATGCACACTTTTTCTTTGTCTGCTCCATGGTCAATTAACCATTTTACACACTGACTCCAGTCTTTTATTTCCCAGTAACCCAAATTCCTGTGCATATAATTAATGCCCTCCTTTCCAAAATGGCCGCTGGCGCGGTGATCCATGGAAACCACGATCAATCCTTCTTTGGCCCACCATTGTTGCTGACCGTTGAAGCTCCAGCCATCATAAACAGTTCCTGCACCAGGTCCGCCATAAATATTAATGAGTACTGGATATTTTTTTCCTGCTTCCATATTTAATGGCCAGGTTATTTTCATCGGCAAATCGTAAAGTCCATCTTCAGTTTTCACTCTTACCAATTCTGTTTTCGCAATATTATAGGTATTGAAATCGGGACCTTTTGAATCAGCAAACTCTTTTACAACTTTTCCTTTGTTATCGACCAAACTCATTTTTGCTGGTTCGGCAGTGTTGGAATAGGTTGTAATAAAATAGGATCCGTTTGGAGAAATATTGGTTTGATGTGTGTATTCGCCAAAGGTTAGTCTTTGTAAACCTGTTCCATTGAATTTCACTTTGTAGAGATCATATCGCGCAGTGTTATCTTTCCTGCAAGTGAAATAAACAACCTGATTTTGTTCATCAATTTGATTAACGGAAGTAACTGTAAATTTCCCACTGGTGATCTGGTTTATCAATTTGCCCGTTATATCGTATAAGTACAACATGTTCCAGCCTGTCTGATCACTTTGCAGAATAAATCTCTTCCCATCTTTCAAAAATTTAATTCTTCTACTGCCATCATCCAGATCAACCCATGTTTTTTGCTTTTCATTGTAAACTTCCTTTTTACTTCCATTCTTTAGATCCACTTCATAAATAATGAGATTATCCTGACCTCGATTTAACCATTGTACCCAGAGCGCCTGGCCGTCGGGCCTCCAGTATGGCTGTCCAAAATACTGATCATCATGTTCATTGAAATTTGCCCAGGTAACATTACCGCCATCGGCAGAAACAATTCCCACTTTTACTTCGGGATTCGGATCTCCAGGCTTAGGATATCTTTCTTCGTCGATTGCGCCATGCTGACCTACTTCGCTGGTAATAGTAAACACCGGCACCCTGGAATCATCCGATCTGAAAAAAGCAAGTGTTTTGCTGTCCGGACTCCACCAAAAAGCTCTGTATTGCGAAGCACGACCGAGAATTTCTTCAGTGTAAACCCAGGAAGCGTACCCATTTAAAATAACATCACTGCCATCACTGGTTATTTTATTTTCTTTTTTTGTATTGAGATTAATGACGTAGAGATTATGCTCTTTTGTAAATGCCACATAGTTTTTATCAGGAGAAAGTGTAGGAGTATACTCCCTCACAGAATCATTTGTCAGTCTTTCTTCGGGCTTATCACCGTCTTTGAAAAAAAGGTCCATTCCTTTCAGGTATACGGTCCTGTCAGGTCCGCTTTCCGGCTTTTTCAATGCATCCGTTGTAGATACTGTTTCATTTCCAGTCTTGCAATCTACAAGGTAGGTTTGATTGACTGTGTCAGTATTTGATTTCTTACTAATCAGGAAATGAGAATCGTCTACCCATCCTAAAACCATTGGAAGTGGTTGGGTGATATTAGTCGGTTTGCCTTTCAACATTTGTTCATCACTCAAATCTTTTTTTTGAGCTGAAACAGAAGTCAAAAGAAAACAAAGGATAATACTTGCAAATAAAGGGGGGAAGGTCTCTTTGGAGAAGAGTTGAAATCTCATGTTTTTGGTATTTGATAAAGGAACAAAAATCGCAAGTTTTCGACAGAAATCTGCGAGTAGTGAGACAAAATATAGCCTCTCCTACAAGGATGCAGCCGTTTATCAATTTCGGCAAATAAGAGATTAGAAGAATTTTGATATGATTATTTTTCCTCCTGCTTCCATTCGGGTTTCATTTGTGGAAATAATAATACGTCCTGAATTGATGGCTGATTGGTCATGAGCATGCAAAGCCTGTCAATGCCGATCCCTATTCCCGAAGTTGGAGGCATACCGTATTCAAGAGCTCTCAGAAAATCGAGATCAATGTACATTGCTTCGTCATCGCCTCTCTTCATAAGTGCAGACTGCTCTTCAAATCTTTCACGCTGATCAATCGGATCATTTAACTCACTATATGCGTTTGCGATTTCTTTACCAGTTACGATCAGTTCAAATCTTTCAACGAGTCCGGCTTTGCTTCGATGCTTTTTGGTAAGAGGGCTCATTTCTACGGGGTAGTCAATGATAAAAGTTGGTTGCACGAAATGGTGCTCACATTTTTCCCCAAAAATTAAATCGATAAGTTTACCACGGCCCATGCTAGGTTCCGTTTCTATATGTAATTTTTTACAGGTAGCACGGAGTTCTTCTTCATCCATTCCCGAAATATCGAAACCAGTGTGCGATTGTATGGCATCGTAAATGGATACACGATGAAATGGCGCTTTGAAATTGATAGTTTTATCGCCAACCTGCACTTCCGTTTTATTATTAATTGAAATCGCCACTTCTTCAAGCAATCTTTCTGTAATATTCATCATCCAGAAATAATCTTTGTACGCAACATAGAATTCAAGAATGGTGAATTCAGGATTATGTGTGCGATCCATTCCCTCGTTTCTGAAGTTTCTGCTGAATTCGTATACCCAATCAAATCCGCCTACAATGAGTCGTTTCAAATAAAGTTCATTTGCAATACGGAGATAAAGAGGAATATCGAGAGCATTGTGATGCGTTATAAATGGCTTTGCTGTGGCTCCGCCGGGAATGCTTTGCAAAACAGGAGTATCCACTTCAAGTGCCCCATGCTCATTTAAAAAATCCCGAATGGTATTAATCATCCTGGTACGCTTGATAAAACTTTCTTTTACCTGCGGATTAATGATGAGGTCGGCATAACGCTGACGATATTTAAATTCCGTATCCGTAACTGCATCAAAAGTTTGACCATCCACTGCTTTTACAATTGGAAGTGGTTTGAGGGATTTTGAAAGAATTTTAAATTCTTTCACGTGTATGGAAGTTTCGCCTGTCTTTGTTGTGAAAACATATCCTTTCACTCCAATGATATCGCCAATGTCAATTAATTTTTTCCAAACAATGTCATAGAGGGATTTATCCTCACCGGGGCAAATATCATCGCGCTTTACATAAATCTGAATTTTTCCTGCATGATCCTGCAATACAGCAAATGACGCTTTTCCCATGTCGCGAACGCTCATAATCCTACCAGCAAAAGAAATATCCTGGAATTGCTCTTTAGTTTCTTCATTAAAATTTGCCTTGATTTGGACGGAAGTATGAGTAATGGGGAATTCCGGCGCAGGATATGGATCTATTCCTAATTTTTCCAGTTCCTGGCGTTTTTCGCGTCGTATAATTTCCTGTTCAGATAGATGTGTGTTCATTGAAACCGTTCATTTGAAAAGTGCTGCAAAGGTAGCGGTTGAAAAGGAGATTTTTCGCCATACAGGATTTTGCCACGTAACTTTTTCTATTGCCCGGAGTATATATGCCATCACTCTTTTTCAAACCCAAAATGTTATGAGTAAAATTGCGTCTAACGTAGAATCGGTTATCCTTCAAATGTTCCTGGTTCTTGCCCCGCTATTTTTTGCGACTTCCACTTTCTATTGGAAGGGAGGTGAATACAGCATAATCTCTGGCTTATTGATCATCATTTCAATGTTTTTCTGGCTGGGAGCTTTCCGCGCCCTGTTCAGCTTACTGGCAGTATCGCTACCTCGTTATTCTGTTTGGGGAATGTGGATGGCCTATTTTGGATGCATAAGTGGAGTTTGTTTTGGTTTCTTAGGCTATTTGAGTAGTGCATTTGGGATATCTCATCAACAATACCTTGAAGTCCTTTCTAAATTTCCCGTTAGCTCGCAAATATTATTATTGGCTCCGGACCCATCTTTCCGCTCAGTATATTCATGCTGGGTATTCAATTTGCCCGAAAAAAAACGGTACCATTAACCATTAGTCTTTTGTTTTGCCTGGCAGGAATTTCCTTTCCGCTAAGCAGAATATCAAGGACCGAATGGATTGCACACATATCGGATCTTTTGCTGCTATTTCCCTGTATTTATCTAGCAGTAAAAAAAAGATTTGGACAAAGTAGCATTCCCATTCAACCATTCGTCAATACTTAGTTCTAAATGCCCACGAGCTTTTGTATTTTTATACCGACTGATTTGCTTCCCATCTGAAATTTTTTCCTTCTACAATTTACTACGATGATTAATACTATCAGAACGGATTCCACTAACCGCGATTTCATTGATTTAGTGAAATCACTTGATGATTACCTGACTGTAACAGATGGTAACGAGCATGGTTTTTATGATCAGTACAACAAGCTCGACAAAATCAAACATGTAGTAGTTGTTTATGAAAATGACCAACCCATTGCCTGTGGTGCCATGAAATATTTTAATGATCAGAGCATGGAAATAAAACGCATGTATACATTGCCGGTATGGAGAGGAAAAGGAATTGCATCGGGCGTTTTAGCAGAATTAGAAAACTGGGCCAGAGAACTGAAATATGAAAAATGTGTTTTAGAAACAGGGAAACGACAAACAGAGGCCGTTGAACTTTATAAAAGAAGAGGATATAAAATTATTCCTAATTACGGACAGTATGTAGGAATTGAAAACAGTGTTTGTTTTGAAAAATTATTACAAGTATGATTTCAGATGAGATTGTAATAAAGTATATCGGGGGACCGACTGCTTTATTCGAAATTGGCGGGCTTAGGTTTATTACAGATCCAACTTTTGATCCTGCCAATACAGACTACAAAACGCCGGTGTATGTTTTGCATAAACTTGAAAATCCCACAGTACAACCGCAGAATCTCGGCAAAATTGATTTTGTACTTCTGAGCCATGATCATCACTTTGATAACCTGGATAATTCCGGTAGAGAATTTCTTTCTTCAGTAGATAAAGTTTATACGACTCCAAAGGGTGCTGAGAGATTGGGAGCAAATTCCGTTGGTGTTGATCACTGGCAATGCTTTGAAGTGCCTACACGAGATGGAAGAATTCTAACAATCACAGGAACTCCCTGTCAGCATGGACCAGCAGATGGTGAGCGGGGGCCGGTGACCGGATTTGTTTTGAATTTTAAAGGTGAAACAAAAGGCGGAGTATACATTAGCGGCGACACGGTGTGGTTTGAAGGAGTTGAGGAAGTGGGAAAAAGATTTTCAATTGGATTGGCTATCTTATTCATGGGCGCAGCAACTGTGAAAGAAGTCGGCAAATCCCATCTCACTATGTCCATCGATGAAAGTTTTAAAGCAGCATCGCTTTTTAAAGATGCGAAAATTGTTCCTCTGCATTTTGGGGGATGGCAGCATTTTACTGAAGGTCGGGCAGAAATTGAGAAGGCTTACAATAAGCCAGGACTTTCTAATCGATTAGAGTGGGCTCCAAATTTTTGATTTGAGAAATGATCAAAATAATTTCATGAAACACTTAAATAAAACCTATCTGTTCGCGTTCTTTTTTCTCATCCTCACTTTGCTTTTTATGAGTTGCAAATCTTCAAAACACAATGAGGATGGTGTCAAAGAAATGATGAGTCATTATGATCATCTCATTCTAAAGGTGGATGCAGATTCAATTGCTCTTATGTACACTCCCAATGGAGAACTCGGCGATATGGCAGTCGGACGAGATTCGATTCGCCATTTTCTCGCAGGTTTCAAAAATGTAAAAGTTATAGCGCAAAATTCCACAACAACTTCCCTGGTAATTAACAAAGACACAGCGATCCAAAAAGGAATTTATACACAGGGTGACATCATCAACGAAAAGGATACGGTGCATGTAAAAGGTGAATACATTGCAAGGTGGGAATGGATTAATGGTGAAGGATGGAGAATAAAAAGAATGGAAACAAAACCGATTCAATAATTCTCCATCTCAATATTTAATAAATCTGCAATTATTAAAATGAGAAACCCAAACTTACACCCGCCCAGGGCAACAGGTAACTTTCTTCCACAAATAATACCGGCATTAGTGTCACCCTCATATGAAAGCCATTCGGTGATATATGCCTCCATCCAACCACAGGATTTAAAAATTGCAAGGTTCCACCTCCTTCGTTCCCTTTTATAGCCGAATAGTTAGCTCCCAATTCTAAAAAATCTGTTTTACTTCCGAACCCCAAATTATAAGAAAGACCAAGGGGAATAGCAAAATACGATTCACTAGTTTCCAAATCTGATACAAATCCAAGACCGAGACCTACCCTGGCGCTAAGTCCCCCGGGCTTCTTTGAAAAAAATCGTTCATAGTTCATGGAAAGTCCAAACAAGGTTTCACCGGCTAATTCAACATAAAATGCATTTTGCCTGATTTTATATGGAGTCTTCAATATTAAAGAGTCCTGGCAATGGGATTGAAAATGGGTACTTATCAAAAGTGTAATTAGAATAAATATCTGTTTCATAATTGTAAGTTTTGGATGGTGATTCATATTAATCTGATGGTTTAGTTGATCCATAACCACCAGATCTGATTCGCCTTTCTTTAATTGAATATGGAATTCAGTGAGAGAAAAACAAAAGCTTTGGGCAGAATCACCAAAGCTTTTGTAATTCTGAGTTATTACCCGTTGTTAGAAAATTGAGACCATTAGATGTATGGCCACTTGAAATTATTTTCAATTACCTTCTTGAAGGAAATGCGTACCCCATTCTGATACCGAAATAATTATTTTTCCAGGTCCCGTCTCCATTATGAAATGAGTTGCTCAATCCAAGATTGTAATTGGCGCAAAGGCTGAATCCTGATTTGAATTGGTAGCCGGCAATTAAATTGGCGCCTATGTCGAGCGCTTTTAGATCATCATCGTCACCATTTCCGAATTTGATTTTAACACTTTCAGAATTACCAGCTTCTTCAAGTTTTATCTTTCCTGATACTCCGTATGCGAGCGAAGGACCTGCACCCACGAAAAAATTGCCGGAATTTGATTTGCTCGAAGTTTTGTAAAGAAGATTCAATGGCATTTCAATGTAGTTCAATACCACTTCATATTTTGCCTGATCTACATTTTGTTTACCACCTTTTTGGAGGTAATTTAATCCAGGCTCAAAACTGAGATGTTGGCCTAATGGAATATTAGTTGCAACTCCTGCCGTAAATCCAATTCTGCATTTGGTATTTTCTTTTTCGCCGTCAACATCAGATTTTACCATTGCAGAACTAATGCCTGCATTGATCTTGAAAGCGACCTGGTTCTGCGCAAACGCTATAGCGCAAAGGCCGTACATAAGGGCCATAGTAAAAAATGCTTTTTTCATTTGACTAGTTTTAATTTTTTACGCCTACTCTTTCTCAGGTTTTCGGCATTCCCTGTTTTTATTTATTTGATTTTGTAAACTCTGTACTTCAAATTCATTGTCCATTCAAACCTACTCTCACAAACAGGCGAATCATAATTGGTAAATCGCATGAGCTTTCAAAAAATGGATGAATCTGCTATGGGTAGGGGTTTAGGTGGCGGGATAAGTGCATTAATTGCAAAACCTGCCATGTATTACCCTGCATTTAGTAGAAAATGCAATTAATGGGGAGTGTTCCTGGAAATTTTTACCAAAGTCGAAAGAGTCAATTGAGCTATGAATGGAAGATTTTCTGAAGAATTTTTGGATTATCGGATAAAAAATGCCCCGGCATAATGAGCCAGGGCATTCGAAATCTAAATTATAACCCGCATTTAGAACACTCCGTGGAAAACGTCATACTTCGCCAATTTGCTTCTTGAGTTTTTATACTGCGAAGTATTGCCGTTTATCTTGAATACTTTTTTAGATGTGAAATAAATAATAGTCCCAACGAGTGCACCTGTAACCAAACCCGTTGTTCCGAGGATGATTGCTTTATCAGTTGCGGTCCACCTGAAAAAAGATCCTTCTGGATCGGACCCTGACGCATAACCGAGAAGCACACCGGTACCCAGTCCAATGAGTGAGCCATACAAAGGGGCTCTCCGACCTTTTTGGATAATTATTTTCTCAATGCTTTGCGGAGCAATAGAGGTTACCCATGGAATGGGAGGATTCTTTAGAGATCCCGGAGTTATGTTTTTCAATTTTTCTTTCAAAATCACAACACTATCAGGCTCGGCATGATAGAGGTAACCGGTCAATTTGATATTGTCCATTGTCTTCAATTTGATTTTAATCCAGCTGATTTTTATGGAACTGTCTGTTTGTGCCATCAGTGGCTGATTCGTAAAGAACGAAATTTGAAAAATGATCAGAGCGTTTAGAAGAAACTTTTTCATAAAAGAAGTTTTTGGTCGGTTTGGTTAGCAACGGCTGTTTGAAAAATGCCGGTGTTTATTTTTTTGAATGGAACCTGTATCCAACTTTTAAACCAACGTATTCGTTTTTCCAACTTCCACTTTCGCTATCTGGCAATACATCGCTGAGACCTATATTATAATTCACACTAAGAGCGAGTCCAGATTTGAATTGATAGCCTGTTAGGAAATTAGCGCCCATTTCGAAGGGTTTCAAAAGATCTCCTTCACCATTTCCGAATTTTACTTTGACACTGCCGGATACACCATTGTCTTCGGCCTTGATTTTACCACCAACTCCATATGAGAAAGAAGGACCAGCACCAATAAAAAACTGACCTGATTTTCCCGCCGTATTGTAAAGAAGATTCAGTGGCATTTCGACATAATCCAGGATAACACTTGCAGAAGTTTGATCCTGCGTTTCTTTGCCACCCTTTTGTACAAAATTCAATCCCGGTTCAAAACTGAAATGTTTTCCTAATGCCATGTTTGCCGCAACTCCTGCAGTAAATCCTACAACATCATCGGTGTTATCTTTTTCACCATCGATATCGGATTTTACACTGCCTGAAGTCATTCCTGCATTGATTTTAAATGCGACTTTACTTTGCGACACAGCGAACGCGGTGAGGCCACAAATAAGGGCCATTGTAAAAATTGTCTTTTTCATTTGATTAGCTTTATTTTTTGATGCCTACTCTTTCTCAGGTTTTCGGCATTCCCTGTTACTATTTTTGATTTTGAAATCATTGGTACATTGCAGCTAGATTATACCTGCCTGTCTTCAAACCCTCCAGGTGCTTTTTCTGACACTTAGCATGTTTTCCTTTCGAGATGTAATTTTCAGGCAAACACTGTATGGCCGCGCGCTTGTCGAGCGAAACTGTATTTACCGTATGGAAATAACCTGTAGATCCTTCATAACAATTCCATACACCAAGCTTTTGCCATACCGGTTCAAAAACTTTGTCTTTGAATTTTCTCTTGCCGGGGTGGCCCGACAAAGCATATGAATTCGAGAACACACCAGGGCCTGACATTACCCAACTTTCACTTGCATAAACGGTAGCCCGGTTAAGTAAATGACTCAGTGACATCATCAGGGAATCGCCATTCATTCGCCTGGCGGGGAAAGCTTCAACTGCCGCAGCGGAGTAAGTTGCCCCAGCATAACAGCTTCCAATACCCGCTTTCGTAAATTCGTCACAGTACTTCGATAAACCAGCGAGCCACTTTGTATGTGATGTATCCGACATGTTTTGATAGTTAAATTCATCTTCTCCAATTTCAAAAAGTGATTTTCGCTTTGCGAAGTGACCGTGACTGTCAAACCAAATATTTCCGATCATCGCATGTTCTTTGTCAAGAATACGTTGCGCTTTTGCTATCATTTCTTTTGATGAAGCGGCTACGATGTAGAAAAAAGTCTTTCTACGAAACAAATGCGTAACCCATGCCTGAAATTGAAAGCTTAGTGGAGCCGGATCAATTTTTTTTGTTTTGGATGAGATGATCAGATTGATGCGACGAATATTTTTATTAACTGATAAAGAATCAGAAGCTTTCACATAAAAAGAAGGAAGCAAAACGAGCGTGCAAAGAATGATTCGATTTTTCATAGGTTTATTTTTTTGAAACTTTGTGACGAAACTTATTGAAATTTTGGAGCTCTGCATTTATCTCAAATTTTTTCTTTGAAGTAGCGCCCACGATTGTACCAACAACTACTCCGAGTGGAAAACTAACTATGGCAACATAAGCGCCTGCCTCGCCAAATAACACCGGACTGGCTCCAATCAGCGCGCCAATTCCCATTCCTTTTAACCACCCCGCTCTCTTCTTAATTTTTATTTCGGATATAGTTGAATAATCCTGGTTGATGATTGTATAATTCTTTTGCTTTTTTAGGTCGCCGTATGTTCCGGGAAAAATTTTTACGGAGCTATCACTTACAGATAAAAGAACTCCTTTGATTAAATTTCCACTTGTAGTGGTAATCCATATTTTGTATTTAAAATTCAATTCAATTGGATTTGAATTTTGAGCAATTAAGTTTGAGCTGGCTACAAAAAGGACCGCAAGGGCTAATAATTTTGATTTCATCGCTTTGATTTTTGGGTTGATTAATAACCGTACTCCTTGAAGAGTTCGTTTACGGCTTGCTGTTGCCGAAAATTATTTTGGATAAGAAGTTTGTGTTTATATTCAAATATATCTTTGACATCAGGCTGAAGTGCTTTGTATAATTCCTCGTTTGTAAAACCACTCACTTCATCAATGATTCCACTTTGAGGAAACAATTCCGTGCTGCTATCTACCAGGTCGTACAACAGGCCTTTTGGTATCCATGCATTGGGATCATCTTTTTTATGTGGTTGATAAGATTCGAGGAAAACTACATGACTACTAAAATTCGCTGTCGCCCTAAACGTTACAAGATTTTGCATACGAATTAAGTCGCCCTGTTCTGGGAAAGACGTGCTTAGCATCCCCCATTTTTTATCGGCAAGATGGTGACCCATATAATATGCCCAACCTTCTGCGAGGGCAATACTGGGAGCGTACACAGTGCAACAGTTACCATAGGTACCCTCACCAGGGTTGTCATTTTCAGCAATACCTAATCTCATCCACCAGTTGTTTCCAACAGCCGCATAGTGTGCAGCATGAGAGAGTTCATGGTAAACCAGTTCACAATAGCGATCAGTGGTTAGGAAAGATGCATCACCGCCATAACCAAATTTTATATCTGGAGCTCTGGCTGTAAAAACTTCCTCTGCAATCAGCGATAAACCCGCTCCGATCGGTGACCACAATGCAATTGAAGAAATGATTAATACCGCTGTACCTTGAACTGCCGGAGAAGTTTTCATCATCTTATTTATCATGTAGGTGTTGCCGTTACCAGAACCTTTCTTGCTACTAAGCATAATATTCAGGCCCAGAGGAGGAACACCAACATGCTCTGCGGTCAACATTTCTCTGTGTTCAATTACACCATTTTGAGTTATAGCCGCACACCAGTGGCTGGTGAAGATTTGTGACGTAACATTTGGATGATCAATTTGGAAAGCGTGTGCACAATCGAGATTGGACCAACTTCCAAAATTTATTTTTATCGGAAATAATTGTTCGTGCAGAGCCCAGGGGCGCATGCGACTGATGCGGGCGTACTTGTTTTTAAATTTTACAAGAATTGTGTAGCTGTTTCTGAAATATTTAGAACAAGAAAATCTGCCCTGGTCATCTGTTACAAGATGTTCAATTTTAAAAAGCCTTCTCACAACAACCTGTGCCTGACGAACTCCGCGAAAATTTTTGTCGCCTTTTAATTCATTTTGTACCTGAATGATTCCTGAAGGAGTATGCGAGCAATTGTTATGCGAACTAATTCCTGGTAAATTTTCTTCCGGGAGTCTTTGCCTGGATTGGAGATTTTCCTTTTCAGCTCCGTCGTTCAAATTATTTGTAAGTCTGAGTGCTTCATTTTCCCAGTCTGGTTCATTGTCGGGTATGTACATTTTATCAATAATCTCATAGGAAATGTTAACAGGCAACCTGAATGAAGTGCTTACGACTGAAAAGAATTCGGGTATATCTTCAAGAGATTTGCCGGGTTGCTGAAAATAATCTCCTTCGGTGATTAGTATTCTGTCGAGCGGATAATTAAAAAGGTCGAGATCCAAATCTTCCAGCGATGCGAGTTCTACATAGGTCTTTGGACTGAATTTTACATAAATGTGTGAGGGCTGGATGGTCCAGGCTGGATAATGCCCGTTTATATTATAATAAGCCTGTTCCATATTTGGAATCAGATAAGGATTTTTAATGGCATCGCCGAGAAGTGTAGGATGGTCAAAAGTGTCAGCATAGACGCTGCGGAGGTATTCACAATCGGAGCAGTTTGGATGTGATTCCAATGATGCTTGTGCTTCTACCGGTTTTTGCAATTCAGACTTCCGGCAGGAGCTTATAGAAAGCAGGGTAGCCAGAGTCACGGCGAGGGAAATGATTTTGTAAGAAGGTTTGTACATACAGCGGGTTTTTTGATTTGGTCGGGACCGGATTTAGTTTTGGGGGTAAAGAATTTATTGATATCGAAATTATTTCCGTTATGACCCTAATCATAATTGATATAATGGTTGATTGCAGGGATGAGTAGGGATATTTGCTTTTTTAGGCTGAACAGCCAGCCTGGTTTTGTTTTGATTCTTAAAAAGTTGGAGAGAATGGTAAAAATTGCCGGACTTATCCGTAAATAGAATGTTAGGTGTTACGACAATTCCGTAAAGAAGTAGATTGAGAGTACCGAGTACCTAGTGTCAAGTTAAGCATCAAATGACGTTGAGATTCCTCTTCCTGACTTTGCGCCATTTTTTCTCTATTTACA
>PSRI01000198.1 GCA_003175935.1 Bacteroidota bacterium
ATTTGAACTTCATGCCCGTCTAATTTTCTATCACTCTGGTACATCCAAACCCTTGAAGATGGATCAAAATCCTGAGGTAATTCAATCTTAGACTGCTTTTCCATAGTGCAAATTTATGGATAAAATCAGATGCTATTTGCGGGAATTCTATTCGACTTTCTTTGAATTTCCACCAGCTCGGCCTCACGCATTCTATATTTTGACAGCTGGCCCTTACTAAGTTGAATTAATTCTTCCGGAGTAAAGTCTTTGGTTATTGTCGTATCATATTCATCCAAAAGAACATCACTAAGATTCCAGGCGCTGATTTTTCCAGGGAAAAATGAAATAAAGTTATCGTGGACTTCTGCGACTTTATAATATCTCACGGTTTTATTTCCGTCCTCATCTTCATACCTTATTTTATAGATATCGCCAATCTCAGGGTGTTTGAGAAATTGTTCAATTCCTTTTTCTCTTTCATTTTTTACTGTTCGCAGATAAAAAAACAGGAAGGCACCTATTGCAATAGTTAGAATGAGAGCTCGCTTTCCGTAGTTCATTGGATATTATTATTTTTTCATTCGAGAGAAGCAGCAACTAATTCGGCAATGTCCATGACTTTTACTTGCTCTTCCTTTTCCTGGTTTTTAACGCCATCTGTAAGCATGGTATTGCAAAAAGGGCAGGCAGCTGCAATCACGGTCGCTCCCGTATCAAGGGCTTCATGGGTTCTTTCAAAATTGATGCGTGTTGTGCCTTTTTCTTCTTCCTTAAACATTTGAGCACCGCCAGCTCCACAACAAAGACCTTTAGATTTACACCTCTTCATTTCATACAGGTCGGCATCCAGGGCTTCCAATACCTTTCGGGGAGCATCATAAATATTATTGGCTCTTCCCAAATAGCAACTATCGTGAAAGGTTATGCGCTTCCCCTTGAAACTACCACCTTCCTTAATTTTTATTTTTCCTTCGTCAATTAACGTCTGTAAAAAACTGGAATGGTGATGTACTTCGTAGTGCCCGCCCAGCCCGGGATATTCATTTTTTAAAATATTGAAGCAATGGGGGCAGGTTGTAACTATTTTTTTGATTTCATAATTATTGAGGGTCTGAATATTTTGGTAAGCCATCATTTGAAATAAGAATTCGTTGCCAGATCTGCGGGCAGGATCACCATTGCACATTTCTTCCTTACCAAGAATGGCATAATTAATTCCAATTTTATTCAAGATGGTGGCAAATGCCCTTGTAATCTTTTGAGCTCTTTGATCAAAACTGCCAGAACAGCCAACCCAAAATAAAATTTCAGGTTTTTCGCCACGGGCAGCCAGGTCAGACATTACTGGAACATCCATGAAAATCCGTTTAAATCAAATCTAAGGCAAATTTGGGATTATGCTCTTATTTCAAAACTGCGTATATTGATATTTATTGCGGTTAACCCAGTTTTTGAATTGAGTGATGTGAAAAGGCATTTAATTTGTATTGAACTTTTTTGAATTCATCAACACCGATTCGCTTGAAAGTTTTGATTCAACGTTTAAACAATTGGGAACACTGGCCTTTCAGGTTATTGTATTTTCCATTATCATTTGTGTGGCTTTGGTACTGCATTCGAAGCAGGTCACTATGGTTTTTCAGTTCTTCAAATCCAACCATAACTTTCGGTGGCTTTGAAGGAGAGGGGAAACGCGAAATGTATGAACAGCTTCCTGAAGAATGGTATCCGCCTACTTGTTATATTTCGCCTGAAATATCATTTCAAAAATTAATTCACCAGGTAAGTGACGCAGAAATTGAATTCCCTCTTGTTGTAAAACCAGACGTGGGGATGAAAGGTCTTTTATTTAGAAAAATTAATTCCAGGCAGGAGTTGAGAGAATATCACGAAGCAATTCAGGTAGATTACCTCGTGCAGGAAATGATTGATCTCCCTGTAGAAGTGAGTGTTTTTTATTATCGATTTCCTTCACAAAAAGAAGGTGTGATTACGGGTTTTATTCAGAAAGAATATTTGGAAGTTACTGGCGATGGAAAATCTTCTTTAGCAAGATTAATTGAAACAAACAAGCGTGCAAAAAGCAGAATTGATGAATTGAAAAAAAGAAATCAGGCTTTCCTTGATTTGATTATTCCGGAGGGTGAACCTTTTATTTTGTCGTATGCAGGTAACCACAATAGAGGTGCAAGATTCATTGATTTGGAACACGAAATTGATGAAGAACTCCACCAGGTTTTTGATAAAATAAGTTTACAGACCCGACATTTTTATTATGGCAGATATGATATAAAATGCGAGTCGATAGACGATCTCAAAAAGGGCAAAAATTTCTACATCCTTGAATTTAATGGATGCGGAGCCGAACCGAACCATATTTACGATTGCAATATGACGCTGATGGAAGCTTATCGTGAAATTTTGTTTCACTGGAAAGTTTTGTATAGAATCAGCCGCTATAACCACAAAAATGGAGCACCATACTGGTCATTTTTTAAAGGGTGGAGATTTTGGTGGCAGTCCAGGCGTCACTTCCGCTGGATGGAACAGCTTGATCCGGAATTTTAATAGCAATATTCTCCAGTATTATCTTCCTTGTTAAAAAAATTGCAATTCGGGGTTATGTCGTGTGGCTGACACGCAGACTTCAACCACCAGATTAGTTTTGTATTGAAATAAATGCCAAAACATTTTCAAAATGAACGCACGTTTAATTTTCATTTGGGTGCTCCGCATTATTGCAGCCCTAATTATGCTGCAAACTTTATATTTTAAGTTTTCCGGACATCCGCAATCAGTTCACCTGTTTACAATTTTAGGAATGGAACCTTGGGGAAGAATAGGGACCGGCATTTTGGAATTGATTGCATCAATTTTGATTTTATATCCAAAAACTACCGGAATCGGGGCCGCTCTGGGAGTTGCATTAATGGCAGGTGCAATTTTCTTTCATCTAACTAAGCTGGGAATAGTGTTTGACGGCGATGCAGTTCTTTTTACTTATGCAGTTATCACTTTCATATCGTGTTTGATATTAATGATTGTTTACAAAGATCAATTGTTCCAATTATTAAAATTGAAAAAAATAAGCGTTTAAAATCAATTCGTGTAGTTTATCTGTCCGATCAAATAATAAGGTAAACTTTAACAAAAACTGGGGATATATTTGGACATTTAGAGAGTCAAACGGAGATATGAATAAGTTTACCCTTTTTGTTTTAGCATTGATTTTTGCGATTGCTTCCTCCGGTCAAAATTTTTCACCGGTTGATGGATCAAGTTCAGTGAAATTTAAGATTAAGAATTTGGGAATCTCTGTAAGTGGAGATTTTAAAGGAATCAGTGGTAAAATCAATTTTGATCCAAATAATCCTGATGCTTCAAAATTTGATGTTAGTGTAGATGCAGCAACTGTAAATACCGGTATCGACATGAGAGATGATCACTTGAAAGGTGAAGAATATTTTGATGTGAAGAACTATCCGAAAATTAGTTTTGTGTCTACTAAAATAACCCAGGGCCCTAAATCCGGTAATTTCATCGCAGTTGGTAATCTTACTATTAAAAAAGTAACCAAAGAAATTTCCATTCCGTTTAAAGCTTCATCGCAGGGCACAGATTATGTGTTTGAAGGCGAATTCAAAATTAACAGAAGGGATTTTGAAGTGGGGGGTGGGAGCCTTACCATGTCAGACAATCTTACAGTCAACCTTAGCGTCCTTGCCAGGAAGGAATAATACTTTAATTATACAGCAAACTCTATTTATGATACTTCGAAAAGCGGTCCACTCCGTATTCGCGCAATTATCCGATTCCATCAATCAACTTAGCCAGGAAGAATATGTAATGCCGTGCAAAAACCTTTTTGGCAATAGCATCGGACAACATGTTCGACATATCATTGAGCTATTTCAGTGCCTGGATGAAGGATACCAGGAGGGTATTATTAATTACGAAAACAGGAAAAGAGATTTAAAAATCGAAACCGATAAACAATTTTCCACCTATCTTTTGCGTAATATTTATGAAGGCCTGCAGAAGGATGATAAATCTTTGATTCTTTTGTCAACTTATGATGAGTTGACTAAAGATCCGGTTAGAATTTCGACTAATTATTACCGTGAGATTGCTTACAACCTGGAGCATACCATTCATCATATGGCATTAATAAGAATCGGTATTAGTGAAGTATCAACGATAGCAGTACCCAAAGAATTTGGAGTTGCAGGTTCAACAATAAAGTATCGCCGTTCATGTGCACAGTAACTTTTATTCCAGCTGGAGATTCTATTTTTATCACCTCGAACAGGGATGAACAAAACTCCCGCTTAGCCCCAGTTCCACCAGCCATTCACAGTAATAAAACAGGCAATATACTTATGCCCAGAGATCCACATGCAGGAGGTACCTGGATGGGTCTGCATGAAAACGGTAATGCCATTGTATTTCTGAATGGTGCGTTTATGAAACATAAACCAAATCCTCCTTATAAAAAAAGCAGGGGACTCATACTGATAGATTTATTGGATTCTAAGAATATTTTAAAGACTTTTCATGACATTAATTTAAATTTCATTGAGCCATTTACAGCCATTATTTGGGAAGATGGACAGCTTTATGACTGCAAATGGGATGGATCAAAAAAATACAGGATTTTAAAGAATGGCTCTGTACCTCATATCTGGTCCTCTTCGACTCTTTACGACGAAGGAACCGCTTTAAAAAGAGAATCGTGGTTTCAAAACTGGCTGTCAAATACTGCTGAATTAAATCAGCAATCAATCCTTAAATTCCATTTGTATTCGGGTGATGGAGACCTTAGAAACGCACTGGTAATGGAAAGGGACGGATTAGTTTCCACATTTTGTATTTCCGCACTTCAAATAAATAATTTGCAAGGAATCATGACGCACCAGGATTTAAAGCAGGGCAAAACCTGGAAAGAAAATATTTCACTAACGCAGCAGTTATCATTTCATGAATAGCCTTCAACGAATTTTACATAAACCATTTTTCATCAGGCTCTTCAATTGGGAGTATTGGCCCTTCAATACGGTCTATTTTTGTATTTATCCTATTTGGCTGGCGCTTTGCCTGAGGTCACGTTCTTTCTTTTTTTTCAACGCTTCTAATCCGGGAATTGAATATGGTGGCTTTCTAATGGAATCCAAACAAAAAATTTACGACATCATCCCCAAAAAATATGTTCCCAAAACCATTTTGATTCAAGTTGAGGAAGACGAAGCCACCATCATTCAAAAGGTTAGGGAAAATGGATTTAAATATCCACTGATTGCAAAACCTGACATTGGTGGGAGAGGAAGAGGAGTAAAGAAAATTTGCGAAGAATCAGAACTGGTTCCTTATCTCAAAAAATTTCCTCTTAAAATGCTTATCCAGGAGCTGGTGGAATTTGAAAATGAATTGGGCATTTTTTATTTCAGGTATCCAGGAGCTCACAAAGGAAATATCTCTGGTATAGTGGGCAAAAAATTTGTAGAAGTTGTGGGCGACGGTAAATCAACCATAGAACAATTACTGCAAAAAGAAAAAAGGCATATTCTACAACTTCCGAATATCAGGGCTACCATACCAGAACAACTGGATCTTATACTTCAGGACGGAGAGCACAAAATTTTAGTCCCCTATGGAAATCATGCCAGGGGTGCTTTATTTCTGGATTATAGCCACCTGATCGACCACGATCTTGAAAAATTCATGAACGAAATCTGCTTACAGATTCCTGATTTTTATTATGGCAGATTAGATATAAGATATGAATCATTGGAACTTTTAAAAGAAGGCAAAAACTTTTCTATCATTGAGCTTAATGGTGCAGGGAGTGAGCCAACGCATATGTATGATCCCAAAAATTCCATATTTGATGCCTGGAGAGAAATTACCAAACACTGGCGAATCATGTGGAAAATAAGTCGCATGAATCATAAAAACGGCGTGGATTATATGAGTACCGCCGACGGAATTCAAATGTTTCGCGATAACAAACGCTACAATCTCATCCTGGATAATATCATGTAAAAGAAATCTCACTAAAACTCCATAAGTTTCACCTTCCTTTTCGAAATTCGCATGGATTCAATAATTCATGCGCCTGCTTCGGATTTTTTTTACGGGAATGTTCATAAGCTTTTTGGGTACACTTCCATTGGGTACTCTTAACGTTGCAGCCATGCAGATAGCGGTAAGCGATGGAATAACTCCGGCAATGTATTTCGCGATTGGATGTTTGTCCGTGGAAATTATCTACGTAAGAATTTCTTTAGTAGCAATGGACTGGGTGAGAAAACAAAAGAAAATTTTCAGATGGCTTGAATGGATAACACTATTGATCATAGTTGCTCTTGCAGTATCGAGCTTCATTGCTGCTACAAGCAACCATGAAACTAAAAATATCATTCTTTCAAACACGCTGCACAGGTTTTGGCTGGGGGCTGCGATGAGTGCCATTAATCCGGTTCAAATTCCATTTTGGTTTGGATGGAGCACCGTGCTCTTTACTAAGAAAATTTTACTTCCAATAAATACTCAATACAATTCCTATATCATGGGCATTGGAATTGGAACTTTTCTCGGCCAGTGTGTATTTATTTTTGGTGGGAAGCTACTTGTGGAAAGGTTGAATACAAATCAACACGTTATTCACTGGATCATTGGATTTGTTTTTTCCATTACTGCCATTATTCAATTGTGGCGAATGTTGAGGCATAAAGATGCTGCAGAAAAATTATAGGCTATTCCCCTTTAGAAATGAGATCACTTCTGTTGAAAACTCTGGTGTTCGAACCGCTGCTCCATGGTCACCCGGACAGGATCGATGAATAGCCCCTGGAATAAGTTTGGTAAGCGATTCTGAAGAACCGTTATCCGAATCTTCTGTTCCACAAATAATCAGTACAGGCTTATTAACTTTTGAAAGTTCAGTCGGACTGGTTGAGGGCTGAGATTTTTGCAGGTAGGCAAGCGCCAGTTGATCCAGGCCTGAATCTTTCACATATTTTACCATTGAGGCAAGTTCCGGAACGTCTTCGCCTATCAGTGCCCGATAGAACATTTTTCTGCGTGGCCAGGCAGTGTCGGTAAAGTCCGAACCCATCCCGCCTATTACAGCTGCCCTAATACGCTTATCCTGCACCAGGAGGCGAGAAGTTATAATTGAACCCCTCGAATACCCAACTGCACTATAAGATTTTACTCCCAGTGAGCTGAGAAGTCCCATTATGTCTTTTGTTTCAGCATCATTTTCGTAAGCTTTGGGATCATGAGGTTTATCGGATTTGCCATTCCCCCGCATGTCAAGGGTAATGACCTGGAAGCCGGATTTAAGAAGCTCATTGTACAATGAAGTCCTTTTCCACGATTCTCCATTTACAATAAAGCCATGAACCAGCACAACGGTAGGGCCGCTACCTCGAACTTCATAATAAATTTTAGTGCCATCAAATGAATTGTAATATTTTCCTGATGAATCAGTTTGTCCGAATGCATTTGTGACTATGCCTGCAAAAAAAATTGCGATGGTATATAATATTTTCTTTTGAATCATTTGCAAATGAATCTTGATCGTGCTAATTATAATTTTAGAATCATCCTAATTTCCATTGATCGCGGTCATCCGGAGCAAATTTCCAGGGCGCGAAGTTATTCTCGATATTTCCAAACATGGTATTCCATTCCTGGGGTGCATTGCTTTCTTCCATAATTAAAGACCGACGCAATTCGAAAATAATTTCAAGTGGACTAATACTTACGGGACATTCTTCAACGCAGGCATTGCAACTTGTGCAGGCCCTCAATTCTTCAACTGAAATATAATTGTGGAGCAAGCTCTTTCCATCTGGTTGAAATGAACCGTTAGTATCAATATTTTTTCCAACTTCTTCCAGGCGGTCCCTGGTGTCCATCATTATTTTCCTTGGTGAAAGCAATTTACCGGTTATATTAGCCGGACAGGCTGCCGTACACCTGCCACATTCTGTGCAGGAATAAGCATCCAGGAGATTTCTCCAGCTTAAATCAAAAACATCTTTGGCGCCAAACTTTTCAGGAGGCATGGCTTCATTGTTTGCCAGTTCTGGTTTCATTGCATATAAGACTTCCAACTGAACTGACGGCATATTTTTCATTTCACCCTTGGGAAGTAATCTTGCATAATAGGCATTTGGAAACGCAAATAATATATGAAGGTGTTTGGAGTATGGCAGGTAATTTAAGAACGATAGAATCCCCAGGATATGAAGCCACCAACTTGTTCTTTCAATTGCAACCAGACTTGTACTGCTGAGTCCCGAAAGTATCTGGGAATATTTCCCCGAAATAACGAAGGGTCCAACTAAATGTTCACCATAAACGCCAAAAGCTCGATCCCTCAATACCTGGTCACTGGCATTCATCGTAAGAAACAGGACCATAAGAATGATCTCGGTAATCAAAATATAGTTTGCGTCGCTCCGGGGCCATCCATCCAGATCATGGCTTATAAAACGCTTCAACTTTAAGATATTTCTTCTAATCAGGAAAATCAGGCAACCCAATAAAACAAGTACTGCAAGTATTTCGAAAGAATTGATTAGAAAAGTATAAAAACCACCAAGAGCGCTTGCAAACATCCTGTGCGTTCCAAATACACCATCCAATACAATTTCAAGGACCTCAATATTTATAATAACAAATCCAACGTAAACGAACAAGTGCAAAATGGCAACAAGGGGATTTCGAAACATTTTCTTTTGACCAAAAGCCAGCAGAAATACATTATTCCACCTAAGACTTTTATGATCTGTGAAATCTTCATCTTTTCCCAGTAAAATATTTCTTCTTATACCTCTGATATTCTTTGAAAAAATTACGATGGCAACAATCAATGCTAAAATGAAAAGGCCTTGAAATATAATGTGCATGTTGGCTACTTATTGCTCTAAGATAGTGCCTTTATAACGAATTGTTTTATTCATGCAGACCACTTAGATTTGGAGAGCAAAATTTAATAATGAAGAATTTTATCTTAACCGCAGACCAGGCTGAAAAAAAATTGCAGCGTATGGCCTACGAAATTGCAGAACGTAACGTGGGCGAATCTAAAATAGTCCTTGCCGGTATTAAGGAAAACGGAGTTGTAATTGCCAGGCAACTGAAGGATCTCCTTAAAGATATTTTGAAAGCTGAAATAGAAATATTTGAAGTAAGTCTCGATAAACGCAATCCCGGTGAAATAAGGCTGAGTGCACAAAAAAAATTGGACGACTGTGTAATTATCCTGGTTGATGATGTTGCAAATAGCGGGAAAACGATGTTGTATTCCCTAAAACCTTTTCTGGATTTTCATCCAAAAAAAATTCAAACTCTTGCCCTGGTTGACAGAACCCATAAAACATTTCCGGTTCATACAGATTATGTAGGATATTCACTGGCAACTACACTTCAGGAGCAAATCTTCGTTGAAGTTTCGAAAGATAAAGTAACAGGAGCGTGGTTGGAATAGTTGATCATTCCATTTGAATACCATTCCGATTTCTATTTTTAGCAATGCGCCATATTCGAAACATTTTCTTTTACCTGGTTTGTTTGTTTTCTTCGGCATTATCGCTGATTGCTCAGCACAACCATGAAATTGATAAGCACGGTAGACTGATTGTGAGTCCAAACAATCGCTACCTCCAATACCAGGATGGGACGCCATTTTTTTGGTTAGGAGACACTGGATGGGAACTTTTTCACAGACTGAAGAAAAACGAGGTGGAGTCTTACTTTCAAACGAGGGCGGCCCAGGGATTTACTGTTATCCAGGCTGTTGTGCTTGCCGAATTTGACGGTCTGCATACTCCAAATGCATACGGTGATCTGCCACTTAAAAACGATGATCCTCTTGAACCAGTGGAAGCATATTTTAGATATGTTGATTGGATAATCGACAGGGCGAATGATTACGGATTGCATATTGCGTTATTGCCAACCTGGGGAGATAAATTATATAAAAATACCTGGGGCGTTGGTCCGGAAATTTTTAATAGTTCAAATGCTGCTAAATATGGAGAGTGGATCGGAAATCGATACAAAGAAAAAAAGAACATCATTTGGATTTTAGGAGGGGACCGATTGCCAAGAAATGATTCGGATGTAAACATTTGGCGTTCCATGGCGAATGGCATTATTAAGTCTTGCGGTGGAGATGCGAATGCGCTTATGACTTTTCATCCTCAACCTTCATCTACCTGCTCATCTTCAGGATGGTTTCATAAGGATTCCTGGCTCGATTTCAATATGCAACAAACCGGTCACTGTGATGATGCGCCGGTATGGAAGTTTATTGGAGCTGATTATAATTTAGACCCTCCAAAGCCTGTAATCGATGGCGAGGCAGTCTATGAAGATCATCCACTTTGCTTTGATGCAAAAAATAAAGGGTATACACAAGCATACATGATCCGGCAGGCAGCATATTATTCTGTTTTTGCCGGAGCTTTTGGATATACTTATGGTTGCCATGCCATATGGCAATTTTATGCTCCCGAAAGAGCGGCTGTAAATGGCCCGTTGAGGTACTGGTATGTTTCTATGGATTTACCTGGAGCAAGACAAATGAATTACCTTAAGAATTTAATGGTATCATTTTCTCCTGCAGAGCGAACACCCAATCAAAAAATATTGCTGGATACTCTTGAAGGCAACAAAAGAATTCAAGCCATATCAGGAAAAGATTATTTGATGGTTTATACTGGCTGGGGAGAAAGTTTTTCGGTTCGTCTGGGGAATACAAAGGGCAAAAAATTAAGGGCAATTTGGTTTGATCCCAGAACTGGAGCGAAAATTCCAATTGGAATTATAGAAAACAAGGGCATTAAAAAATTCAAACCCTTTTCCAGCGGAAAAGACAATGACTGGGTACTGGTTTTGTACGACAGTGAAAAGACATACTTTTAAAAGTGAGGAACAAAATCTTAGAAATAGAAAGCATGGAATACAAATTTTCCCCGGGTATCATACTCTAATGTGGGTAATGGCATCTTTACCATATTAAACAGGTAAAATATGGAACGAAGGAATTTGCTTCTGGTTTTAATTTTGGTAAGATCAATATCGGGCGCAAAAAATATTCTCCTGTACCTTTCAACATCTGAACGATCAACTACATTTCCATCCTTATCAGTCCACATATTACTACTCGCACCAAGCATTACGCGAGAATTATATCCAATTGAAAAATCTAACCAGGCAGGCAGATTTGATTTTGGGAAAAAAGATTTGAGATTGGCGCTCAGCCAATAAGTTTGCGAATTGTAATCCTTCAAAACTCTTTCAAGAGAACCCGTACCAAAAAGTTCATTGCTTCTGTCTATTTGATCAGGAGGATAATCGTAAGGAAAATAGGACATTTTGATTTGAATTCTTTGATCCTTCCATAATAGTTCCTGTGCCACATAGGAGCTGGCGCCAACTATATTTGCAGTCATATCACCCATGCTAAATCCCCATTCAGAGGAAAAGCCGTCCAGAATTTCAATTATGCTTTGATAAGCAAGAGCGCTGCCACCACCCAGCCATACAGCTGTATTTCTTTTCATTCCGGTCCATTGCCATAAAGCACCAGTAACCCTGGCAACGTTATATGCTGTCC
>PSRI01000067.1 GCA_003175935.1 Bacteroidota bacterium
TACCGTTGTGAGATATAAAAAAATATTGTGAATTCCTGGTCCTGCCACTACACGCTCCCAGCTTACATGTCCGAATTGCTTTTGCAAATATCTCCAGAGTTGGACATCCTGTTCTGTTCTGGGAGCAAAATCAGAGTGTCCACCCTCAGCAGCAAATGGATGATATTTTTTGCCGTCAAAATAAAGTCCGGCCTCACCCAATCCGGTCCCTGCAGAAATCAGTGCAATATTTCCTGAGCCTGACAACTCACTGGTATGAATAGGCGCCAATTCGCTGGAATGCATTCCTGCTAATCCATAGGCGTTTGCTTCGAGATCATTGATGAAGTTTATTGGGACTTTAAGTTCTTCACTCATCTTGTTGCTATCGAGATCCCAGGAAAGGTTAGTTAACTTCACTTTCCCATTTAATACTGGACCAGCAACAGCCATGCAAATTTTATCGGGCCATTCATTTCCGGAAAACTGACTAATAATATCTTTTAGAGATTGATATTCCCTGGAAGTATACCTGCTTTCGCGCAAAAGCGTCAGGCCTTTTTTATCTGCGCGATAGAGTGCGATATTTGTTTTGGTGCCTCCAACATCACCTGCAAGAATATTGATTGTGGATTTTCCTTTGAGTGTTTGATTTTTAAAAGCAAGTGGTATTAATGACTGGACCGACATCTTGAAAATTTAGAGGATTTCACGCGAAGTCGCAAAGATAGCAAAGACGCAATTGAAAGTACTTAGTACTTAGTATAGAGTACTTAGACAAAGTCTCAAACAACTGCATCACATATTTCTTCTGTATTGTCCGCCTACTTCATAAAGGGCGTGGGTAATTTGGCCCAGACTGCAATACTTCACCGTTTCCATTAATTCTTCGAAAATGTTGCGGTTATGGATTGCAGCATCCTTCAGGCGGCTGAGCATTTCTTCAGACTTAGATGCGTTGCGCTTTTTGAACTGATTGAGGTTTTGTATTTGTTGTTCTTTTTCTTCTGTTGTGCTTCTGATTACTTCTCCGGGTAAAGCAGTTGGGCTTCCTTTTTTGCTGAGGAAAGTATTTACGCCGACAATTGGTAATTCTCCCGTGTGCTTTTGAGTTTCGTAATACAGGCTCTCTTCCTGAATTTTATTTCTTTGGTACATTCTTTCCATCGCACCTAATACACCACCCCTTTCGGTTATCCTGTCAAATTCTGTAAGCACTGCTTCTTCCACGAGATCTGTGAGCTCTTCGATTATGAACGAACCCTGAATGAAATTCTCTGTTTTTGCTGATCCTAATTCCCGATTGATAATTAGCTGAATGGCCATGGCTCTCCTTACACTTTCCTCTGTTGGTGTTGTAATGGCTTCGTCGTATGCATTTGTGTGTAAAGAATTGCAATTATCATAAATGGCGTACAATGCCTGCAGGGTTGTGCGGATATCATTGAAATCAATTTCCTGTGCATGCAGGCTTCTGCCGCTCGTTTGGATATGATATTTTAATTTTTGAGAACGTTCGTTGGCATTGTATTTATTCTTCATTGCTTTGGCCCAAATTCTTCTGGCCACTCTTCCGATAACGCTATATTCAGGATCCATTCCGTTGCTGAAAAAGAAACTGAGATTGGGGGCGAAATCATCAATTTGCATTCCCCGGCTCAAATAATATTCTACATAAGTAAACCCGTTAGCCAGAGTAAACGCAAGCTGGGTTATTGGATTCGCTCCAGCTTCTGCAATGTGATATCCGCTAATGCTTACACTGTAAAAATTCCGCACTTTGTTCTCGATAAAATAAGATTGCACATCTCCCATCAATTTCAATGCAAATTCAGTTGAGAAAATGCAGGTATTTTGTGCCTGATCTTCTTTTAAAATGTCTGCCTGCACAGTTCCCCGAACCTGCGATAATGCTTCTGACTTTATTCCTTCATAAATTTTTTCTGGTAATACTTCATCTCCACTCAATCCCAGTAATTTCAAACCAAGACCATTGTTTCCTTCGGGTAATCTTTCAGGCGCGGATGGATTATAATAACCAGGCTTTAAGCCATGTTGAAATTTTTCACTAATTCTTTTTTCAGCGCTTGTCCACTCATTTTGCTTTTGAATATAAATTTCACATTGCTGATCAATAGCAGCGTTGAGGAAAAAAGCAAGTATTATGGGAGCAGGACCGTTAATGGTCATACTCACACTGGTTTTAGGATCGCATAAATCAAAACCGCTGTATAATTTTTTGGCGTCATCAACTGTGGCAATGCTTACTCCGCTGTTTCCTACTTTGCCATAAATATCCGGTCGATGGTCAGGATCTTCTCCGTAGAGTGTTACGCTGTCAAAGGCAGTACTGAGTCTTATTGCTGGTTGTCCCAGTGAAACATAATGGAAACGCTTATTGGTTCTTTCTGGTCCACCTTCCCCGGCAAACATTCTCGTGGGATCTTCACCCTGTCTTTTCAATTCAAATACTCCTGCAGTGTAAGGAAATGCTCCGGGAATATTTTCCTGCAATTGCCATAAAAGCAAATCGCCCCAATCTTTGTATCGTGGCAGGATTACTTTAGGTATGCGGGTTCCACTGAGAGATTTTACTGTTAGTGGTTGACGAATGGTTTTATCCCTTACCTGGTATTCAAAAAAATCTGCCTCATATTTTTTCTTCAACTCGGGCCAGTCTTTCACAAGCGTGCGACAAGTTTCCTCCAGCTCGAGCCATTTGCGATTCAATTGCTGTTCCATTTCTTTTTTCAGTTCCGGGGAAATATTGGAAAAAGCATTGAGGACACCCTGCAATTGATATAATTCTGAAGCGATGGCTGATTGCTTTTTTGCCCAGAGATCATACCTGCGGTTTTCATCAGAAATTTCGCTTAGATATCGAACTCTGCGTGGAGGAATGATTACAGATTGAGTGGTGGTTTCGCTTGCATGAGGCGCTGGAGGGAGGCTGCCAAAGTTTATTCCAGTTTTTTTCTCTACACCATGAATTATTTTTTCAAACAATTCATTTACACCAATATCATTGAATTGAGCCGCAATAGTTCCAACAACAGGAAGGTCTTCATCCTTGGCATTCCAAAGCTGATGGTTTCTTTTATATTGTTTTCTTACATCATGTAAAGCATCGAGTGCGCCAGCTTTGTCGAATTTATTTATGCAAACAATATCTGCATAATCAAGCATATTGATTTTCTCGAGTTGCGAAGCTGCCCCGTATTCGGGAGTCATGATATACAAACTCAAATCGCAATAATCCAAAATGGAAACATCACTCTGACCTACACCTGCAGACTCCAGGATAATAAAATCAAATCCCGCAGACTTGCAAATGTCAATCGCTTCATTCATGGCACTGCTCATGGCCGTATTGTCCTCCCGCGTTGCCAGGCTCCTCATATATGCCCTGGGATGAGAAATAGAATTCATCCTGATTCTGTCACCCAATAATGCTCCTCCTGTTTTTTTCTTGGATGGATCAACGGATATGACAGCAATAGTTTTTTCTTTAAATGCAGATAAATATCTTCTAACGATTTCGTCGGTCACTGAAGATTTTCCAGCACCACCTGTGCCCGTAATTCCCAGGACAGGAATTATTTTAGCTTCAGTCCCCGAAGATTTGTCCGTACCATTTTGATTTCCGTTCTCCGCGTTGGTGATTTGTCGGGCTAAAGCCCTGATGTCTTTGCTTTCTCCCAGGGTCATGGGCTTTTGATAGATGCCCTGCCCATTCAGTGGAAAATCGCAGGCTTTGATTAAATCTTCTATCATTCCCTCCAATCCCATTTTGCGACCATCATCTGGAGAATAAATTCTGGTGATTCCATATTTGTGCAATTCATTTATCTCCTGAGGCAAAATTGTTCCGCCTCCTCCGCCAAATATTTTAATATGTCCGCAGCCATTTTCATCCAGGAGATCCTTCATATATTTAAAATATTCCAGATGACCACCCTGATAACTGGTAATGGCGATTCCCTGAACATCTTCTTCAATCGCACATTCAACAATTTCATGAACACTTCGGTTATGCCCGAGATGAATAATCTCCACGCCCTTGCTCTGCATGATACGGCGCATAATATTTATAGCAGCATCATGACCATCAAAAAGCGAAGCAGCCGTTACAATTCTTATCTTGTTCTTAGTTTGAAAATCCATATGCATCAGTTATTGCGGCGCGTAAAGTTAATCAAAAAACTAATGGGCGTTAGTTGATATATGGTTCTTCATTTTCGTTTGGTTCACTTTGAAATTGAGCTTAGTTTAGACGTTCAAAGCAAGCAATATGAAATTAATTCGATTCGGAAATTCGGGAGAGGAAAAACCCGGAGTTGAACTTCAGAATGGAAAAAGAGTTGACATAAGCGGATTTGGTGAAGATTTCAATGAACATTTTTTTGAAACTGATGGGTTAAACCGTCTAAAAAAATGGTTGCAGGAGAACCAGGCGGGTTGTCCCGAGATTTCGGCAAAAGACAGACTGGGTTGTCCTATAGCCAGGCCTTCAAAAATAATTTGCATTGGTTTGAATTATTCTGATCACGCTACCGAAAGTAAAATGGATCTTCCAACCGAGCCGGTCGTTTTTTTCAAATCCACTACTGCGATTTGCGGGCCTAATGATAAAATCATCATCCCCAAAAAAAGTGTAAAAACAGATTGGGAAGTTGAACTTGCTGTTGTTATAGGCAGAAGAGCATCATATATTGAAGAAAGAAATTCCAATGATTATATAGCTGGATACCTTTTACATAATGATTATAGTGAAAGGGAATTTCAACTGGAAAGAAGTGGCCAGTGGGTGAAAGGGAAAAGTTGCGACACTTTTGCGCCTTTAGGGCCTTTTATGGCAACTGCGGATGAAGTAAGAGATGTAAACAATCTTCGTTTATGGCTCACCGTTAACGGCAGGTTGATGCAGGATGGTAATACCAAAAACATGGTGTTCAAAGTTCCGTTTCTTATCAGTTATCTCAGCAATTTTATGACACTTCTTCCCGGCGATATTATCAGCACGGGCACTCCAAAAGGAGTTGGAATGGGTCAGAAGCCATCCCCACTCTATCTCAATCCTGGAGACATAGTAGAATTGGGAATCGATAATTTGGGCAGAGCACGACAGGAATTAATTAGCCATGAAGATGCAATGAAGAGAAAATTCAGGCCTCATTAAATAATTTATCAATTGGAATTATGAAACGATTTTGTCTTGCACTTGATTTGAAAGATGATCCCGCTCTTATTGCTGAATACGAGCAATATCATGTGTCTGTTTGGCCAGAAATCGCTGAAAGCATAAAGTCCAGTGGTATTCAGGTACTGGATATTTACAGAACCGGAAACAGAATGTTCATGATAATCGAAGCTGATGATCAGTTTAGCTTTGAAAAGAAAGGAGCAATGGACGCTGCCAATCCCAAAGTGCAGGAATGGGAAACCCTGATGTGGAAATTTCAACAGGCCCTCCCCTGGGCAAAACCCGGAGAAAAGTGGATTTTGATGAAAAAGATTTTTGAACTGAAATAGATCTATTTAAAATCATTTGCATGAAACGCTTCTTTCTTCTAACGATCTCCTTAATATCGATGGCCATGTTTTCAGGGTTCAAACAGCAGCAAAAAAAGAAGGTGATATTTTTAGGAGATTCTATTACGCAGGCTGGTGTATCTCCTACCGGGTATATTACATTACTTCAAAAATCAGTTGCCAGCGCTGGCAAATCAGATTCCTATGAATTAATAGGGGCCGGTATTGGCGGCAACAAAGTTTATGATTTATACCTCCGACTTGATGATGATGTCTTAAGCAAAAAACCGGATCTTGTTTTTATCTATATCGGAATAAACGATGTTTGGCATAAACGAACTTATGGCACGGGTACTGATCCAGACAAATTTGAAAAATTTTACTACAAAATCATTGACAAAATTCAGGCAACCGGAGCCAAAGTTGTGATTTGCACTCCTACAGTTATTGGGGAAAAGACTGATTACACCAATGAACTGGATGGGGATTTAAATAAATATGCAGAAATCATTCGAAGTATAGCAAAAAATAAAAACGTGGAACTTATTGACCTGCACAAAAACATCCATGACTATATCAGTACTCACAACCCCGATAACAAATCCCAGGGAATACTAACGGCTGATGGTGTGCACATGAATGAAGCCGGCAACCAGTTCCTTGCTTCGCAATTTGAAAAATATTTTAAGTAGACCTGTAAAATATTTTTATGGAATATTCCTGCATCGACACTCACGTGCATTTTTGGAAATACAATAAGAAAAGAGATGGCTGGATCACAGACAATATGAAAATATTGCAGCAGGATTATTTGCCTTCTACGATTGAATCGTCTTTAAAAAGAAATGGCGTGGATGGAGTTGTTGCAGTACAGGCCGACCAGTCAGAAGAAGAAACTCTCTTCTTAAAAGAACTTTCGCTTACTCACAGTATTATAAAAGGTGTTGTGGGATGGGTTGATCTAAGAGCTGAGAATGTTGTTGACAGACTTCAATATTTTTCCCAGTTTGAAAGCATTAAAGGATTCAGACATATTGTACAGACCGAGCCTGATGATTTTTTGTTGGGTGAAAAATTTCAAAATGGAGTTCGGGCTCTAAAAGCCTTCAATTACACTTACGATATTCTCATCTTTCATAATCAACTTAAACCAGCAATTGAATTTGCAGCAAAGTTTCCTGATCAAAAACTTGTGGTCGATCATTGCGCAAAACCAGATATCAGGAATAAAAATATTGCGGAATGGAAAGTATTGATGAAAGAATTGGGTTCGATACCAAACGTGCATTGCAAATTATCAGGACTTTTCACTGAGGCACATTGGAAGCAGTGGAGTCCTGCTGATTTTTATCCTTACCTTGATGTAGTATTTGAAGCATTCGGAACAAACAGGTTAATGTATGGAAGTGACTGGCCGGTGATTTTGCTGTCGGGCATTTATGTTCAGTGGAAAAGTTTGCTTGAAAAATATATGGAGGGGATTGATCAGGATGAAAGAGAAAAAGTTTTTGCAGGCAATGCAGTAGATTTTTACAATCTAAGTTAATAATCTAAATAAATAATTTTCCAAAATTGCTTGTGTATGAATCTGGGTTTGAATAATAAAGTTTTCATTGTTACAGGAGGAGCTAAAGGTATTGGAGCTGCAATTAGTAGTGGTATTGCAGCCGAAGGTGGTATTGTTGTAATTGCCGGTAGGGATAAGAACGATAACCAGGCGATGGTAGATCAAATAATCAAAGCTGGTGGCAGGTCTGCATCATTGAAAGTTGAGTTGGCTGATCCGGTGGCCTGCAAAGAAGTAATTGAATTCACAATTGATAAATATTCAAAGATCGATGGGCTCGTTAATAATGCAGGGGTAAATGATGGAGTTGGCCTGGAAAATGGAAGTCCGGAAAAATTCCTGGGATCCATCCAAAAAAATCTGAGTCATTATTATAACCTCGCGCACTATGCACTTCCACATCTTAAATCAACAAAGGGAAGTATTGTAAATGTAGGATCAAAGGTATCGGTTACTGGTCAGGGTAATACCTCAGGTTATGCTGCGTCAAAAGGAGGGATCAATGCCCTTACCCGTGAATGGGCAGTTGAATTATTGCCATTTTCAATTCGCGTGAATGCCGTTTTACCGGCTGAGGTTTGGACCCCACTGTATGAAAATTGGATCAATACTCTTCCGAATCCGAAGGAGAAACTTGAACAGATTGTTTCTAAAATCCCTCTTGAAAAAAGAATGACTACCTCAGAGGAAATTGCAGCAATGGTTATTTTTTTACTGAGTGAAAAATCAAGTCATACTACCGGACAAATCATTTTTGTTGATGGAGGATATACGCATCTGGACAGATCTTTAACGTAAATAGGGTGTTTGAAATAGAGGAGACTTATGCTTTATGAAGGGCTTTAGTTTTTGCTTTTGTAATCTTAGCTTTCTTATTGACTATTTGAAATAAATCAAATCGAAATTCATGTTGGTTGCATCTACTCCTCAGACAGATTATACGAACAGCACTAAGCGATTTTACCTCGTACCATTTATTTTGGTTACAAGCTTATTTTTTTTATGGGCCTTTCTCCATAATCTAAACCCGATCCTCATTCCCCATTTAAAAAAAGCCTGTCAGTTAACCGACTTGCAATCAGCATTGATTGATTCGTCTGTATACCTCGGATATTTTCTAATGGCAATTCCGGCGGGATGGTTTATGCATAAATATGGTTACAAAAAAGGAATCATATTCGGACTCATATTATATGCCGTTGGCACCCTATTATTTCTACCAGCTGCCTCAGCAAGGAGTTATATTTTCTTTCTTACCGCATTGTTCATTATTGCCAGCGGAGCAACTTTTTTAGAAACTGTTGCCAATCCTTATGTTACAATTTTAGGACCTAAAGAGACTTCAGAGCAACGATTAAATTTTGCGCAGTCCTTCAATGGAGTTGGTGCAGTAGTGGCGCCCATACTGGGAGGGAAATTTATCCTGTCCGGAATTGAACATTCCAAAGACGAATTATCGAAAATGTCGCCGGAGCAATTGAACCAATATCTTCAATTCGAAGCAAATTCAGTCAAGACTCCCTATCTGATTATTGCTTCAATAGTCATTTTGATAACAATTTTCTTTCTCATTGTGAAATTACCGGAAATAAAAGAAAAGACTGACGATGTGGATTCAGGATTTTCATTTAAGGTATTAAGACATAGGCACGTATCCTGGGCAGTAATTACGCAATTTTTTTATGTAGGAGCACAAGTAGGGGTTGGAAGTTTTTTCATTCGTTTTGCGAAATTTGCAATGGATTTACCAGAGAAAAAGGCTGCATTTATGTGGGGTTCCGTTGCCATGGTGGGATTTATGGTTGGCCGGTTTACAGGCACTTTTTTTATGAAATATATGAAACCAGCCAAATTACTATTGCTTTATGCAATCATAAATATTATTCTCCTTGCAGTTGCATTAATAGCAGATGGCAAACTGGCCATATATACCACTATGGCTGTACCATTTTTTATGTCTATTATGTTTCCAACTATTTTTGCACTTGGAATTAAGGACCTCGGCGAAGAAACGAAAATGGCCTCATCCCTAATTGTAATGTCCATTGTGGGAGGAGCCATAATCCCATTATTTATGGGACTTATTTCTGACCAAACACACAGTATTCAAAAAGCGTACATTATGCCGTTACTATGTTTCTTTGTTGTTCTTTATTTTGGATGGAAGGGGCATATTGTAAAGCACACACATGCGTATGAAAAATAAAGTTCTTAAGATAAATTCTTCCGATAATGTATTAGTAGCGCTTACGAATCTCGAAAAGGGAAGTACTATATCATTCGGTGACAAAGAATTGACGCTAAAAGATGATATCGGCGCCAAGCATAAAATTTTTATTAATGAAATGAAAGCGGGCGATCCCGTAATAATGTATGGAGTGCTTGTTGGGAAAGTTCAATTCGATATTCAGGCAGGTACTCTCATGAATACAGAAAATACAAAACACGCCGCCGAACCCTATTCTTTCAGAAACAAGAAATATCAGTGGCACGCTCCTGACGTGTCAAAATTTGAGGGCCGCACTTTTAATGGTTATTATCGGTCCGACGGCAGAGTAGGTACAGCAAATTACTGGTTGTTTATGCCCACTGTTTTTTGTGAGAATAGAAATCTGGATGTGATACGCGAAGCTTTGCACAATGAACTGGGATATGCAGTAACTGCAAAATATAAATCTTATACCAGGAACCTGATTGATCTGTATAAGGAAGGAAAAGATTTAAGTGAGGCCCAGGTTCAAATCTCCAACGGAAAAGGGAATGCGCGGATTTTCAAAAATATTGATGGCATAAAATTCCTGAATCATCAGGGAGGCTGCGGTGGAACAAGGCAGGATGCAGCCACATTGGGTAAATTATTAGCAGCATATGCAGATCATCCAAATGTTGCAGGAATTACTATGCTCAGTTTGGGTTGCCAGAATCTCCAGGTTCAGGATTTTCAAAAATACCTTAAAGAAAGAAATCCTCAATTCGATAAACCAGTTCTGATATTTGAGCAACAGCAATCTCAAAGCGAAGAGCAACTAATAGCGGAAGCCATTCAAAAAACTTTCGAAGGGATGGCAAAAGCAAATTTGCAGGAGAGAAAGCCAGCAGGGCTTGATAAATTATGCATCGGAGTAAAATGCGGAGGAAGTGATGGGTTCAGTGGTATCTCTGCAAATCCTGCAGTTGGTTATTGCGCAGATTTAGTAGTTGCACTTGGGGGAAAAATTCTTCTGGCAGAATTTCCCGAGCTCTGTGGTGTAGAGCAGGAACTGGTAGATCGGGCAGTAAATAAAGAAACGGCAGAAAAATTTATTCATCTCATGCGCGAGTATGATGAGCAGGCGCATAAAGTAGGTTCGGGATTTCATATGAATCCCTCTCCCGGAAATATAAAAGACGGATTAATTACGGATGCTATTAAATCTGCAGGGGCAGCAAAAAAAGGTGGAACTGCTCCCATTGCTGATGTTCTTGATTATACTGAACCTGCAACAAAAGCCGGGCTGAGCCTGGTTTGCACACCCGGAAATGATGTTGAAGCTACTACTGGCAAAGCTGCCTCTGGCGCCACTTTAATTCTTTTTACTACAGGATTGGGTACCCCTACTGGTAATCCTGTTTGTCCAACTATTAAAGTCGCAACAAATTCCTCACTGGCTCGAAGGATGAAGGATATCATTGATATTGATACGGGTTCAATCATTGAAGGAGAAAAAAATATTGAGCAGATGGGAGAAGAAATTCTTGAATACTGCATTAAGGCTGCGAGTGGTGAGGTAATTCCGAAAGCAGTTCAATTAAATCAGGACGATTTTATTCCGTGGAAAAGAGGAGTGAGCCTATAATAAATTCCAATACATAAAATTTCAAATCAATTCATGTTCAGGCTGGATAATAAAGTTGCGATCATTACCGGAGGAGGAAGTGGTATTGGGAAAGCGATTGCAAAAATTTTTGCAAAACAGGGTGGAGAAGTTTATATCCTCGATATGAACGAAGAAGCTTCTGCTGAAGTGGTAAAAGACTTGATAGCAGCAGGTAGTATAGCAGCATTTCGTAAATGTGATGTGAGTAACCAGGAGGAAGTAAAAAAACTTGT
>PSRI01000009.1 GCA_003175935.1 Bacteroidota bacterium
TCCCGTAGCTCAGTTGGATAGAGCGGCAGCCTTCTAAGCTGTAGGTCATTGGTTCGAATCCAATCGGGATCACATTAGAGATAGAAAGTACTTAGTACCTAGTACCTAGACAAATACATATCTCTGAACGTTGTTTCAAGTAACTTAGAACATTCAACAAACCTTCCCCCATGGCGGAAGGCAGGTAACTTTCAACATTCAACTAACCTTCAACCTTCCTGCCTGCCGGCAGGCAGGCAACTTTCAACACGTAGTATTCAAATTCGAAAGGTGAGAATCAGGAAAGAAAATGAGAAATTTATTCGACAATTTTTGCAGACTTATTTAATAGACAACTAAATCGAAGTCTTGCAAAATAAAAAGCCATCCGTATTAGAGGGATGGCTTTTTTGAGGTTTTCACTTTTTAATCAGATATCCGAATAATCCATCGGTTTCATCTTTCGGACCTGCCGAAAAATAAAGCCGCATTGGATCAATTGGTGCGCTGCTAGGAGCAAATGACAATCCCCACAGTCCGTCAATTGTTATAGGATGGTTTTGATTTTGTTTCTGTAATTGACCAAGGAATTGTCCAGTTACAGAGAACACATTGATATGTCCGTCACCAAAGTTTCCGATCAGAATAACAGGTTGATTTTCGAAATCCTCATTACTATGATCATTGTCTCTATTTGTGCCCTGAAGTTTGCCATCGCCTTCATCACCATGACCCATATCTTTTCCTTCAAGGAAACCGGCTGGTGCCATTGTGCATCCCCATGGTGAATTGAGTAATCCACCGGTTGTAAATCTTCTTATAAATGTTCCATCTGTATTATAAACATCTACTAATCCCAAACCCACCTGATGTATTTCATCTCCACCAGGACCCTGTTTGGCATACATTACGAATAACAATGGGCCAATAGACTGAATATTAAACGGCGAATATGATGCTGGTAATCCTGGATCTTTGAAAGCCATATTGACTGGAGTAAAGGTCGTATCCCAAACATCTATTTTGCCAGCCTTAAAATTTGCAGCGTAAATAAAATGCTTAAAATTCGAGGTGTTAATTGCCAATCCAAAATAACCTGCAGTTGCAGAATTATTTTTAATCCGAAAGGCATTATTTCCAGCTGCCCCATTCCAGCCAGATAATACACCATCATCTCCTACAAAAAGAAACGCAGCGCCCTGACCATTTTGAAGTTTGAAACCGGCTCCTGCTGCAAATACGATCCCTGTTGGCGCACCTCCGGTAGGATCTGTTGGTGAAGGAATATTTACCGGAGGGCGAACTATGGCACCATCACCGGTATATAATTCACTAACGTGCCCGGCTTCGGCGTTCACCCATGCAATACCAGTAGGAGACCAGGCAATTCCCCAGGCATTTTGTAAAGTTGGGTCAGTCAAAACAGGTCCGTATATGCCGTTATTTGCCACGAGATTTACCTGTTGAAAATCGCGCAAATCCTGCTTGTCAATCTTGTTCTTTTGGCAGCTTAATGCAATACAGCATAATAAAACTAACGGCACATAAATCCTTAACGGATTTAAACTTTTACTTGATTTGATAAATTTGTTCATAAATAGCAAGTTTTAATTGAACCAGTGAATAATGCGGTTGCCAGTCTGCTTACAGACTGAACACACCATATCTAAGTAAGAATTTCAGATCCTCGCTCAATGAACGGAGAGATTAGAGTATGTATTTGGATGGTTCGGATTGATCGGTAAGGCGGGAAATATCTAATAAGAACGCAGGCTCTATTCAAGTGGTTGCCAAAAAATTATTTTATTTTTTGCAGTGAGTCTATAGAAAAAATTCCACGGGTAAAAGGTCTACATTCAAAACAAAATTGTTTTGTCAATTATGAAAAAACTGTTCCATGCTGGTCGTGTATTTTATGGAATAGCTATTGCCGGTTTGGGAGCTCAGACAATTTATGACAAAGATTTCCCGTACATGTTGATTCCCCCAGTACCTGTAATGGTTCACAAACTTGTATTACTTATTTATTTTACAGGAACCATACTTTTCATAACAGGTGCATGTATCGTCTTTCAAAAATGGATCAGATCGGCAGCCGTTTTGTTAGGATTTATTCTATTAGTAGTTTTTTGTCTGTACTATTTACCATATGAATTCCTGGCTACTTCTACTTATTTGCAATTGGGAGCCTGGGACAATGCGGAAAAGGAACTCGCATTATCTGGTGGCGCATTTGTAATTGCAGGATGTTATAATGCTAAAAATGAAAATTCATTCATTAGATTCATTGGTAATCTAATCCCTTTTGGAACCGCTATATTTTCGTTCACAATTCTCAGTTTTGGCATTGACCATTTTCTCTATGCAAAGGATGTTGCAGAATATATTCCTTCCTGGATTTCTAATCGAATAGTGTGGGCCTATATCGCAGGAGTTGGTTTATTCGGCTCCGGCATTGCCATACTCCTGAAAATTAAAATTCAATTGATTCCTATTCTTTTGGGTTCGATGATTTTTACATGGTTTGTCATTCTTCATATTCCAAAAGTGATTGATGCAGCTCCAGGAGGGGAAAGGGTGGGGGAAACTACCAGTGCATTACTGGCCCTTGCATATTGTGGAACGGCTTTTGTAATTGCCGGAATGATGAAGAATTTTCGTTCCCATTCATAATTGTTATGAATTACCAAAACTTTGCAACTCGAAACCATTCATCAATCCATCTGTTTTTGCAGATGCATTAATACTTAATTTCAATCTCATTTTTAAATCAGACAATTCAATTTTATGGAATCCCCCGGCAAAATTTATCTCGAATCACTTATAAAACGATTCCTGACGTATAAAGAACTTGGTGATAAAACGTTTGCACAGCTGGAAGATAATGACTTCCATTTTACACCAGGTCCTGAATCTAACAGTATCGCTGCGATTGTTCAACACATTAGTGGAAATATGTTGAGCCGCTGGACAAATTTTCTTACAGAAGATGGAGAAAAAGAGTGGAGAAATCGTGATCAGGAATTTGAAGAAACAGCAGAAACAAAGGCAGAAATAGTTGCCCGATGGGAAAAAGGTTGGAAATGCTTATTGGATACACTGAAATCTTTGACTGAGGCAGATTTGCTTAAAACAATTTACATCAGGAACGAACCATTAATTGTCATCGACGCTATTAATCGGCAGTTTGCACATTATCCCTATCATGTGGGACAAATTATTTATGTCGGCAAAATGATCAGGAAAGAAAATTGGAACAGTCTTTCAATTCCGAAAGGAAAATCTGAAGAATATAATAAAATGATCGATGCTGGTATTGCAGAAAGGAAAAAATAATATCCTATTTAATTTCAAAGGTCGATATAGCACTGCCTGCCAATCCATTCTCTGTAATTCCCTGGATAACTATTCTATATTTTCCTTTTTGGTCAGAAGAAAAAAATTCAACACTGGCATTTCCCTTTGAATCAAATTGAATGGCGGGTGACCAGTATAAAAGGTCTCGAAAATCCGGGGTTCTGCTTTTTATTTGCGATTCCAGGTCATAGCGCGGAGAATAAAATTCCCTCTGCAACTGCAGGCCCTCATAATCTAATATAATTGCTCGCGGATCTAAATGAAAATCTTCGAGGTTGCCCTTGTAAGTGGTAAAGCTGGCAATTCCCGGATTCACCAGGGGTCCGTAATAGTATCTTCTTGAAACAACCTCTAATTTTCTCACTTTAAGAGGATCGTAGGCCATGATCTGATCCATATCAAAAACAGGAACACCATCCAGGAGTACAAGGGGATTTTCATTAAACAAAGACCTTCTTGGATCGTCAATCACGTATAAGCGAAATTTGCCTCCGGGTTTACCTACATTAATGGGGCTTACATATTCTCTCAATACTTCTTCCATAGTTGTAAACCTCGTGTAATCATCCAAATTGTATTTATAATCGGGCATACCATAGAACCCTGTCGTGTCCAATTCAGGTTGATCAATTTTTCGAAGGTAACCGGAGATATATGCATTTTGAACCTGGGCAGAAATACTATTTTTCATGATTCTGTTTGATAACGCAGGATTGAGTTGAAAAGAGGGGAGCACCCGATCAGAATATTTTTCAGAAAAAGGAATCGCAATATCAACTCGCATGGATGTGTCCCGGGTGGGATCAGTTTGAACAATTAATTCGTGCGGGCCAAAAAATTCATGAGTATAAAATTTTACTCTCCCGAGTGAATCGCTTCTGGAAACGTAAAATTGCAAATTAGCACCCGGCGATGAAATGTATGTAAATATATCGCCCGCAGGTCCATTATTTTTGGTGTTAGTTACTTTACCAGAAATGATGTGACCATCATATTCAGGAAGAAATTCGAAGCCTGGTCGATTCATTTGCGCTACATCATCCCACCTTATCCTTCTCCAGGCTCGCGTCAATAGAGTGAGATCAACTAACTCTTTTTGTGAATTCTCATTTACAGAATCCTGGAAATTTGATACTATGCTGGATCGCAAATGCAAATAAGAAGCGATATCTGGTTCGTTTAGGTTTTGCAGGGAATCCATTCGAAATATCGAAATAGATGCCTCAGGTTGGACAGAAATTCCTTTTATATCTGATGCAGATAAGTTGATCCGGATTTTCTTTCGTGATGTATATTCATATTGATCAGGAAATATTTTAAAGTTCAACTTATTCCCGGGTGCCTGAAAAAAAACACGCTCACAAACAGGCTGGCGTTTGGAATTGAATATAGTTGCAGTCAAAACACCTTCCCCTAACTGATCTTCAGGAACCAGATATTCAATCTTACCGTTTTGAAATTTCTGACTGGTTCCGAAAATTACTTTTTTGCCATTGTGAATGATGAGCCATGCATCCTGGCTGGTGTTGGAATCATTTGTGGACAATTCAATTCTGACAAGATGGTTTATTGTACTTTCTAAATTCATTACCCATCCTAGTCGGAAAATATGAGGCAAATTGAAATGTCTTTGACTACCATCAGCAAAAGAAACAATGGACTCATATGAATCGCCCTGCAAAGGTTTCAACTTGAAATAGCCCATCCCATTTTCGTCCGAACGGAACCTTAAAACAGTATCCCGGGAATTAGATATTACAAGTCCGCTGCAGGGAATTCCTGTTCCCTGACTATTAATGGCCAGAAATGCTATTTTACTTTCCAGGTTTTGAACAAGATTTCCTCCTTCGGGAAAGAATTTAAATTCATTTAATCTGTTCGTATCAGTATTCTGAAATTCAGGAGGCATTTGAATATTGATTACAGTTAATGGTTTTTCAAAGAAACCATTTGCACTATAATTCTTCATCCAGTTGCTATAGGCCCTAAACCGAAAATTTCCAGTGGCAATCTCATTAGACAAATAAAAGGATCCATTTCCAACCCCACGATCCATTTTAATCTTTGCCCTTAGTATTGGTTGATTTTTTGCATCAATCACATCCACATATACAATTTTGCTAAGATCAAGTAAATGATTAGAGCCGGCTTCTACTAAATAAACCTTAAACCAAATTATTTCTCCAGTCAGGTAAAAGTTTCTGTCAGTGTGAACGAATATTTTTTCCTGCAGGTTACTATCAAAATAGGATTGATAAACGTCTTCCACCTGCGCCAGGCCGCTGGTTTGTGAATTTGCAAATTTGCCAGTCAAACAAATGAAAACGAACAAGGATATTTTACTTATCAATCGCATGTAATCTTTTCTACTAATTTTACTTATGGCCAAAAAGAAGGTTTAATATTGGTTCCAAACATGGTGCAGTCAATACAGCCTCTGACTGCACCACTAACTCCATCGCCTCTGCCGGGAACATTCACGTATTCGATAGGCCAAAATACTTTTGGGCCGAAATAAAATTCAAGACTATCCGGTGGTACAAATATGGAAGTGCAGCCGCTGAAATAATTCCAATCCGGCAGTTCAATATTAGATACAAAAATGCGCTTCTGTTTCACTGAACTTGAATATAGATATCCCACAACCAGTTCATTTGGCACAGTTACGCAATGAATATTTCCTTTTAATTCTGAGGGCTGCGGATCAAAAATGGTACCCAGCTCTTCAGAATTTTTTTTCATTTTAAGAAGATATTGATATGCTTCCTTTGTGATCGTTTGCTGTGTAACCAATATGCTATACTTCACACTTACTTTATCCGACCCCCGTGGAATAAAATTTATCGGCTGCAGATTAACCACGTCGCCACTTAGTCCCGCTGTATTATTAATGATGATGCTGGTCGATGCGAGTGATTGCCAGCAGGTATAAGTGAGACTGGGAACGGGCCTTGGGATTAATCTTCCATTTTCATAGATCAAAGAAGAAATAAACGCCGAGTGAAACTCCCATGTCTCTGAATAATTCCATTTATAATACCTAGAATTGTTCGATGGATCATGCGTATTGGCATAAATCTTTAAACCATCATTATCATATCTCCAATAAACGCTGTCAATTTTGGGGGTTGATCTTGCCACAAGCAAATCTGATACATATTCTTTGCCCTCATTCGTACGAATACGAACCAGGTATTTCTCAGCAGGATTAATATTGAGTTGATCCGATGAATATTCGCCGTTGCCTTTATCACTCAAATGGCTGACTTCGGTCCCTGCTTCATTTTCAACCGTAACAATTGCAGAACTTTCGGGCCTGATATGCGATGTGTCATCCAATTTTGCAGTTCTTGTTAAGTGAAAGCTGGTCGGCCCGTCACCCGCATTAATAAATCCTTCTACAACCAGGAAGCTATTGGGGGCTGATATGACCGGTGGATCATATCGATCCTTGCATCGAAAAAAAGTTAGTGTTAAAAGAAGTATCAATAATATTTTGTTCCAATGCTTCATCTTAATTAAATCGAATATTGAAATTGATAAATGGAATGGCATTGCCGAAAATGGAAAACCTATATCCGTTCACAACTCCATTCTCTGAAATGAAAAAAACTGAATATGGATTTCTTCTTGACGTTAGGTTATACACCCCGAATGTCCAGGATGTATGAAATTTTTGTTTCACCTTATGGTTACCTTCAACATTCAACGAAAGGTCAATTCTAAAATAATCCGGAATACGGTAAGCGTTCCTGTCAGAATAAAGCGCCCGCTGTGATCCTCCATAAACATAAGTTGCAATCGGCAAAGTGATCGGCCTGCCTGTATTGTAAGTGGCATTGAAAGAAATACTGTACCGATGTGAAAATTTGTAATTGCTTACCAATGTGGCGGCGTGGGGTATATCATAGTTTGCCGGATAATATTTTCCTTCATTAATTATTTCTCCGGAATTAGGATCATCCATTTTTAATAAAATCCTGCTATAGGTATAGCTGATCCATCCATTCACTTTTCCAGTAAGTTTTTTAATCATCAGTTCAATTCCATATGCTTTACCCTTCGTATTGATGATTTCGGTTTCGATATGATGATTCAATATTAATTGCGCCCCGGATTTGTAATCTGCATAATCCCGCAAATTTTTATAGTAAACCTCAACGGAAGTCTCAATTGTATTTGATTTAAAATTTTTGTAAAGTCCCAAAGAATATTGTTCACCATACTGGGGCCTTATGTTAGGATCACTCAGTTTCCAGATATCAACAGGTGTTATAGCGGCAGTATTTGAAATTACCTGGATATATTGTCGTAATGAATTATAACCTGCTTTAATTGAAAAATTATCGCTCAAAGCATATCGCAGGGAAATTCTGTATTCAGGCCCACGATAAGTATTAATCACTTTATTTTTAGAATACACCGTGCTATCAACAATCGTGGAGGAATCTTTAGGAACACCCGGGGCATAAGAGTAAATTGTTTGTGGTCCTAATGCATTGAACATTGAATATCGTAAACCAGCATTTAAACTGAGTTTTTCAGTTATCGTATACTGATCACCGATAAAGCCGGCTGTTTCAAGTCCCTGTTCCGGGGCAACCGTATTTGGCATAACCAGGGACTGGCTTTGGTTGGGTTCATAATTACCCGGATTTAATTTATACCTAACTGCATCTAACCCAAAATCGATGTTATGCTTTGAATTAAGGAAATAATTGTAATGAAGTTTTGTGCTAACCTGACTTACGTCAAATGTCAACCTGAATGAATTCACAGGATTAAAAGTGCTGCTTAAATCGTATTGATACTTGTCGTACCCCAGAGTAAGCGCATGGTAAAGCTTATTGTTATAAACATGTTTCCATTTTAGTGACAGATTATTATTTCCATAGCTGTATGTTGTATCACTATTCAAATTAAAATGGTCCTTACTCAAATATCCTGTGAGATAAAGCGAATTGTTTTTATTGATTTGATGGTTGAGAATGAGATTAACATCATAAAAGGATGCCTTGCTTTTTCTGTATTGCTCGGGCAAAAACTGAAGCATCCAGTTAGCATAAGTGGTTCGGGCTCCTATTATAAAAGATGTCTTATCGTTTACTATTGGCCCCTCTATGGTAAGCCTGCTGGTAAGTAATCCAATTCCCGCAGTTGCAGAAAATTTCTTCTTGTTTCCTTCACGGCTATTGATCTCAAGAACTGAAGCAAGTCTTCCACCATATTGTGCAGGAACACTGCTTTTATATAACTCAACGCTTTTCACCACTTCAGGATTAAATGCTGAGAAGAAACCAAAGAAATGTGAAGGATTATAAATCGTAGCATCATTGAATAGGATCAGGTTCTGATCTGCTGCACCACCTCTTACATTGAATCCAGTACTTGATTCACCAACCGATTTCACACCGGGTAATGTAAGTACAACCCGCAAAACATCGGCTTCACCAAAAACTGTAGGTACCTGCTTTATGGTTTTGATGCTAAGTTTTTCTACGCCCATTTGGACGCTATTAATATTTGCGGCTTTTTTGGATGAGATCACGACTTCCTTCAATGAAATAACCTGGTCCTGCACATCGATATTTAATTTGCCATCCGAATAAACCATCACCTGCCTCCTGGTATCTCTTTTACCCATACTTTGAATAAAAAGAGTTTGCCTTCCAATAGGAACGGAAATGGAATAATATCCAAACTGATCAGTTTGCACGGTTGTCCGGGGCTTCTCAATAAATATCGCTGCACCTGCAACAGGTTCACCAGTCACAACGTCTTTAATGTATCCGGCAATATTTGCATTGCCTTTGGGCGATTGATTTGTTTTTATGCCAATATTATATAGCTTATTCTCCAAACTGGCTTCCTGAACTCCTTTGCTGGCTGATACAGTTCGATTTACTGCAATTTCATTTTTAGTGTCTGCTTTTCTCCCGAAAACAAAATAATCCGGAGGCAATATGGTTTTGATTTCCTTTCCTTTTGTGATGAAAATATTATTGGCATCAATAGAATATTTAAAATCAGTTTTTTCAAACACGAGGTCAAGAATTTTGGCTATAGAGAGATGTTGAAAGTTGATTGTAATTTTCAAACTATCCATATCGGTAGAATCAAAATAAAAATGATATGCAGAACCTGATTCAAGTTCCACAACGAGTTTTTCCAATTTAACATCCTGGTAATTGCCCGTAAATAAAGGTTCCCGACTATCCTGGCCTACAACAACCATGTGCAGAAAGATCAGGATTGAAACCGTAAATAATAATTTGGACCAGGATGTCATACCTATTGTGTGATTTGATCATAATGCGCTGCTATCTGGCCTAACGCATAATCATAATTGTTCCTGAATGTTTTTTTGTTTGACTTTATAAATTGACGCAATTCACTTTTCTTGTCTTTGAATACATTAAGTACAGATTTCTGTTTATTGACACTATAGTACCGGTTGTCTTTTTTCAGGTAATAAAAATTTCGTGGTCTGATTCTTCGCTGAATTTCTTTTTCAGGAATATATTCTTCAATCAATTTTTCTCTCTTCACTAAAACACTAACCCTGCCTTTATACAACAAGTCATAAAAGCCCGTTGCAGGAGCATTAGGGTCCTGCGGATTTTTTTCAATGCGTATAAAGTGATGGTTGTTTATGATGAATTCCCGGACTTTATTGGATTTAAGTCGAACGAAAAACCCTTTATTTAAAGAAAGGACCGCGAGCTCATCATTTACGATATCATAATAGAATGGGATATTTTGGAACCAGAAGTTATTGTAGAAAACAGAACCATTGGTTATTGTGTCTGAAGCAAAATAGGGGTGACCTTCGTGTATTGTACTTGCATAATTGATGTACTCGCTTCCATTATATATTTCCGCATATTCACCAGAGGAATGGTGATATAATTCTATCAATTTGAATACTACAGAGTCTTGAGATTCGATGGAATTTTGGGCAATACAATTTTGTGTGACCATCTGAATTAAGGCCAGCCGGAATACGAATTTTATTCTTGTTTTTACACCGAAACAAATCATGCGCATAGAAGAAAAATTAAAGTAGGATGAATTCAAAATGTGTCCAAACCGTTTGTGGAAATCAAATGCCTGAATGATTTCTTATTGCCCTTAACTTATCATGACCTTTGAATTTTCATCCTGCACCTAAGATCAAGAAAATTTTATGAGTAGTATATCGACTGAAAATACCACGAAATAAAAAAGGCGGAATGTTGATTCATTCCGCCCCTGGCATATTTACGAATTCAAAAAAACTTGCTAGTTCATGGTCAAACTGCCTTTCACTACATAAAATCTAAATACAGCAGCATTATCAGTTTTCTGCGAGGTAATAATCAATTCTGCAAAATCATGCGCTTTGAAATCTTTTACTTCATCCTTATAACTGATTTGAGCATCGATTGAAGTAATTATACCATCCTTGAATTCTGCATTATTTAATTTAAAAGAAAATCCTTTTGCTTTTAGTTCAGCAATTTTTTTGTCAAGATCTATTCTCGACATTTTCTTAGGCAGGTCAAGAACAACCTCTCCCGTAGTCTGTATATTATCAGCAGCTCCAACTTCAGGAGAAGCAATCGAAACTTCTTTTGCAGGACTATAGGATAAAGCAATCTGATTGCTTGAAGATTCATTTACACTTGCTCCGGACCCGGATGCAACAACAGCAGGCGAACTGGAATTAGTTGCAACTTCAACTACGCTCGAATTACCATTATCGCTTACAACTGTTGCAGGCTTTGCAATACTATATCCAATTACTTTCACCGCTTTGGGATCTTCATTTGTACTACTTACATCATAGCGAATAACTTCAACTGGCTCACCTGATTCCGGGAGAAAGCCGTATTTGTTTTTGAATTTGTCCCTGTCTGAAGGTTTCTTCATGTCATATACTTCTGTTTTTCCATTTTTTAATTTAACTGACATATTGTTTCCATCGAAATTCATTGTGTACGGGCTTCCTGCTGGAACCTCCTTCAGAACTAAGTCTGCTTTCTTTGGAGTCACGTCTTTTGGTTTCACAGCATACTTGGGAACTGTGTCATTTACTGACGAGAGGGGCGTCACTTGCAACATCCTATCCTGGTTTCTGAAAGCTAATAATAAGAAAGCAAGCAACGGAAGTGCAAAAAGAAACTTCACAAGATGCACACGCGCAGTCTTAATCTTGTTCATCATAATGATTCTGTTTTTAAGGGATGAAAAATTAAAGGGATTAGTTATGGAGACGGGTTGATCACTCATAACTTTTAAAAGGAGGTATTGATAATTCTTTTTATCCGCACCTTTTTCAAGCACAGAATTATCAGCGATATATTCCAGGTTCTGTCTTATGGACAGGCGAAGCAGCCATACAAATGGATTATACCAAATGAGCATGCAAAGGAATTCGGAGAACAAAACATCCAACGTATGTTTCTGCTCAACATGTACAAATTCATGTCTTATAATTTCAGGAATTTCTTCTGCCGCATGAAGATTTTGGTTAATAAAAATTCCATTTCCAAAACTGAAGGGAACTACATCATCATCTACCTGGTAAAGTTTTGCGGGCCATTCGCTTAGAAGCTTTGCGTTTCTTTTGATTTTGCGGAAAGAATAATATCTGAATAAGAATCTGAACATCATAAATGTTGATCCCAATAAAATAAGACCTGCACTTAAAATCCACGAGTCTACAGTTGTGCCCGAGGGATGGGTTAAACGATCTGGAGATGAAACCAGGTTGCTAATACTGGGGATGGTATTGAGTATGGTAAAATTCGTATCGCTTTTAGTTTCTACCCAAATTCCGATATCAGCAAACGGAAGAAACAGACATAGCAGAGAATACCCCAGCAAAAACCATCGGTTGCAATGGTAGAAGGTTAGTCGGCGCAATACAAATTGATAAAAGAGAAATATGAATGTGATTGCTACATTTAGTTTCAGGAAGTATAAAACCCAGACTGGCATATGCATTCATTTTATTTTTAAATAAGTCATTGAAACTTGCAATGGATTTACTTGGGATTCTTTTTTTCGATCATTTGCAAGATCTCTTTCAATTCTTTGGCGCTAATTTTTTTCTGCTCCACGAAAAAGTTGACCATACTTTTATAAGAATTGTTGAAATAACTTTTGATGGTTGTGGATAGAAAGTGTTCTTTATATTCTTCAGGGCTGATAGCGGGTTTATACAAATAAGTGTTGCCTACAAGACGACTCGTGAGGTATCCTTTCTTTTCCAAATTTTTTACTGTGGAAGCCAGGGTAGTATAGGGAACCCTGGGTTTCTGCATATTTTCCAGAAATGCTTTTACATTTCCTTCACCGGTTTCCCAAATGGCGAGCATCGCCTGTTCTTCCTGGTGATTAAGTTTTTCCATCTTTACGAATTTTTCGTAAATCTACGGAAGTTTCGTAATTCTCCAAATCCTGAATTTTATGAATTGTTAAAGTAGAGCCAAAAGAATAAAAGCTAAAGCTGAATGAAAACTCGGAGCTTAGGTAGTTGAAAGTCGTGCTTCATTTAAGCGAGGAGAAAAATATGCAAGTTTTTCAGTATAAATTGCCGCTTTTTAAAGGGATTTATGTACCTTTGCGACCCCTAATACTGGGCGACTCAGTTTAAAAGCTGGTCGAATTGCCCAAATGGCCCCACAAGTTCCCGCCTGAGCGGGGCGCCAGCAGGGTGTAACAATAAGAATTTTTAGAAATGCCAAAGGTAAAAACCAATTCGAGCGCTAAAAAAAGGTTCAAAGTAACCGGAACTGGCAAAATCACGCATCAGAAAGCGTTTCGCCGTCACTTGCTCACCAAAAAGTCAAAAAAGAGAAAACGCGCCATGAATAAGGCGGGACAAGTGCACTCAGCAAACCAGGATTTTGTAAAAAGGTTGTTGCGTCTTAAATAACCCCGACAATCAATTCGAATCAAATTCCAAATTCAAACTAATTAAGATATGCCACGTTCAGTAAATGCCGTAGCCTCAAGAGCTCGGAGAAAAAAAATCTTAAAAGCCGCTAAAGGCTATTATGGCAAGCGTAAAAATGTTTATACGGTTGCGAAAAACGTAATGGAAAAAGGTCTGACTTATAGTTATGTCGGACGTAAAGGAAAAAAGAGAGAATACCGCGCTCTTTGGATCGCTCGTATCAACGCAGCAGTGAGAGAAGAAGGTTTAAATTACTCAGAATTCATACACAAGCTGAACCAGAAAGGAATCGGCCTGGATCGTAAAGTTTTGGCTGACCTCGCCATGAACGAACCAGAAAGTTTCAAGAAACTGGTGGCTTCTGTAAAATAAATTAATCCGACTGGCACCTCAAAATCCAGGAGGATCCGACTAAACCGGTTGTGAAAAATCACAGCCGGTTTTTATTTGTAGATTGTTACAAAAAATTACTTTTGCATCTGTTTATTTGGCGCAGGAAATCCTGCTGTTTAGAACAATCAAATTCCTTTGCTCACCCATTCAATAGGCAACCGTAAATGAACAAAACATACACCGACCTGGTGAAGCAAACCTTCTATTTTCCCCAGGAAGGTTTCGATGTTGAAGATGGATATCTGCGTTTTAATGGTCTGGACTTAAAATCGCTTATAGACAAGTATGGAACTCCAATGAAACTTACCTACCTGCCCAAAATAGGAATGCAGATAGATAAGGCCAAGAAGATGTTTAAAGAAGCAATGAAAAAACATCGTTATGAGGGGAAATACTTCTATTGTTACTGTACAAAAAGTTCGCATTTCTCATTCGTAATAGAGGAAGCTTTGAAGCATGAGATTCACCTCGAAACTTCATATGCATACGATATTGAAATCATCAATAAACTTTACGAAAAAAGAAAGATCACCAAAGACATAAACATCCTCTGTAACGGTTTTAAACAAAAAGGATATACCAGCAGAATAGCCCGACTCCTTAACACCGGATTTAAGAACGTAATTCCGATCCTTGATAACAAGGAGGAATTGGACGCTTACAGAAGGTCCGTAAAAGTTCCATTTAAACTTGGAATAAGGGTGGCTGCAGAAGAAGAACCTACATTTCCGTTTTATACTTCACGTTTAGGAATTCGCGCACGCGATATCCTGGAATTTTATGTAGATAAAATTGAAGGAAATGAAGAGAAATTTCAATTAAAAATGCTCCACATCTTTCTCAATAAAGGAATCAAAGATGATATTTACTACTGGAGCGAATTGAATAAAATCATTAACCTCTATTGCCAGCTCAAAAAAATCTGTCCCGAACTTGATTCAATTAATATCGGTGGTGGCTTCCCAATTAAACATTCCCTCGGTTTCGAATACGATTACCAGTTCATGATTAACGAAATCGTGAGAAATATAAAAAGTGCATGTAAAAAAGCAAAAGTGCAGATGCCAAATATTTACACCGAATTCGGCAGCTACACTGTAGGAGAGAGCATGGCACATATATATTCGGTAATTGGACAAAAAATGCAAAACGACAGGGAAACCTGGTACATGATTGATTCGTCTTTCATCACTACTTTACCGGACACCTGGGGTATTGGAGAACGATTCCTTATGCTTCCAATAAATAAATGGGACGAAGAATACCAACGTGTGGTGCTGGGAGGAATCACCTGTGACAGTCATGATTACTACGATTCTGAAGAGCATATCAATGAAGTGTTTCTTCCGAAAATCACAAATGGAGAACCTCTTTACCTTGGGTTTTTCCATACAGGCGCTTACCAGGATCAAATCAGCGGTTATGGCGGAATTAAACACTGCCTGATTCCATCACCGAAGCATGTGATAGTAGAATATGATAAAAATGGAAAACTGGTTGACTGGCTTTATGCGAAACAACAGTCAGCCCAAAGCATGCTGAAAATCCTGGGCTATATCAAATAATATTTGCACTCGCAAATCATTTCCTCAATTCATAAATTGCTTTTTATGAGAAAAATCATTTTACTCGCTGCCGGCATGTTTTTATCATTGCAATTTTTAAATGCCCAAACTGCAGAAGATTCTGTGAAAACAACAGTGAATAAACTGTTTGAAGCGATGAAAAATTCCGACGGAGCTTTGCTGAAAAGCACTTTTGCTGACAGTGCCATTCTTCAAACTATTGGAACAGATAATACCGGAGCATCAGTAATCAAAAATGAAACAGTGGCGGATTTTGCAGACATAGTTTCCAAGCAAACTAAAGGATCGCTCGACGAAAGAATTGAATTTGGAACTATTAAGATCGATGGGGCGCTCGCAATGGTATGGGCACCATATAAATTCTACTACAACGGAACTTTTTCGCATTGTGGCGTAGATGCATTTCAATTAGTGAGAATGAAAAACGGATGGAAAATTCAGTACCTGATCGACACCAGAAGAAAATCAGGTTGCAACTAATTTCTATTTATTTTTCATCTTATACTTCTTGTTCACTTTGGGACTGTTGAAGTATTTGTCAAGTTCCTCAGGAGTACCTTCCATTACAACAATAGGAACATCAATTAGCTGAATTTGTACCTGCTTCAACTCATCTCGCAATTTCTTTGATTTATCCAGGATAGCCGGATCTTTATCTCCAGCAAGGACATTGTCCTGTAAAATATACTCAAGTCTCTTGATATTACTGCGTACAAGGGAGGCGGAGTTTTGTTCGTAAGTTTTAGTAGGCGCAACGGATTCTTTTACAGGAACCATAGCAACACCCACACTTGGCAATATTTTTCCTGCAGTCCTCTGACTTTCGGTAGGCAAAGAAGAAAATACAGTTCCACCCAAAGCTGTAGACGCCGAAGTCATATCGAAAGTAGTTCTCGTGCCCTGCGTGTTCCTCACTTTTTTATCCAACACCATAAAAGTTCCCTTTAGTTGGATGACGTATTTTTCTACTTCACTTCGAAGAACATGGTATTCCAGTATTCTTTGGGGATAGTTGATACTCTCTTTTACAATGATCCTTACAACCGCAGTATCTTTTGTATTGAATTTATTTGTTCCGATAAAGTTCAATAAAAGCACTTTTTGTTTTGCCGTGTCATTGTCTTTGATGAAATCATAGGGAGGAGTCCAAACAAAATCGTCGCCACAATGTGCCACGTTCCCAATTGTCTTTATGGGATAATTCGTAGTATAGGTAATATTTTCAATCGGGAAATTTCCATCGTCGCACTGCACTTTGAAATTAACGGTATCTCCTTCATCTACATTGAGCACACTGTTCACCGTAGGTTTTACACGGGATGAGATAATTTCTGTATTGAAAAATAAAATGGTGAAGGATGTGTCAATTTTTTCTTTTGGATTATCAAGATTTTGAACGCCCACATTCACACGGTATTCATAATCATATTTTAATCTTCCGGAGAGGAAATATGATTTTTCAGCCTTAAAACTGAGTAAACCTGTACTCTTATTTACGCGTAAGCCCACCGGGGAATTTTTCAAATACCAGTAATACCTGGTTTGATCCTTATTGATCTCCAGCTGATATTCCAGCATCGAATCCACGTGAAGTGTAAAATAGGGGTTGAGATTTCTGATTCGAAGGACAGTATCTTCAGGATTGATTAATACACGTACGATAGCTGATGTATCTGCGGTTTTCAGAGTATCGGTCACCTGGCTTCGTACAACTTGAGAAATTCCAACAATAATAACTATGAGAGCAAACTTTTTGTAAATCAATTTGCTGATCATTTTATGGGTTAATAAATTCCGGGCAAAGTTACGATATAATTACCAAGTTACCCCCTCAATTTTGAAGTGATATGTGTTAAAAACACAATTAAAAAACCTCCCCGGGAACGGGGAGGCCTAACCAAAACCAACTGTATGCCCTAATTGAATTCAGGGCTCTGTATGAAATTGAAATTATTACTGAATTGAAATTTGCTTGCTGCTGATTTTTGCTTCTGGTCTTTTTGGAAGTTGAAGTTTCAACACACCATTTTCATATTTACCAGAAATGTCTTCTACATTAATCTTGTCATCCAAATTAAAACTGCGTTTGAAACTGCGGTAGCTAAATTCCTTTCTTACAGTCTTATTTTCTTCTGATTTCGTTTCTTCTTTCTTTTCGTAGCTAATCGTAAGCAAACCATTTTCTACATTCAATTTGATATCATCTTTATTCAACCCGGGTGCACTCAATTCAAGAGTGTAACCATCTTTGTTTTCATAAATGTTCACAGGAACATTTGAGAATCCAGCATTTGAATCTTTCCCTGTCAATGCAGGAAATTCAGAAAACCAGTCGTCAAAAATGGAATTGAATTGCTTTGCGAACGGAGCTCCATTTACTTTTACCAGTGTCATAGTTTTAATATTTTATGTTTCTACAATTTTGATTTGTACAGGCAATTGTTCAAAGGATGTACCAGCGGCCATTTTGCTAACAAATTGACCGCTATGTCCATTCAAAGGCGACAAATTGTCTAAACCATTGAAAATCATCTGCCATAAATTCAGAACCTTCAAATAATGATGTGTTTGCCTTAATTTTGCACCTTCAATAAATCAAAATTTAAAATCGATGTATCCCGCAGAAATAGTAATACCAATGAAAGAGGAGTTGACAGACTATGGATTTAGTGAATTACTCACTCCGGAAGCAGTAGATGCTAATCTTTCTCAAAAAGGAACCACGCTGGTGATGATTAATTCGGTGTGCGGCTGTTCAGCCGGCTCCGCAAGACCAGGTGTTTTGATGGCCGTAGCCAATGCAGCTAAAAAGCCAGATCACCTTACTACAAGTTTTGCAGGGTTTGATGTTGATGCTGTTCGAAAATTGAGAGAGCGTTTATTGCCTTATCCTCCCTCATCTCCTTCAATTGCCTTATTCAAGGATGGGGAACTTGTTCATTTTATTGAAAGGCATCAGATCGAAGGCAGATCGGCTCAAATGATCGCGCATAATTTAATTGCGGCATTTGATCAGTATTGCAATTAAGCAATTCGAAGAACATTCCATACATCCCGCCAACGGCGGGATTATTTTTATTTAATGCGCCTTAAATTTTGTCTTAGCCAACTTAGTAAAAGGGCGGAATATTTTCAACAATCGGCATTTTAGAGTATCATTGTGCCTTATTCCTTAACAAAGCATGTACCCCAATCTTTATTATTTTCTCAAAGAAGTTTTTGGATTTGAACCCTGGGCCTGGACTAAATTCGTTAACTCATTTGGATTTTTTGTAGCGATATCATTTATTCTTGCGGCGGTAGTTCTCACAAATGAATTTAAAAGAAAAGAAAGGGCAGGGTTGGTATTTCCTAAGGAGGAAACCATCCTTGTTGGGAAACCTGCTTCCATGTTGGAGCTGCTCCTGAATGCAATCTTTGGATTCATTGTCGGGTATAAATTGTTTGGCATCTTCCAAAATCAAAGTGATATCTCCCCGCAGGAATTTATTTTTTCTTCGAGAGGAAACTGGCTGGGTGGTATAGGCATGGGTGTGCTGTTTGGAATTTTGAAATTCAGAGAAAAGAATAAGCAAAAGCTTGACAAACCAGAAGAAAGAAAAATCAGGGTGTGGCCGCATGAGCGAGTTGGAAATATGGCCATCCTCGCAGTGATATTTGGATTTCTGGGAGCAAAACTTTTTGACAATCTCGAAAATTGGGATCGCTTCATTAAAGATCCGATTGGCAATTTACTTTCTCCAAGCGGACTTACTTTTTATGGTGGGTTAATATGTGCGGGAATTGCGATTATCATTTATTCAAAGAGAAAAAATATTGGAATCAGGCATTTGTTTGATTCATTTGCCCCAGCACTGATGATCGCTTATGCAGTAGGTAGAATCGGTTGCCAGGTTAGTGGTGATGGAGACTGGGGAGTGAGAAATCATGCTTATGTAACAGGTGAAGATGGAAAAGCCGTTCTCAAAAGTCAATCGAATACCAGGCCTTTAATGAGCATGGATCCAAATGAAGGCGAAGACACAACAAAACACTATTCAGTTAATTCGCCCTCATTTTTACCTGCATGGACTGTAGCTTATACTTATCCTCATAACGTAAACGATCAGGGGATTAGATTGAAAGATTGTGAAGGTGATCACTGTGCCGTACTGGCATCGCCGGTTTTTCCAACTCCTTTTTATGAGACTGTAGTTTGCCTGGTACTTTTCGTGGTCTTAATGCTATTGCGGAAAAGAGTTACGATACCAGGACAAATTTTCGGAATCTACCTTGTTATGAATGGTGTTGAAAGATTTTTCATTGAAAAAATCAGGGTCAATACCAGGTATAATATTTTCGGATTTCATCCCACACAGGCGGAAATTATTTCAGTAATCCTGGCAATTTCCGGAATCGCACTTTTCTTTTGGGCAAAGAGTAAATCAAAAAAAATCAAGACAGCTCAGGCCTGATTGAAAAACTTATCCAGATCACTCCAATGATCTTATCATGCGTTTAACAATCCACTCTTTACAAATCATTTTTTAACCGTTCATACCTCTGTCCATATTCATCACCTGCTATCCGTTAAATCAATCTTTCCTCCTGTTTATAATGTAGAAGGTTTTTGATTGCTTATAATTTTAAGCGGACTCTAAGAGAAAAGAACTTACCAAAAAACTATCGATTATGACGACGACCAAAAGACTGGAGCATATTCTGCCTGGAATTATCGCATTATTCTTCTCCTTGTCAACATTCGCACAAACGAATTCTTCCATTAAGGGAACCTTAAACGACAATAGCAATAAACCTATTGACAGGGGTACCATTTCACTTTTGCATAGTGTGGATTCAGTTCTCGTGAAAGTTGCAACAACAGATACAAAGGGAGCATTTGAATTTGTAAATATTAAGAACGGAACCTATCTGTTAAAAGTTTCTACTGTAGGTTTCCAAAATTGGATCAGCAAACCTGTTACAGTAAATGGTAAAGACATAATTGTTGATCCTATTTCACTCGAACCTGCCTCAAAAGGCCTGAGTGAAGTGGTCGTAACTGCCAAAAAACCTTTTATCGAACAAAAAATCGATAAAATGGTAGTGAATGTTGAAGCGTCTCCAACAAATGCCGGCGCCACAGCAATGGAAGTTTTGGAAAAATCTCCGGGAATTATCATCAACAGCGACGGTACAATAAGTCTCAAAGGCAAAGCTGGTGTTAATGTAATGATAGATGGCA
>PSRI01000056.1 GCA_003175935.1 Bacteroidota bacterium
ACTTATTTGGTACACCTGAATGGTTCCACCAATTTGGTATTGGAATATTATGAAAACTTCATTGATAATCGTGTAACCTTCGATGTTAGTTTGGCCTGCATCGGAAATGGAGATCCAAATTCATATGGAAATGGAGTATGGAGTGGTTACTTGTACCAGGGCATGAACTTTGATTTTTACAAGGGTTATGTGACAAAAGGAACTGCTGCAAACCCAAATTTTGACGAAAGTTTTGGTGGAGACAACGTAACATATTCAACGAGTAATTGCTCTGTACAGACTGAACAATTCAGTGCACGATACAGGATGACAAAAACCCTTGCTGCAGGAACTTATGTGTTCACTGTGGGCGGTGATGATGGCTATCGTTTTAGTTTGAATGGAGGCTCAACCTGGGTTATCAATAAATGGAACGACCAGTCATATGGTGTAACTTCTTATACCGTTGCTTTGAATGGAACTTATAATATGGTACTCGAATATTATGAAAATGGCGGCGGAAACAGATTGAGCTTTGCTATGTCCGCAAATCTCCTCCCCATAAAATTAGTCAGTTGGTCAGCAGATGTAGTTAACGGCAACGCACAACTGCAGTGGAAATGCACCAATGCTGTGAATTTTGACCATTTTATAATTCAACGAAGTTATAATGGAATGCAGTTTGAAGATTTGCAAACTATTAAAGCAACCGCAGGAAATAATTTTAATGAACAGAATTATTCTTACCAGGACAGATATATCCAGAGCGATAAAGTCTACTACAGGCTTATGATGGTGGATATCGATGGTTCTACTAATTATTCAACCGTAATGAATCTGAGTGTAAAAAATACAGGTGTTGCGAGACTTTACCCCACCATTGTGGATAATGGCAATATTACCATTGAACCGGGCAAATCGCTTTCACACGCGAAGCTGGAAATTTTCGATATGAGCGGAAGAAATTTATTTACTAAAAATTTAGGGCCTCTAAGCATCCGCCAGTCAGTCGGGCTGTCAACCGTATCTCATATTGCAACGGGATCTTACATCGCTGTAGTGAGTGATGGCGGAGACCAAATCATTAAGAAAATTATTATCATAAAATAATTTGATCTTACATAAGAAAGACCCAACCCCCTAAGTCCGATTAGGTACACGACCCGGGCAACCTTAAACGGTTGCCCTTTTATGTTGAAGGTTGCCTGCCTGCTCGCCTTCGCGAAGCTTAAGCGAAGCAAGGCCGGCAGGCAGGAAGGTTGAAGGTTTGTTAAAAGTTCAGGGTTTAATGTTCTGGTTAAAGGGTAAGGGGGTAGAGGTTAAAAATTTAAAGCCAGGGAAATGGGATTTGGGTACCTGTCTAGGTACTAGGTACTTGGCACTTGTGGCGTCTTTTCGTGCTGTCAATTGGCAATCTACAATGCGCTCCTGGAGACAGTCGCGCGGCGACTACTTTGCTGCCGTGGTTTCTGTCTTCAGCAACCACCATCCTGTCTAGGTACTAGGTACTTGGTACTCTTATTCATTGTGTGAAAATGCCTTGGTCATAGTACTAAACACTAAATAATAAGTACTCTACCCTTCATTTAACTGTGAAATGCATATGAAATGTTGATAGCTAAAGCAAGTAGGGTATTTTGCATTATATTTAGAATAACATTATCAAACAAAACTGCTTCATAATGAAAAGACTAATTCCCCTGGCGTTATTCTGCCTTTTTCTGGCCGCCTGCGAGCCTTCGGTAAAGATTACTTCTGACTACGACAAGACAGCAAATTTTAATCAATACAAATCATTCAATCTTTACAGGTTTATAGACCATGCGGGTTATGTGAGCGATCTCAATCAAAGAAGAATAGCAACTGCCATAAGGGATGAGTTGCTGAAAAAAGGGTTGACAGAAAAAGATTCAACTACTGCTGATGTACTCGTAAATGCCGTAACAATTGTCAAGCACAAAAGAGATGTATCTGCCAATACAAATTATTACGGTTATGGTGGATTTTATCGCCCTTATGCCTGGGGACCCGGTTACGGTGGAGCATACGGTACTACCACGTACAATGTGGATGAGTATAAAGAAGGAACTCTGATGGTTGACATTGTAGATGCAAAAACACATCAACTGGTTTGGCAGGGTGTTGGAGAAGGAAGACTGGATGATAAAAAGGACAATGAAAAAAGAGAAGCAAGAATTAAGGATGCCGTTACCAAGATTCTTGCGAGCTTTCCTCCCGGAGCACCAAAGAAATAGACTTTAATCTTTCATCACCATTTGATCTTAAACCTTAACGGGATGGCTCGTTAGGGTTTTTTTTGAATCCGAATGGTTTATTTAACTATAAACTATAAACCGCTAACCTGAAACAAGAAGCTACCCACCTAAGAACATCAACATGGAAACTTGCAAAAATTGTAATCATCCTGTAGCTGATAAGTTTTGCCCGAATTGTGGTCAATCTGCACACACTCCACGATTTTCGGGAAAAGAACTGTTTCACGAATTCATGCATGGTTTCCTTCACCTGGATCATGGTATTTTTTTTACCATGAAAGAATTGCTACTGAGGCCTGGAACTACAATAAAGAATTATTTACATGGTAAACGAAAAAGCTATTTCAATCCATTTACCTACATACTGGTACTAAGTGCATTTACGGCATTCCTCATTTCAAAAATTCATTGGGGAAGTCTGCTGGTAGAAATTGGCATTGTACAGCCAGGTGAAGTTGATGCTGCTGCATGGAAATATTCCCTTAAACATTTTTCATGGAGACTGCTTCTTGGGATTCCTGTCGCTGCATTCGTTTCAAGGATTTTCTATTATAAACATGAGTTCAATTTTTCTGAACTCATGATCGCTAATTCTTATTTACGCGGACAAATAGATCTTTTTATGCTGATTTTATTTGCACTGCTTTCCTTTGTTCATCTCCAGGTTGTGCGTTCAGGTATCACAATCTTTTTTTTATCGGCCTGGATGATTTACATCGCATGGGCATTTGCAGGACTTTTCAATGATAAGATCAATATTTGGAATTTCATCAAAGGATTTTTCTGCGCATTAATATGTTTCATATTAGAAATGCTGATCCTGAATCTTGTTATATTACGTAGACTCGATGTCTTATTTTAAAGTCCCGTAAAATTGAGCAGTTTTTTTCACCGGGCGCTAATGGTTAATTCACAAATTAATTTTATTCATTGTCCTGTTGAATTCGTGTATTGTCCATAAAATCATATTGTTTTTTTTGTTCCTGATGATTTTCAATCAATATATGCAGGCGCAGGATTCAACATTATCACAAATAGATTCCGCCACCAGACAGAAAGATATCATTGACGTCGCGAAATCCTGGTTTGGAATAAAGGATAAACAAAAGTATGATTCAGTGCGATCCAATAAAAAATTCCATTTTTCAATCCTGCCTGCACCCGCAGCGGTTCCTGGAGGCGGTGCTGCATTTGCAACTTCTACCAACATGGCTTTTTACCTGGGCCCTCCATCAACGACAGCATTGTCAAATATTACGTTCACACCCTATACCAATTTCGGGGGCAGATTCGTCTTTCCGCTCAGGTCAAATATCTGGTTCAAAAATAATAACTGGAACATGGTAACGGATATGCGATATATGATCTATCCCCAATATTCATGGGGCCTTGGCGGAAATACTCCGGAAGAAAATAAATCATTGATTAATTATGATTATTTAAGGCTGCACGGAAATATTCTCAGAAGAATCGGCCGACGTTTACTCTTTGGTGGAGGATTTGAATTTGATCACCATTTTTCAATCGAATTGGACTCAGGCGCAAATCATGGCAATACCATATATGAAGACAGTATCGGCAAAAACAGTACTTCATCTGGCTTTGTGGTGAATTTGCTTTATGATTCCCGTAAAAATGCCCTTAACCCGCAGGGAGGATGGTATTTTTCACTTGAGACCAGGTTTAACCAAACTGTTTTTGGAAGCGATAAAAACTGGAATCAATTATACGTTGACGTTAGAAAATATTTTTCATTCAGTCGCAAGCGTCAGGATAAACTGGCTTTTTGGACTTATTTGTGGAGCGTTATGTATGGCAGGGCTCCTTATCTGGATCTCCCCAGTATTGGTTGGGACACTTACGGAAGGTCCGGTAGAGGATATCTGCAAAACAGGTACCGAAGCAATGCGCTTCTATATTTTGAATCAGAATACAGGAGGGATATAACGAGAGATGGTTTGCTGGGCTTTGTATTATTTGCAAATCTGCATTCTGTAACGGAATATCGAACATCCACATTCACTTACTGGCATCCTGCTGGTGGTTTTGGTTTAAGATTTAAACTCAACAAATATTCAGGCACAAATATTACACTCGATTATGGATTCAGCAAAACCTATAACGGCCTGTATCTGAATATTGGCGAAACATTTTAATTTAATAAAGAGCAATTATGCTAAATTTAAGAATGACCGGAACTTTTTTGCTTAAGAGAATATTGATTGTTATGATGCTCGTGATGTGCGTACAACTATTATATGCCCAACAGGATTCAAGTTCACAGGCAGCTAATTGCGTACAAAAAGACATCACTGATTTACTTAAGAAGAATAAAAACAAAAATAAGCCTCGCAAAAATTCCAGCCTGATACTATTCCCCGTTATTAGTTCCAATCCCTCCACGGGGTTTGCTTTTGGTGCCGCAGGTCAGTATACCTGGTACTCCAAAACACCAACAAATGAAAGACTGTCTGCTGTTTCAGCAAACGTTTTGTACACTACCAAGGGACAAACGCTGCTATTTGCAAAGAATAATATTTATGCCCTGAAAAATAAACTTTTTCTTTCGGGTGACTGGAGGTTGTATTTCTTTTCAGAGAATACTTATGGTTTGGGCACCAATGCTCCCGAAGGCGCTATCGCCAATAATATTTTCGGATTGAATGGATGGGAAACCAGCGATGATTCACTTACACAACCTTTACGATTTAATTATATAAAGTTTCACCAGACTGCTTCTTATGAAGTAGCAGACAATCTTTTTGCAGGCATTGGTGTTCACCTGGATCGCTATTACGAAATCAAAGATGAAAGGTTGGATACTGCAAATAATTATTACACGAGTCATTACGGATACAGTATAACAAACGGATTTAATCCTAAAAAATATTCCAGCGCGGGATTGAGCGCAAATCTCGTTTACGACAGTCGGGATAATATGGTAAATGCTTACAAAGGTTATTTTTTCAATGCCAATTTCAGATATAATCAGCAGTGGATGGGTAGTACAAAATCAAGCACTGTAACCTGGCTTGAATACAGAAGTTTCCACAGTTTATCAAAAACAAATCCCCGACATGTTTTAGCTTTTTGGGGCATTGGCAATTTCGTAACCGGAGGAGAAGTTCCATACCTGAATCTCCCGGCCCTTGGGTACGATCAAAGAGGACGATCTGGACGAGGATACGCAGCAGGACGATTCCGTGGAGAAAGTTTAATTTACCTTGAATCAGAATATCGATTCCCTATCTCACCCTGCGGAGGAATTTTGGGTGGTGTAATTTTTTTAAACGGAACCACTACAACCAACAAAGCTTCCGATGTAAAATTGTTTGACTACATCAGAGCCGGTTACGGTGCTGGAATCAGAATCATGGTCGATAAGTCTACGAGAACCAATCTCGGTATCGATCTGGGCATTGGCCAACATGCAACCGGAATCTATTTGAATGCATCGGAAACATTTTGATGGAGCATATTTTCGGAAAATCATAAAATGATTCAGCTTGGCAAAGAAGACTTACCTGGTTTTGTTCGGTCTGGCTTTAACGTTAGTGGGGATAATTTTAATCTTTGAACGTTGCAAGCCTCACACCAACGACTCGAGTGCGGGAGAGAATACTGCTGTAAATGCGGAATATGTGGGCGATAAAACCTGTGTAAACTGCCATGCAAAGCAATATGCCGATTGGAAAAAATCTGATCACTACATGGCTATGCTTCCTGCCAGTGACTCAACTGTATTGGGAGACTTTAATGATGTTACTTACACTTCAAACGGCGTTACTTCAAATTTTTTCAGGAAAGACGGGAAATATTTTATTAATACAGAAGGTCCCGATGGAATTAACCAGGACTATGAAGTGCTTTACACTTTTGGTTATAAACCGCTGCAACAATACCTCGTTGCATTTCCCAATGGCAAAATGCAGGTGCCGCGCTTAAGTTGGGACGTAAAACAAAAAAAATGGTTCAATCAGTACCCAGGGCAAAAAATTTATCATGGAAACTGGTTACACTGGACAAAAGGTGGACAAAACTGGAACACCATGTGTGCATCCTGTCATTCAACCAATCTTCAAAAAAATTATTTTGCCGAACAGGATAGTTTTCATACAACCTATCACACCATCAATGTAAGTTGCGAAACATGTCATGGACCTGCAAGTAAACATGTGAAATTTGTGCAGTCTGATGAGTATAAGAAAGGCAAACATGTAGCGGGATCGTTTCTTAGGAAAATTTCAGACAGTACCAATCTCGCATTAATCAATACCTGTGCTCCCTGTCACGCACGCAAATCAGATCTATCTCAGAGTCCTGTAGCATCGAATGAAATCATGGATAATTATATCCCTGAAATTCCGACAACTGAATTTTTTTATGCTGATGGACAGGCAAGGGAAGAAGACTATATCTACACTTCTTTTTTACAGAGCAAGATGTTTACACGAGGTGTACGTTGCAATAGCTGTCATAATCCTCACTCGGGAAATATTCTTTATGTAGGAAATCAACTTTGTCTCCAATGTCATGAAAAAAAATATGACTCATTTGACCACACGCATCATCAACAAAACCTTGTACAATCAGAATGTGTGAGTTGTCATATGCCAGGCAAAATATACATGGGAGTGGATATGAGACAGGATCACACATTCCGTGTTCCACGCCCGGATCTATCAGCTAAATATGGAACACCCAATGCCTGCGCCTCCTGCCATAAGGATAAAACGAATCAATGGCTTTCAGACGCGGTGGTAAAATGGTTTGGGCCAACGAGAAAATATCATTTTGCAGAAGACCTGATTCCTGGCAGCCAGCTGAATGCAAATTCCGAAGCTCACCTTACAAAACTATTGTCTGACACAGCGGTTCCTTTTATCGTAAAATCTGCTGCCATCCACTACCTCGGATCAATTTTGACTCCAAACAGTTTGAAAATAATTCTGGATAATCTAACAGACGCAAATGCACAAATCAGATACAGAGCAGTAACAAGTTTGGCATCATTCCCGTTTGAGAATTGGAGAGATCGTGTTGGGCCACTGCTAAGTGATAAAGTAAAAGCAGTACGAATAGCATCAGCAAATTTGTTCATTACAATTCCTTCTTCCCAAATTCCGGAAGCATTTCAATCTGCATTCGCATCTGCAAAAAATGAACTACAAAATTATCTGCAATCGCAACTTGATTTCCCTGTGGGAAATGTGATGCTGGCTGATTATTATCTCAAGCAAAAAGATTATTTCAATGCAGAGAAGTACTACGTAAGGGGTTTGGAAAAGGACAGCCTGATGAATTATGCAAGGTTCAATCTTGCATCAGCATACAATGCAAGCAACGATAACCAGTCTGCTTTAAAAGTACTGGAAACCGCAGCAAAAACAGATCCTCAAAACGAAAGAGTTTTTTACAATCTCGCCTTACTTCAGGTAGAAATGAAAAATATTCCTGAAGCAATGAAAAATTTTGATAAAGCTGTAACGCTGAAAACAGAAAACCCACGAGTATATTACAATTATGGTTTGCTATTAGAACAAAATGGTAATGCAAAAAAAGCTGAACTTATTTTGCAAAAAGGAATTGGTTTGAGTCCGGATGATGCGGACCTCAATTATGCGCTCGCACTTATGTATATTAAGCAGGGTGAGGTGGAAAAAGCGAAAAAACCAGCAGCGGTTCTAAAAAGGGTGGATCCTGCAAACCCAAATTATGCGACCTTATTTAGGGCGACTAAAGTTTAGATTCAAAAAAATATATTGGAAAGCTAAATGAATTCTAGGTTGTAATCAGGACATAGCTGATAGTAACAGCCAAAATAATTATCAGTAAAGAAATAAAAACAGTACCGAAAAGCCACACTGTTTTTATTTTAGTCATTTTAGAGAGCGTGCGAACTCTAATAACAAAAAATATTGTGCTGAATATGATTGTTACTGAAGCAATAATTGAAAGAGAGATTCCAATTGCCTGCGCACTTTGTACAAGCGCCGTTTGTTTAATCAGTCTTTGTTCATGAATAACTTCCAATCCCTTATCCAAACCAATTCCCCCTGCTACAAGTGCAAGTACGGTCCTGATCCATGCAAGTTGAGTTCGCTCCCATGATAAAAGAGTGCGTTCAACGGCAAGGTCTACCCGCGGGTCGTCATTTAAGTCAATTTCAATCATGAGGTTTCACGCCAAGACGCGGAGTTCCGCAAAGGCGCGCTGATTATTGGTTAAATTTATAAGTCAAACCAAATACGATACCATAATCTTTTTTACTTGCGTTCGGATCGGGGGGTTGATTATCAAAGCTGTTATAGAAAGTAAGATTAATTGAAAAATTTCGAATGATTTCCCAATAAAAAGTTGTGTTTCCATCGTAACGGACACGACCTTTTTGAGAAAGACTCACGTATACCGACTGCGTTGTTCCCACCTGGATGTTTGGACTTTTGAATTTAAAATAATTCAATCTTAGAATAAATGGAATTTCCACGAGTACCGGGCTCACTGTTCCTTCAATGCTTTTTTCCTGGTTGAGCGATATACCACTTATGCCCAATGCCTGAAAATGGGTACTCACAAGAAATTTATTACCTAAACCCGCCATTTCAGAATACCTGCGCGCAATGGAAAGCTCAAGATTTCTTTGGTAATTCAGCTGTAGTGCAGTGAACCAGGTTCGGGAGAAATAATAGTAGTCCAGAATTTTTGCGTCTTCCCGATCCCGTGAATAGGTCGAAGAATCAAATGTACCAATCGTGGAACCTGAAAATTCCAGTTGATTTTTTGAAGTGGTGTATTTTACGGATGTACTCACGTTTAGCTGACCGATATCACTGGAACGCGTAAACGAATAACCTGCTGAAATATTCCCTTCAAGCCGGTCTGTAAATTTCTTACGAAATGAAAACAATTTATTTATTGAAATGATTTCTTCAGAAAAAGTGTTGACCCCTGAAAGAATGAGGACCCGACCCGGAATTGTATCGGGCACGATTCTGCCATAATATAGTTGTCCATTCGCAGTTTCAATCCTAAAAAAATGTTGTCCTGCAGAAATCCATTTGAGTTTGTTCACTTTGATGTTAAGCATCAGAAGATCATCATCCTTAAAGCTTAACAAGCCCAGTTCCATTTTTTTAATAATGCCAATTAATATTTGCCCTGTATTGAGATAGATGGTGTCTTTTTGTTGAGCAGAGGCTCTCCAAGATGTAACACCTAAGATCAGTATGGCAATTAAAATTGTCCGTTTAAAAGTCAGCATCAATTTTCTTCAGAGTTAGTTTTAAGAATCAACTCAATCTATAGACAATCGTTATATGGCCAAAATATACCAAGAATCCGGCTATAACCTGATCACATAGTCCATTTATCCGTTAAACGACCAGCTATTCTACTCTAAATCCTTAGATTTTAAAGCTAAAATATCCAATAAAAATTATTCAGGCTCAGTGTGTAAATGAAGATATGGAAGGAAGATCGGAGAAATTGCAAAAACGACTCTGACCCGAGTTGAATTGATTATAAATGAAGATTAAAAATTGAAGCCAAAGCGAACTACCGGGCCTGATGTTACCATATTATACATATATCGGCTTGATTCATTGCCCTTTTCATAGTCCACACTAATTACTCTGTAGCTGGCAGAAAATTGAAATAGCTTACTGAATTTGAATCCAAGCATTGGATTGATTTGCCAGGTTAAATTAGAACCCACACCAAATCCACCAATGTCGCCGCGCACATTTGCAATCCATTTTCCATGTAACGGAATTGTAATTCTTCCAATCGCAATCGGATCAACCCAACTCACAGATCCACTTTTTTCATTTTCAGTCGGGCCTCCCTGTGGCAGGAAATCGACGATGGCATGGGTATCCATATTTCTATAACGTGCACCTGCACCTGCTTCGAACCAGGGTTTTATTTTATATAACGCGGATAATTCCCAGGACAACTGTTTTACCTCAAGCTGACCCAAAAAATCCTGCCCTTTACCGTTGATATCCTGGTGCAGTGACATATACATGATATCCGTTCCCAAAGTCCAGTTATTGTGCCTTGCTTCGAAATTCAGCATGGCACCAAATTCAAGTCGCATAAAAACATCACCTGGTTTCGCAGTTACTTTGATATCAGGGTAATTTCCTATTCCCACTGAACCATTCATATAAGGAAGCATGATATAAGGCTCTGCGAGAAAGGACCATTTCGTAGCACCACTTTCTTGCGCGTTCACCGAAAAAATTGCAATAGAAAATAATAATGAAAGGAAAATAGATTTTCTTCTCAAGCTCATGATTACAGAAATGTTTATTAAATAAAAGTCAGGCGAGACTATATGAGGAGTTCAATATGGAGACATAAAAATAGAAATGATGTTGTGAGCTCGTCGTTAATTGCCTGTTATCAACTAACAATACTGCCGTGGTTTCAGTCTCCAGGAACCACCAATTGTCTTTCAATCAGAATTGCGTATTGAGCTCCT
>PSRI01000081.1 GCA_003175935.1 Bacteroidota bacterium
TCGACACCACATTTTCACTTTGTACTATGTCGACACCGAATTATTCTTCCATTTCATCGACTCCGCTTTTCTAGGTTTCCACGGTGTCGACACCAGCGATGTTTTTTTTGTGTCGACACCGGGAAAGAGAAAGGTGCCGACATCCAGGGCAGTGTTTTTTTGATATTAGTTTGCTTTTGTCGGGTTGTTTCGACACTCGTGGAGTCTTGCGGTGTTGATACCTGCCGATTTTTTTGTGTCGACACCGGGAAATAAAAAGGTGCCGACATCCAGGGAAGTGTTTTTTTGATATTAGCTTGCTTTTTTTGGGTTGTGTCGACACCCGTGGAATCTTATGGTGTCGATACCTGCGGAGTTTTTTTGTGTCGACACACGTGGAGTCTTGCGGTGTTGATACCTGCTGATTTTTTTGTGTCGACACGACCGGGTTAAGTTTGTGTCGACACCCTGGGACTGTGTTTGTGTCGACACCCTGGGACTGTGTTTGTGTCGACATCTTGGGGTCATATTTGTGTCGACACCGGGGGATTATGTTTGCGTCGACACATTGGGATTATGTTTGCGTCGACACCGAGGATTTGGTTCATTTAAATTATTAGCCGTGTCCTCGTCATTTTGAGTCCGCATGCCTACAAAAGAAGAATGATGTCAATCCACTTCTATATCGTACTTATCCAATAAGCCCGCCACTCCAGGAAAGGAAAACCTCGCCTTTTTTATTTTATTTTTTTCAGGATCGAAAGAGTAATTGTACGCTGATCTAAAGTCGCATTTTTCAAGATTGGTTCGATCAAAAGTCGCTTGCAATAAATTGCAATTTTCGAAAACTGATCCGGATAAATCACATTCTGAAAAATCTACCTCCTGCAGTTGGGAATCTTTAAAAAAAGTTTTTTTGATTTTGGTTTTATAAAACGAAGAATGGTTAAGCTGACATCCATTAATTGAAAATGATAATCCAAATTCATTGCAAACATCAAAACGAATACCCAGCATCTTGCAATTATTGAAAGATATGTCGCGTAGAAGAGCATGGCTAAGATTAACCAGGCTCAAATTACAGCCACTGAAATTGCAGTCAATAAATTTAAAATTTGAAAGATTGCACTCGCTAAAATTGCAGTTTGTGAATTTGCAATTCTCATACTCGCCTTTAGCCAGATGTTGATGAGAGAAATCACCTCCTTCAAAAGCCTTGTCCAGAACATTTATTTCACTCATTAGAATAATTTCTTTAATTGTATAATTTCGATTGGGATCACCAATTTAGAATAAAAACCTTATCAAACGGATATAAAACGCCTTCAATAAACTTTTGATCTTTAGTTGCAGCAGAATTTGCATCGCTTAATGCAGTATCTGCTCCACAAGAATTCGATGACTCTGCATTGATTGAATTTAATTGTGATCCTGCTGATGATTTGGTTTTCCTACCCTCTTTGCAAGAAATTGCAAAAAGAATTATCAATGATACTATGAATAACTTCTTCATAATCTATTATTTTCCGGTTCTTAAAATTTGAGATAAAAATCTCCTGACAAGTCCCCCGACATGTTTTTACCTGCTATTGAATATTCGCCTAACCTTTTATGTGATCCTGTCTGAAGTTCTTCATGCCAGGGGCTACTTGCATCTTGTTTCCAACAAAATTTTTGGGCGGGATTGATTGGCTATTGAGAAGTACGCCAGATCACGACTGGCGAATTAGTTTGCGATGTTCTCAAACTGTTTTTCCTAAAGAGATTTCAAAAACATCAACCATTGGTATACTCTAAAATATCGCCGGGTTGACACTCCAACACTTTACAAATTGCTTCCAGTGTACTGAATCGAATAGCTTTTGCTTTCCCGGTCTTGAGTATGGAGAGATTGGCCAAAGTGAGATCCACTTTCTCCGACAATTCATTCAACGACATTTTTCTTTTGGCCATCATTACGTCGAGGTTTACAATAATCGGCATAGACTAAACTGTTAATTCGTTTTCAGATTGTAGTTCAACTCCTTTCTTAAAAATTTGTGCGAATACAAATACGATTCCTGCTACGAGTAAAAAATCACCAGGAACCATTTCCTGGGGAAGACCCGGAATTTTCTTTGCTAGCCATGCAATATGTCCGTTCGTAATTAAGGTCACTACCCATGTTGCTATTATTACATAACTGATTTTTTCCAATCGATTTGCAATTTCAGTGGTAAACGGACTTGAAATTTTAATCCTCCCCAAAACTTTAGTGAGTAACCAGACTGTATAAGCTTCCATCATCAAAACGAGAACATACATCATAACCGCAGCTGTGTATTGCCAAAAATCATACTGGTAAATGCTTGAGAGATTCATGCCCATGTAAAGATTTTTTGCGGCGACGGGATTTCTTACACTCACTCCGTAAGAGATTAAAATGGACCCAATTTTTATAGCGAGACCAAAGTATGTGGCCCAGGCCAGAACATTCATTATTTTAAGGATGACTCCTGTACTCGATTTCATTGCTATCGTTTTATTGATTTTTTGGTTTGACGACACAAATATCAATAAACTTTTATTGAAAAACAATAAATTTATAATGTTTTTCAGTAATTTTTTTTCGAATAACGGTTAATTTAAAGATAGGAAGTTGATTTTCATATTGCTATGGCCCCGGCGATGTCATTACGAACAAGGCGAAACGAAATGAGTAAACTTTGCATAATGCCCTTGCCGCAGAGAGAAATCTGACTTCATGAAATGCAGGAAAGGATTAAGAAAGCTCGTAGCGGTCCTTCGGAGGGTCTCGACTTTCGTGTTGGAGACTCCTTTCGAACAGGCAAAAACGAGTAGTTCCAGGTTGGCAAAATTCCTTTTGTGCAGAGAGAAATCTGACTTTCATGTAATGCAGACTGGAGTAAGATTCTTGCTCCGCCCAAAATGAAATCACCGATATTAATAGTCCGTTTTAATGCTCTTATCAAACGGAATCTTGAACTGGTAAGCGATATCTTCATCGCTTTTACCCTCAAGAACATCTAATCCATAGCGTAGATTTTTTGGGTCTTCATATGCAAAGGTCCCGAAGATGCGATCCCAGAGAGAAAAAATATTACTATAGTTGGTATCTGTGAAAGGGCGCTGATAATGATGGTGGACTTTATGCATGTTTGGTGAGACAAAAATCCAACTGATGGGTTTGTCGATTGCTTCAGGGATGCGAATATTAGCATGATTGAAATGCGTAAAGAAACCTGAAAGACTCCTGTAGAAGAAATAATAAGCAATAGGTATTCCAAGCAGAAGTATTCCCAAAATAACTGAGAATTCTCTAAAGATCCATTCTCCGGGATGATGACGCGTTCCGGTAGTTACATCAACTTTTGTGTCACTGTGATGGATCATGTGAAACTTCCACATCCATTTTATTTTGTGCATCATCCAGTGTGGTGCATATTGTCCGAAAAAATCCAGTAAAAAAATCGCAAGTATTAATCTTGCCCAACCTGGAATTTGCAACAGATAGAGTAAGCCAAACTGGTGTTGTTCTACCCACGCAGATATTTTTATAGTGGTGAATCCAAAAATTACATTCAAAAGCAAAGTGGTTGTAAGAAACACAAGATTCACACCGGCATGCTTATACCTGTTAAATGAAAAAGAAATGAGAGGATAGTATCCTTCAACAAGCCAGAAAATAATCATGCCGGACATTAATATCGCTACTCGTTGTCCGCTGGAAATATGATCCCAGTATTGCAAAAAATGATTCATGTGGTTTCGTTGATTCCCTTTTGAATGCTGTTATTTTTTTACCTGTTTCATTTCATTGATCCATTGCACAATCAAATGCACTGCTTCTTTATGAACAATACTACGGGCAAGTTCCGGCATTGCAGTGCCTGGTTCAGTACTATTCATTCGATAAGCGAGTATAGAATGAGTCGCGTCTCCAGGGACCACATCGTAATTCATTCCTCCTGCTCCACCGCCCGCAGAAACCGGAGATTTCATGATGCCCAAATGCTGTTTATCCTGCTCCTGATATTCGAGGAACAATCCGGTATTCATTGCATCACCACCTTTTGTATGGCAATGGGAACAATTAATATCTAAATAAGCCCTGGCTCTTTGTGTTACGCTATAATGAACGCTGTCTTTCCAATTGGGCATTTTTTCTACTTGCGATAAATCTGGTAATCCAACAAGCATTTTCTGACTAACCCACTCCGCCAACTGATTCGCACCATGACCCTCAAGAATGGTATTTAGATTTCTTGCCTTTGGCCCAATTGGAGTTAGGTTTCCAGTACTATAATGACAGCGCTTACAATCATTAGTATTCGGAACCTGGTAAATAGTAGAGATTTTATTGTTGTCATCATCCAATAGTGTAATTGGAATTTTTGCTCCGGTAATGTGCTTCACTGCGTCTTTCTGAGTGCTATCCCACAAATAATCCATCACTTTCCAATTCTTATCTGCCGGATCTTTCACCAGTAAGCGTGTTTCAATCATCACTTTCCTATTGTCAACATTTCGATAAGCAAAATTTTTGATAATAATAGTTGAATCAGGAAAATTCAGGACACCGTTTGAAGTGTATTGAATGGATTTATCTCGTGGAAGCGCGATGAATCTATCCTTCACTGCATAATCAGTAAATAAGGGAGTAGCCAGTTCGTACCGAGTAACTCCGGGTGAAGGATTGAGATTTCTTAATTCACCCTTGAAGAAATTATATTCCGACAATTTATCCTTAAATACAAACTCAGTTTTTGCCGAAGTGGGTAGATGGATATTGTCCCTGCAACTTTCAATCCAGCAAAGGAGCGCTACAAATGCAGATAAACCGATTACTACAAAAAAGATCTTTCTCATTTCACAATAATTAAACTTCAATTCAAATCACGCATTACTCACTAATTGCAACTATAATCTTTCCAGTCAGTCGATGGATGCCATTTTGTTGGTTTTGACATATTCAGCAGGTCGGCATTTACAAAAATGTTGTCTCCTTCCTGGCGAATGCAAAGAGAATCCGGGTTTGCTTTCGTTCCCTGATTAAGAATATTTGAACTAATTCCATCGTACATGATAAAAGGAATACGCTTGTTCTTTCTTTCTTTGTCACTTGCATTTAACATCTGCTCAATACCAACCAGTAATTTACCGATATGATGCTCATAAGCAGGTTCTGGAAATTTATCGCTCATGGTCATAGTGTTGCCATGAATAGAAATATGACTTGAGATAGGGAAATAATTATCATTGATTTTTTCCAAAGCCTTATCATCAACAGCTAAACCCGAAGCAATAGCGATGGCGCTGGAATTATTATTCTCAATTTTATTATCAAAAATTTCCACGTTGGATGCAGCCAAAATAATTACGCCGCTTCCCGGGGATGCATTGCCAACGCCCCAGTAAGTACCGAAACTTCCGGCCTTTGCAAAATTTTTGATATTGTTGTCGTGAATATAATTGTGGTATGCTTTTACAAATCCTCCTCTTTTGGAAAGTCCAGGCAAATCAAAAACGAGGAACCCCGCTGTGTTTCCAAAAAATTCATTTTCGTATACCTGTGCATGCGAAGTATTTTCAATTTCACAACCAGCAACATTCCTGGAAGCTTTGCAGTTGCGAACAATGGCGCTATCTGTTTGTCCCACGTAAATGCCGGCATCCGAAGAACCCTCTGCATAACAATTATCAATCAATACGCGACGGCACATTACAGGATAGATCGCATAGCCACCGCTGGTAGAATCAGCCTTTTGCCAAATTGCATGAAGGTTAAGTACTGTTACATCCTCGCTTTTATTAATCTTCAACAAATCACCTTTTGAATCCCTGATAGTCATATCACGGATGGTAAAGTTTTTTGTATCAGTTACGCGAATTCCTTCACCACCCTGAGTTTGCTGCGAAAAATCTAAAATGGTTTTGTCTGGCCCTTCTCCACTGATTTGAATATGCTTTAATTGAGCCAGGCTCAGGTTGTCAAATTTGTACAAGCCTTCCCTGAGATGGATTTCTGAACTGTCTTTTAGTGTAAGAAATGCTTCAGCAATTTTGGCTTCATCACCGGGAGCAAATTCCAAAGTATTTACAAATTCCTTTTGTTCCTGTTTGTCGGTTCCCTGATTACAGGATAAAATCGCGATACAGGCTGCAGCCATTCCAAGCAAAAATTTATTCTTCATTTTGTCTTTATTAATGTTTGAAATTTTTTGTCCTAATCTTAAAATTAGAAAACATTATAAGCATAAGTAACATAGTATACTCCACCAATTGCAGGGTTTGCTAAACCGGTAGAATAATATTTATTGGTAAGGTTAGTAGATCCTAATTTAAAACTCGAATGAATCGAAGGCATTTTATAACTCACCTGCGCATCGAGTACTAAAGATGCCGGAACAGTTCCACTTGCAAGTCCACCTGAAACTACATAATAATATGCAGGCTTATACCTTGCTGCAACAGAAAATGCCCAACGCTCCTTATTTCCGAAGCCGGTATTGGTAAGTTCAAGATTTATATGATAGTGCGGTGTGTTAAAATTGTTAACCTGGCTGCTATTGCGGTTCTTAAGGTAATCAGAGAAATAATTCGCTTTTACCAGGAAATTCTTATCAAGATCCACGCTAACGCTTGCAGCATAACCGTAAGTGTTAACAGTTTGTCCGCCATTGAACGCAATATTATATTGAATGTAAGTACTGTGGTCCTTGAATGCATTCGGATCATCTGTTCCCGGAGTATTGGCAACATCTGTATAGCCAATGAAATTTTTCCAGGTGCTGTAATATCCAAGCACATCAATCAAAACGCGTTTAGCAATAAGTGCAGAATAGCCCAGTTCAAATGCATTTACTGATTGAGGTTTGATGTCATTGTAATAAAATCTCTGCAGGTCATTTGGGTTATTACTCTGCTGGTATGCTTCCACGCTCGAAAGTGTGTATGGAGGATACTGATCGAAATGATAATGATCATTCAACAAAAGTTTGGATCCACCTGAGGAATAACTGTTGTATCCATTAAGTGTGTTCTGCAGGCTTTGAATATTACTGGGGAAGCTATAAGCATTTTGATAAGACATCCTGATGTAATTTTCTCTTGCAACTTCATAAACTGCTGAGAAACGGCTGGTAACTTTTGCCTTTTCAAATAATGTGTTTTTATCGTCACGGAAAGATGCACTAAGGTTAAGTTTATTATCAAACAACTTTTTTGAAAACTGAATGTAGGCGCTGTATTCATGAACATTAATTGGTGCATCATAATCAGGGAACAATGTTCCTTTTGAATTAAGATGATACAGGCGCCAGTTTAATCCTGCGATGATGTCAACGAATTTTATAAGCCTGGAAAAACTGTATTGGAAATTCGCATTGTACAGTTTACTTCTATCCTGGAACAAAGTTCCGCCCTCTGTAATTGGTTTAGAAGAAATACTGTCTTTAAGTCGATTGAATTCAGCAGATCCAACTGCAGGTATACCAATATCTGCCTGCTGTCTGGCAATCCATGCCGCACTTACCGGATCAGCCCCACTAATCATTGCACCGAGTAACGCTGCAGTATATTGGGGATACCAGCCATCTCCTGTGTTAGGATCATAACTTGGCTTTGCAGCTTCATTGATCAACTGAGCAGTTGGACCGGCTACAAGTGTATGTCCTGAATTTTCCTGTGTTGTGTAAGCTCTGAAAAACCAACTATCAGATTTTAGTTCCCCACGATATTGCGCCACTTTAAAATCTTTGAGTTGATACCTGGTATCATTTGTATAAACTACATTTCCGGTACCATATGTGGCCGAAGCAATTGCTTCCAGTTTTGAATTGATTTTGTATCTGAATTCAGCATTTGCTTTGAAGAGATGCGCGTTGTTATCAAGATATCCGTATTCTGGAAAACCTGAGCGGGAAACATAATGCGGACCCTCATTCAAAATTGGATCGATAATGGGCTCAAGATCCGGATTCATACTCATTGCTGCTCCAAGGAATGGATTGATATCAACCGAAGTTGCTCCTCCATAATAATTCACTCCATTATAATTGGGGTTAGTATATTTTGAACCCATTCCGTTTTTATCGGTTGAATCTGTAGCAACCCAATCTTTGGCAGAAGTATATTGTGTGTTGATCTTAAATGCAAGTTTGCTATTGATTTTTTTCGCCCAGCGAAGTGTCCAATCATAATAAGGTGATGGCTTCACGGGGTCATAAGTTCCCTTGCTGCTGATATGGTTAACACCCTGGGTAATTTGCACGCTCAATCCCTGGTATTTGAAAGGATCTTTTCCTGTCATCACCATGGTACCATTCAAACCTCGGGAACCATAGAGCGCAGATGAAGCTCCGGAAAGTATTTCGATATTGTTTACATCAAGTTGAGTGAGACCGATCGCTGCTCCCAAAGGAAAGTTCAGACCTGGCGCCTGGTTATCCATTCCATCTACTACCTGGGTGAAATTTGTATTGCCACTGGTATTGAAACCGCGCGTTGTAACAGATGTAAATCCAATACTTGAAACAGTTACGTCAACCCCTTTCAACCCCTGAACCATATCATAGTAGTTCATTTGTGGAGATTGAATGATATCCTTATTACTGATTTGTTCAATGGTAACGGGTGAAGTAAGTTTCCGCTGAGCGCTGCGGCTTGCTGATACAACGACTTCCTGGCCTACTGAAATGGCAGGTGTAAAACTAATTTCAATGGGAGTTGTTGAGCTGCTTACTTCAATTTCTTTTGTTTCAAAACCGATAGAAGAAATGACCAGTGTTACAGGTAGAGAATAATTTACCGTGAAATGGAATTTCCCTTTGTCATCGGTAAAATCTCCATCTGATTTCCCTTTTACAGTAACGGATACCGCGGGTACGGGCTCTTTAGTGATCCCATGGCGCACGATTCCTTTAATAACCGTTTGAGAAAATATCACTCCGGGAAAAAGAATTGCTACAATTAATAGTATTCGGACAAATGGCTTCATAATGTGGCAGTCATTTTTTCGTTTAGAAATATTGTCCGAACTATTAAACTTCCGGACTTAATTATCGTTTTAATTATCGAATCATTTTCTTGAACCATTTTAGTTTGCCTTCAAAAGGTGGATACTTTATTGAAGGATCAAACCAGTTTGGTGTTTTCAAAATGGGTTTGGCATGCGTAAATCGATTGATGGAATGTTTGCCATGGTAGGCTCCAAACCCACTTGTTCCAATTCCTCCAAAAGGAAGATGGTGATTCGACAAATGCCAAACAGTATTATTAATACAACCGCCTCCAAACCGGAAACGACTCATCCATTTTTCTTCAGTTTCTTTGTTTGAAGTGAAAACATAAAGCGCAAGAGGAGTTGGATTCTTTAATATCAATATTGCTGCTTCTTCAATGCATTCATAATAGAAGACTGGCAGGATTGGTCCGAAAATTTCGTCACTCATAAGAGTAGAATCCGGACAAATATTTTCCATAATGGTCGGCGAAATATAGAGTTCTTCTCTATTGTGGTTTCCGCCATACACTACTTCACCCGCAGAGAGGTACTCAACCAAAGTGTCAAATCTTTTCGAGTTAATGATTCTTCCATAGCTGCTGCTGGTGAAAGCGTTCTTACCAAAAAAATCCGCCACAGATTTTTTCAATTGCTCTAGAAATTTTTCACGAACAGAAACATGCACTAAGAGATAATCAGGAGCTACACAGGTCTGACCAGCATTTAGGAATTTTCCCAATGCTATTCTCCTGGCCGCCACTTCCAGGTTTGCGTCTTTTTCAATTATTGCCGGACTTTTACCTCCCAATTCAAGAGTAACAGGGGTAAGTTGCTTTGCTGCGAGTTGATAGATAGAAGCACCCACTGCTGTACTACCGGTATAGAATACATGGTCGAACCTGAATTTTCTCATCAGGCAAGGAATCACTTCAGCACCGTCACCACATATAATTGCCACATGATTATTGGAAAATATTTCTTTAATCATCTTTTCCATCAGGCCAGCACATGCGGGCGCCAGTTCCGATGGCTTCAAAACAACTGTATTACCGCCGGCGATGGCACCAACCAGGGGCATTAATAAAAGTTGAATTGGATAATTCCATGGAGCAATGATCAACACCACTCCTAGTGGATCACGAATAATTTTTGCAGATGATGGAAAATTGAGGAGGTTTGTTTTGACAGATTCAGCCCTGGTCCATTTGTGAAGATTGTTCAGGATATGTCGGATTTCCATGAGCACGATACCAATTTCTGTAGCGTAAGCTTCTTCCCTACTTTTTCTCAAATCCTGAAAAAGGGCATCATAGATTTCATCTTCGTATCGAAGAATTGCTTCCCTTAGCAGCAGGAGTTGTTTTCTCCTGAATTCATAGGAAATGGTTTCACCATTTTCAACTGATCGACGCAAGTCCATCAACTCCAGGGTTGCTTTCTCGGATACGGGCATTTTATTAAGCAATTCGTTTTCCTTATTTATTTAATCCCTTAAAGATCAGGGCTACAAGCAGTTTCATTTCTTCTGTAATCTGGCTGTAATCAATCTGATCCTGGTTTTTCAAAATAGCTTTATGCTCTGCATGATGCTTAAGGGCATCATTCACAGTAATGAGCGAAGACGCCAATTTTGCGGGGTTAGTTGTATGTATCTCTTCTTTTTTTACGCCTTCCTTTATAATCCTCGTTAAAAACTCGACTTCCTGCTTCAAAATGGCATCAAATAATTCAAAGAATCTGGGCAACATCCGGTTAAGGGTCTCAGCAGAAACCCGATTCATATTTAAAATATTCTTATAATAATTGATGCGTTCTACCAGGTAATAAAGAACCCTTGCTTCTGTACTCTTCTTTTCGAGTACATGTGCCTGTAAGGTTTTAAGGAAATCCTGCCCTTCAGTTATGGCAACTTCTAAAAAAATATCTTCTTTGTTCTTATAATAATAATACAGCGATGCTTTGTTCAGTCCCATCTCTTTAGCAATATCATCCAGTGTCGTTTTGTCCAGTCCGTATTTGGCAAAGCATTTCATCGCCACTTTTCCAATCTTCTCCTTTACCAATTCCTTTTTGTTCTTAGTTGTTTCTGTTTGTTCGTTCATACAGCTAATCAAATATAGGGTTTAATTTAAAAATTCAAACTTTTTAATAAAAAAGTTGAATTTTAAGATTTCTCACTCTGCCCCTTTGGGAGGGGCTCGAAATGATTCTTCATTTGACGAAGTCATTTCGAACGGAATGAGAAATCTAATTCACTAATTATGATATACAGTCGCTGAAGGTTTAAATCCAATTCGCATGGCATGAATTTCCAACGTATCTCAGGAATTTAAATGAACGGATATCTCTGGGATACGTACCAGGGTTGCTCTGATAATGTTGGAAATTGAACCCCGCGATACCAGCGAGGTTTTTTAGTGAATAAACTGCATTCATAAAAACAATGGATTGTTTATCTTGCCCTGCGAAATGCGAAAATTCACATTTTTCAACACTTATTTCTTTGCATGGCGCTGCTGACCCTTACATCAGACATCGGTCAAAAAGATTATCTCACAGGCGCCATCAAGGGACAATTGATGCAGATCAGCTCTGCATTTCATCTAGTCGACATCAGCCATAACCTTACCCCTTTCAACTATCCACAGGCTGCATATGTTTGTCGAAATGCAATCAGAAATTTCCCTGATTTTACTTTTCATATTGTACTGGTAAATCTTTTCGAAATAAAACCCGAACAAATTCTTGTCGCTTTTCATAACCACCAGTATATTATTTGTGCTGATAACGGACTTCTGACCATGATACTTGAAGGCAGGCCAGAAGTAGTGGTAGGAATCCCATTGGATAAATCCGGGTTCAGAGATTCTCTTTATATAATTCGTACCATAGGTAAAGCCATTCTTTCAATTTCAGAAGGTGAGGCGCTTGACAAAATCGGAAACCCGGAACCTGAATACATAGAAAAACATCCGCTTCGGCCAATGTTAAACGAAGACTGGATAGATGGACAAATTATTTTCATTGATCATTTTGAAAATGTGATTGTAAACATTACCCGTGACGACTTCGAAGCGCAAAGAAAGGGTCGCAGTTTCAGGATCATATTCAAAAGGGATGAAATGATTGATAAGATCAGTGAAACCTATGCCGATGTACCAGAAGGAGAAAAATTGGCACTCTTTAATTCCGCGGGATATCTTGAAATTGCAATCAATAAGGGTAATGCTGCAGGTCTACTCGGATTGCAGGGATTTTCTGAAAAACAGGCCACTCATTTACAAAACCGTCTTTTTTATCAGACGGTGAGAATTTTCTTTGAGTAAAAAAAGCCCTGCAACTCAATACAGCAGACGATTTCACCGTTTTTTCCCATTTGTAACTAATTAACTCCACTGGTTTTGAATCTAATCAAAATTCCTGTAGGTTTGCCATTCTTAAAAATTCCGAAATAGTATGAATTTCAACAAGATCAACAATGTAGTAGGTTGGATTATTTGTGTGATTGCCTGTACCGTTTATATACTCACCGCCGAAGCCGGAGGAAGTTTATGGGACTGCGGTGAATTTGTGAGTAGTTGCTTTAAACTTCAGATCCCCCACCCACCCGGCGCACCTCTCTTTGTAATGCTCGGAAGAATTTTCATTGTCCTTTTTGGCGACAACCCCATGGGAGCTGCAAAAGCAGTAAATATCATGAGTGCTCTCGCCAGTGGATTTACCATATTATTTCTTTTTTGGACCATCACCCATTTCGCACGGAAAATTTATCAAAAAAATACTGCTGTTTTAAGTTCTCAGCAAATCTTTACCATTATGGCCGCAGGTGTTGTAGGTGCTCTGGCTTACACATTCAGTGATTCATTCTGGTATAGCGCTGTCGAAGGTGAGGTATACGCAATGTCATCTTTTTTTACTGCCCTGGTATTTTGGATGATGCTCAAATGGGAACACAATGCCGATCAGCCCGGAGCAGATCGTTGGATTGTTTTGATTTTTTTCACAATGGGTCTTTCTATTGGTGTTCACCTGCTCAACCTGCTTACAATCCCCGCGATTGTAATGATCTACTATTTCAGAAGACATAAAGTAACTAAATGGGGAACCTGGTGGGCCTTTGTTATTGGTTGCGTAATCACTGGTTTTGTTCAAAAATTCGTTACACAGTATACCATTAAAGGTGCAGGTATATTTGACCGTTGGTTTGTAAACGGACTTAACTTACCATTCTTCTCCGGTTTTGCATTCTACTTTATTTTGCTGGCCGTTGTAATTGCGATCGGAATCAGGAAAAGCGATAAGCTGATTAATAATTCTACTGCATTTTCAGTATGGTTCGCACTGTTGATATTCTTGTTTTCATTTCCATTCATTACTTCATTAGTCAGCTTTATAATTCTCGCTATAGTTTCTGCGGGTGTTATTTACGCTGCTTACCAGTACAGAACGCGCGTTGTAAAATATCTGGCTCTCGGCCTTTGGAGCTTTGCATTCATTCTTATTGGTTATTCAACTTATCTCACAACCATGATTCGCTCCGCAGCAGATCCTGCAGTGGATATGTATAACGTGGATAATCCAATGAGTCTTGTTGGCTATTTAGGCCGCGAACAATACGGAGATTTTCCATTGATCTGGGGCCAAACATTCACGGCAGAAGTTGAAAGAAACGCCGACAATTCTCCCGTTACCCATTCAAAAGGAACGCAATGGCAAAAAGGAAAAGACAAATACATCAATATCGGCGAAGATTTTGACTACGAATACAAACCCGAAGACATGATGTTCCTTCCCCGCATTTGGGATGCAAGTAACGAGCAGGGACACGCGACATTCTATCGGCAATGGCTGGGATTGGATCAGGATGAAAAGCCTACCTACGTGCATAATATCTGGTGGGCTGTGGATTACCAGATTTGGTTTATGTATCTGCGCTATTTCGGATGGAATTTTATTGGAAAACAAAATGACGTTCAGGGAACAGGTAACGTGCGCGATGGAAATACACTATCGGGAATTTCTCCTGTAGACAATCTATTCCTGGGTGACCAAAGTAAAATGCCTGAGACCATCAAACATAATAAGGCACACAATACTTTATTTGCACTGCCATTTATTCTCGGTTTGATCGGTGTTTACTTTCAATACAAGAGACATCGGGAAGATTTCATTGTAACCTTCCTCCTCTTCTTTTTCACCGGACTTGCTATTGTGTTTTATTTGAATCAGGCAGGACCGCAGCCACGTGAACGGGACTATGCATATGTGGGATCTTTCTATGCATTTGCAGTGTGGATTGGATTGGGTGTAATGCTCGTAAAAGAATGGCTGGAAAAAGTTACGAACTCTCGAACAGCCAGCTATGCGGCAGCGTTAGTTTGTACGCTTGCTATTCCAGTGTTAATGGGATTCCAGGAATGGGACGACCACGACAGAAGCAAGAAAGAGCTTGCCCGTGATCTGGCTAAAGATTACCTGGAAAGTTGTGCGCCCAATGCTATTCTTTTCAGCTTCGGTGATAATGATACTTATCCATTGTGGTATGCTCAGGAAGTGGAACATATCAGGCCCGATATCAGGGTTGTTAACTTCAGCTTGTTGGGCATCGACTGGTACATCAATCAGCTTCGCTACAAAGTAAATAACAGTGATGCAATAGATTTGATTTGGAGTCCTGATAAATATGAAGGTTCCAAGCGAAATGTTGTTTATTACGACAACCGTCAAAACGTTCCGCAAAATCAATATTTCTACCTGGATCAAATTCTTTCCTCCGTTATGGGAAGTGATGATCCTAAATACACTTTCTCTGCGGGCAATGATATTTACAATACTTTCCCTGTAAAGAAATTTAGTCTGCCTGTTGATACCAACCTCGTCCGCCAAAACGGAACCGTGGGTCCTAAAGACAGTATTGTGAGCGAAGTGAGATTTGAACTTTCTCCGAATAAGAATGCCTTATTGAAAAACGATTTGGCGATGTTAAATGTAATTGCTGCGAATAAATGGAAACGTCCAATTTACTTCACATCTCCTTATGGTGACCTGGGCTTTGGCCAGTATTTGCGGTCAGACGGACTGAGCTACAGGCTTGTTCCCATTTTAAGAAAAGGAGACAACTCAGTTAACGAGGATACTGCATACAAAAATCTCATGACAAAGTTCGCATTCGGTAGTGCAAATATTCCTGGTGTTTATTTTGACGAAGAAAATCGTCGTCACCTCCTTACCATTCGTCAGGCTTATGCCAGTGCTGCAGAAAGTATGGCTGATGAAGGAAGAAAAGAAGAAGCTAAAAAGCTTCTTGAAAAATGCGATAAGGGAGTGACTTCCGGTGATATGCCATACGGTCTGGTTAGCCGTGGCAACCAACACAATATTATAAGTATTGCGTTGCTGGAAGCCGCATACAAAGCTGGATACACCGAACTTTCAGATAAAATTTACAGAGATGTTAAAAGGGATATTGACCAGCAAATGATTTATTATGCCGCGCTGGGAAATATGTCACAACAACAAATGCAGCAAAATCTTCAAAACCCATCTGATCTCTCTTCCAAACAAAGAAACCTGTTTAGTGAAATTGATCAAACCATACGTATTCAGGGATATTTGAGTTACCTGGATTCCAAATACAAGCCGTCAACCAAACCTAACTCCGAAACACCCCTGATCTTTAACAACGACAGTCCTAAAACCAAGGGCACTAAGGGAGCAGATACGACCAGGAAAAAATAAGCATCTTAACATTATATTCGAAGGGGCGCCATAAGGTGCCCCTTTTTTGCCTTTGGGAAACCCGAATTGGGCGTAAAATTGTTTAAACTTTTATTTAGTCATTATGTTTTAAATTGCAGTAAGCAATCAGGAGTAAGAAGTAGTGAGCCCGACTTTCAAATCTTTTTCCTCTTCCATTATTTATTTTCAACTTACTACCTCTAAATACTCTAAGAGGAGACAATTATGCTGGGTTTTCATTTTACGAAGTTCGATCCCAATCAACAGGGGAAATCGCGGTTTGAACAACTGCTTGATCTTTTCATGCAATTGCTAACCTATACCAGTGGCGACGTGAGCGAAGCATTAAACTGGCTTACGCAGCTCGATAAAGAATATCAGCTTACTGACGAGGAATATGGTTTGGGTGATTTTATTGAAGAGCTCAAGAATAAGGGTTATATCGATGAGAATCGCCAAAATGGCGAAATAAAAATTACTCCCAAAACCGAACAGGGAATCAGAAAGAGAAGCCTGGAAGAGATTTTTGGCAAGCTCAAAAAAACCAAAACCGGCGATCATCATACCTATAAACCCGGTCTGGGTGATGAAATCAATCCCGAGACAAGACCCTACCAGTTTGGTGATATGCTGGAGCAAATAGATTTCGTTAGTTCAATTCGCAATGCGCAAATAAATCACGGTATTGATCAGCTGCAGTTGCTGGAAGATGATTTGGAAATTAAAGAAACAGATTTCAAATCGCAGACTTCAACAGTGCTCATGATCGACATTTCGCATTCGATGATTTTGTATGGAGAAGACAGAATTACTCCGGCAAAGAAAGTGGCCATGGCATTGAGTGAGTTGATTACTACAAAATATCCGAAAGACACACTGGACATTGTAGTTTTCGGGAACGATGCATGGCCCATAGAAATAAAAGATATCCCTTATCTGCAGGTGGGACCATACCATACAAATACTGTAGCAGGTTTACAGTTGGCAATGGATATTTTAAGAAGAAGAAAAAATCCCAATAAGCAAATATTCATGATTACTGATGGGAAACCAACCTGCTTGAAAATTGGCAAAAAATATTATAAGAACAGTTTCGGGCTCGACAGAAAAATTGTAAACCGTTGTATTAACCTGGCGGCCCAGTGTAAAAAAATCAAAATACCAATCACAACATTTATGATCGCGACAGATCCTTATCTCCAGCGGTTTGTTACTGAATTTACCGAGATGAATCATGGCAAAGCATTTTTTGCTTCACTCGATAAACTTGGAGCATTTATATTTAAGGATTTTGAAAGCGGGAAGCATAAGACTGTTTATTAAGTATAGAGTACTTAGTACTTAGTACTTAGTACTAAGACTGGAGAAAAATCGATTCATTTATCAGGCAATAAAAATCTAAGTACTCAGTACTCAATACTAAGTACTATAAACAAAAACTATGAGCAAGAAGAACGCAGGTGCAAACAATTTGCCGGGAACTTTAGGTGAGTTGAAATCCACAGGATACAAGAGCAAAAGTATTAAGGATGAAGTGCGGAATAATCTGATCAAAAAATTACAGCAGGGCGAAGTTACTTTTCCGGGCATTATGGGATATGAAGACAGTGTGATTCCTGATACAGAAAGAGCTCTTTTATCCAGGCATAATATTTTGTTTTTGGGTTTGAGGGGACAGGCGAAAACAAGAATGGCCAGGCAAATGACAGATTTGCTGGATGAATACATTCCGATAATCGCAGGTTCAGATATAAACGATGATCCTTTAAATCCGATTTCGAGAGTAGGGAGAGATCTCATCAGCCAAATGGGAGATTCAACTCCAATCGAATGGATGCATCGCAGTGAGAGATACGGCGAAAAACTTGCTACCCCTGACGTGAGTGTGGCGGATTTGATAGGAGATATTGATCCTATAAAGGCAGCAAACCTCAAATTGAATTTTGCAGACGAAAGAGTAATTCATTACGGTATCATTCCCAGAAGCAACCGTTGCATTTTTGTAATCAATGAACTTCCCGATTTGCAGGCCAGGATCCAGGTTTCTCTTTTCAATATTTTACAGGAGGGGGATATTCAAATCAGGGGATTTAAGCTAAGATTGCCGTTGGATATTTTGTTTGTGTTCACGGCTAACCCCGAAGACTATACGAACCGGGGCGCGATTGTAACACCGCTAAAAGATCGCATAGAAAGTCAGATTCTTACTCACTATCCAAAAAGCATTGAAACTTCTCTTTCAATTACCGAACAGGAAGCGGATATACTGAAGGAGCAAACTGATAAAATAAAAATCAGTGACCTGGTGAAGAGATTAATTGAGCAGGTTGCATTTGAAGCCAGGGGAAGTGAAATGGTCGATCAAAAAAGTGGCGTCTCTGCCCGTTTGCCGATAGCTGCATATGAAAATGCAGTGAGCGCTGCAGAAAGAAGAGCAGTAATTAATAAAGAAAAAGAAACACAGGTTTGGATCAGCGATTTGGTTGGAATCATTCCTTCAATTACAGGAAAGGTGGAACTGGTTTATGAAGGCGAACAGGAAGGTCCTTACCAGGTTGCATTGAATCTGGTGGAAAAATCCATCAGGTCACAATTCATCCAGTATTTTCCGAATCCGGAGGCATTGAAGAAAAAAAGAGTGCAGGAAAAAGAATCCGACAATCCTTATCGCTCCGTAATAAATTGGTTTGATAAAGGAAATAATCTGAATGTATTCTTCAACACAAAAGATGCTGATAAGATTCAATTATTATATAAAGTAGACGGACTCTATTCTCTTGTCAAGAAATTTTTTCCAAGAGCAAATGAAAGGGAGAATGCATTATTAATGGAATTTGTGTTACACGGATTAGCAACTTATTCCATGATCAGTAAGAAAGTGATGGAAGGAAAAATTGAATTTAAGGATCTGATGGGCTCCATGCTCAATATTGGAAAGGCCTCCTCTTATGGTGAAGATGATTTTGAAGGGGAAGATTTAAACTGACTTCATAATTCCTATTTGTCATTCCGAGCCCAAACGAGGAATCTGCAACGCATAACGCGATTTTTTCACCACCGAGATTCTAAGTTCATGGAGAATCACTGAGAACCTCTGTGTCTTCCGTTTCTCCGTGGTTCAACTCCTCCGTTCCAATAAGAAATCGAATACAAAAGTTTAGGTAGAATGATTGAGTTTCGATGTGCGGATTTTTCACCACCAAG
>PSRI01000150.1 GCA_003175935.1 Bacteroidota bacterium
AGCTTGTACCTTCGCTATCGCTTCGGCACACAGGTTAGCGCACGCGGTCAGCGAAGCAAGGCCGGCAGGCAGGCAAGAAACAAAAAAGTGTAAAAGCAAACACAGAGGATTTGTCTAGGTACTAAGTACTGAGTACTAGGTACTAAAAAAAAGAGTAACAGCAAATGCCATTACTCTATTTTTTCGAACTAACGGAGCCTTATACCTCCTCATTGAAAATCTTTCTCGATTCAGTGATATGTGAATATTAATTCTTAGCAGCTGATACCAGTGTTTCCATTTCACCATCACAAACTCTAACAAGCTTGCGGCCATTGGATCCTTCGAGATGCACAAGGAAAACTGTTTTATCATTCATTTCAATTTCTTCAACCTGGCTAATCTTTGAAGCATAATGTTCTTTCATGACGATAGATTTTACATCTGCATTTAATTCATTATCGCCATAGAAGCGAATCGTGTGATCCCAGTTCCCTTTCTTATTGTACGCTACTGCAGTTTTAATTCCATCTTTTGTAAATGTGGCGATATAACCATCAGCTACAGGAGACCAGCGTTCATCAGTTGCAGATTTGAAACTTCTCTTAAAGTCCTTGATTGCCTTACTGTGTGCATCAGCAGAATAATTGAGATTTGCTTTTTCAAGCATGCCTGCCTGGCTAATTGCGAGGCTGGCCTGAAGATATTTGACACTCTCCAGTGTTACGTCGTTGGTGTTTTGTGCATTTGCATTACCCACCATTGCCAAAGCCAGCATTGAGCCGACGATTGAGGCGAAGATTAATCTTTTCATTGCGATAGGTTTTTTGAGTTTTTTATCAATTACTTAATCTAAAATATATGGCTGACTGAACTGGTGAAAGCGCCAGGGAGTAACCATCATATTCTTTGGGTAATTGGTCGGAATGGGAGAGCTGTAAGGAAACAGGGAATTAAAAGAATTTCAAAAGAGCATCTTTTCTGCTTCTTGAAACATTAACTGTGCTGCCATCACTCATAATTAAATAACCTCCTTCACCCCTGATGTACCTGGAGATTTCATTCAGATTTACGAGGTAAGAATGGTGTACTCGGAGGAAAGAAGCAAAAGAATCGAGCTGTTCTTCGATTTCTTTGAGCGTGCGACAGGCTGTTATTTTCTTCTTGTTCTTGAGAAATACGTGGGTATAATTATCATCTGCCTCACATCTTACAATGTCGGTAACCAGCAATAACTCATAGCCTTCCGAAGTTGGTACAGCCAGCTTATTAAAATTGGCCTCTTTATGCTGGATATGATTCAATAATACCTGGAATTGTTCCAGGGAAGGAGGATGTTTCTTCGTTCTTACCTTTTGAACAGCTGCTACCAGTTCCTTGGGATCAATGGGTTTTAGAAGATAGTCCAATGCACTAAATTTTATTGCTTTTATAGCATATTGATCATAACTGGTGGTAAAAATTAAAGAGAAAGAAAAGGGCACTAATTGCTCAAGTAATTCAAAGCCATTCATAGCAGGCATTTCGATGTCGAGAAAGATTAAGTCTGGTTTATGTTTCTCAATAGCTCCAATTGCCTTCCTTGCTAATACGCATTGTTCTACCACCTGCACTTCAGGACAATAATCAGTAAGCAAAATGTTGAGGGTATCCAAACAATGAATCTCGTCATCTATAATAATTGCCTTGATCATAACTATTAGTAATTAAGTTTCTCAGGTATAAATTACCGGTATCCGAATAATCACTTCAGTGCCTGCCGGTTTTCCATCGGGATTTATTAAGTCATTGATCTTAACTCCTGAATCTCCAAGCCCGGATTTTCTAAAGAGGTCAATCCGTTCGGATGTTATTTTCAATCCCATTGATTTATGGCGAGTGGCAGATTTACTTGCAAGCAATTCCGCCTGATTCCTGCCAATTCCATTATCGGTAATCTTTATAAAAACCAGTTGATCTTCTTCGCTGAGTTCTATATCTAATTGTCCCTTTTCCTCCTTGTGCATTAGCCCATGCCAGATAGCATTTTCTACGTACGGTTGTATAACAAGTGGCGGAATTTTGAGTGCTTCAACATCAAGGTCTTTGGCAATAGAAATTTTATAATCAAATCGATAATCAAATCGAAGTGCTTCAAGATCGAGATAAAGTGCGAGAGATTCAAGTTCGCTTTCCAGCGTAATGAGTTTTGCTTGCGAATTTTGCAGAATTAAGCGAACCAATTTGGAAAATTTTGTCAAATATTCTGAGGCCTGGGCCCGGTTGTTTTGCAGTATGAATCTATTGATAGAGTTTAAAGAATTAAATATGAAATGTGGATTCATTTGCGCGCGCAAAACCTGCATCTCCAATTCAGAAGTTTTCTGCTGCAGTTCTGACAACATTTTTTCTTTTTCAGTCCGCTCAATTTGAAGTTTGAATTTTTGTGATATCCTTAATCGTATAATAATGTAAACTAATAAGACTAATAAAATTGCCACAATAGTTCTAAACCACCATGTATTCCAAAATGCAGGGTCAATTGTAATCTGCAAATAACGTGTGGGTCCGCTAAAAGTATTTGAAGCATTAGAAGCCTGCATCTCAAGTGTATAATTTCCAGGGATCAATTTTTCAAAATGAATGACATAGTTATCTGGGGCATATTGCCATTCTGCTGATTCTTCTAGTTTATATCGAATCCGGTTTAATCCTTTAGAATAATAATCAAGTGTGCCTGTAGAAATGTTAATACTATTTTGGGTATAGTCTAAATGGAGCTTGTCGATTTCCATTACGCTGATATTCGATTGAAAAGGCTCCTGATTAATATCGATCGATTTAATATAAATGGTAGTCGGAGGAAATACAGGCATGCTTTGAGGACGAATTCTATCAAGACCTGAGTAACCAAAAAAATAAAGATCACCTTCGTTGTCGCGCACTATGGGTCCTCCATGATAGGATTGTACTGGAAGGCCGTAGATTTGAGAAAGTGTAGTAATCTCTCCGGTTTTTACATTTAACCTGGAAATACTTCGTTCTGTATTGCTCCATATATTGCCATCCAAATCCAATTGAATGCTTAGTACATCTAAAAGGGGCAGCCCATCTTTTTGATCGTACTGTTTGAGAAAAGCAAAATCATTATCGTAATGGATAATTTTTTGAGAGAATGCCACCCAATATGAATTGTCTTTGGGATTCTGGACTATATCGTTCCATTGCAATGAATCTAATTTGGTAATTATTCTTTCAAGACTTCCATTTTTTAGACGGTAGGTAAGATTTGGTTGTGTCTCCATTCTTATAAAAAGCATCTCATCATTTACCGGAACAAGTCTGTCAATTTTTCCAATCGAAAATGGGCACATTTGTCTTAATATAGAATGGCTTTTAGTTATTAAAAAAATAGCTTCTTTTCCATCACTTCTGGAAGCAGCAAAAATGGAACCTGCATCTCCCATGGTCGCATATTTATCTTCAGTGAAGACATAATGGGTGTTATCGTCTGCTGTTTCGGCTAACCTGATAGTGGGCACATGATTAATTTCCTTAGTTGCGATATTCAAAGTCAATATTTCTCCGGAATTGAGCAAAGAAATGAATGCCATATTTCCATCGGTGGATGCGCCAAGAAAATCGAGCGAATTGTTTGGCATTTTTTTGCCATTTAAAGAGATATCGGTTTGCTTAATTACCTGAAAGGTTGAATAGCGGGGGTCAAAAATATTCAGACCACCCCAGGTAGATATCCAAATTTTTCCATCTTGCGATTCAACCATATTTCGTCCTGCCGTGCTACTCATGGATTTCGGAGAATTCCCATCAACACCATAATGAATTACCGGATTTGATACAGGTATTAGTTGCGTTAGTCCTTTACCTGCTGCAATCCAGTAACCTATCCACGCCATTCCATTGGGCGTGCAATAGATTCGGAAATTCATATTATTTATTCTGGTTGCGAGATTTTGATCTTCTGCAAATAATTGCTGAACTGTTCCTGTTGATGGATCGTAAATTAAAATATCCTTGCTGCCCGTGCCAATCCAAATTCTTTGGTAGACGTCTTTTGCAATACCAACTCCATAATCAACCATCCCGTCCAACTCTTTAATCCAATGAAATTGTTGATCCTTAATGTTGAATTTTATTAAACCTTCTGAGTTATTTATCCAAATACAGTTTCTATTGGCATCGTAGCACATTCCCTCAGCGAAATGTTGATGTTGAGGAATATTTTTAAAACAATTCCATCTAAGATTTTCAATTTTCCCGGTTGAGAGCGACAGTTTGCACAAACCTATAGTGGGGCTGAACGGAAGTATCCAGAATGTTTGAGTTGATGAATCAAATACAGAAAAAGAAATACGTATATCCAGCCTGATGCTATCGGGAAATTTAATTACTTCTGATTTTTTGGCGGTTTTGGTATCATACGATACAATTGTGGAAGAATTTTCTAAACAATATATTTTACTATAAGTGCACCAAAAGGGGATTGCTCTTGCAACGTTTTGACTTACTACAAGTGAAAATGTATCGGCACCCATTATATATCTGGTTAATCCTTTGTCGCTACCGATCCATAAATTATGCAGACTATCCTCAACGATATTTAAAATATAATTCCCGGGAATTGAATTATTTTTCTTTTCGCTATTCGTATATAATTTAAAATGGTTTCCATCAAATCGGTTCAATCCTTTTTCGGTTCCAATCCATAGAAACCCATATTTATCCTGGATCATGCAATTCACTCTTCCGAAATAAAAACCCTGTTCAGAATTCCAGTTTAGTGCCTGATATCGGGTAGGCGCATCCTGTGAATGCAATACGTTCATTATGAAAGTCGCAATAATAGAAATGAAAATTAATTTGATCTTATTCATTATCTGAATTCAGTTTTCAGATTATTTGGGAAAATTATTTTCGGCTATCAATATCCCGGATTTTGTTTAAGTTTCTTTTTTCCACTTTGATCAACGCTTAAATCAATTTGAGTTTGTGGAATAGGGAAATATTCATTTTTGCCTTTTTGAAAATATGCTCCGGACAGGTAATTACGTTTTTTAGATTCATTTGCGAGGTATCCATTTATTTCTGAATCGGCGATACCCCACCTTACCAGATCGTAGAATCGGTGTCCTTCCATCCCCAATTCTAAAACTCTTTCATATCGCACAGCCTTCCTCGCATAGTCTGCACCGTTAGTTGAGAACCATCCTTCGGGATAGGGACTGACAACATAATTTGCTGCAGGTATATTGGTGAAACCTTTGGAAGGATCGTTGTCATCTATGTAAGTATGAACCCAACCTGAAGGATTTGCAGCACGGTTTCGAATCATATTCACATATTTTTCAGCCTGGTCAAGACTGCCAATTTCAACTTCTGTTTCAGCCGCCCACAAGAGCACATCAGCAAAGCGAATAAGATTGACATTATTAGCAGAGAGTCTTACGCCTCCCCAATTATTAGATTCAGTATACACATTTCGTTCTTTATTTGAAACGAGCATTTTCTTTGGAACATAGGGTCCAAAAATTTCTTGATTACGCGTCCAATTTTTTCCAGGATGTATTCCGTAGTCTAAGTATGGGATCCCTCTTCGTCCGACGATCCAGTCGAGTCGTGGATCAAGCGGTTCGGCATATGGAATGAAGGGATCCGAAGACTCAATGTCCTGATCATTCTTAATATCTGTCTCATTGAAATGGTCAAGGTCTGGTATCCCGGAAGCATTAGTTTTGAAATGGTTTACCAGGTATTGAGAGGGAAGGAAGAAAGCATAGCCATTGTCGAAAAGTCCAGATGGAAAATTTAAAAAGTCCGGTGTATTACCATTCACTCCAGAAGAATTGTCCTGCACCGACACCTGAGCAGCAAAAACTGATTCCGGACCGTTCTTATATTTTGGGTCGAAATTGTCGTGGTAATTTTCAAACAAGGCATATTTTTCTCCACTTGCAGTTTCTCCATTACTAATAAGATCATCAAGTAACAACTTAGCTTCGTAAAATCTTTTTTGAAACAAATATGCCTTGGCCAGGAATGCTTCTGCAGCATATTTATTGACCCTTCCCGGTTGGCTTTGTGTTGGGGCCAAATGCTGAACTGCAAAGCTCAGATCATTATTTATATGCGACCATGTGGTATCATTCGAAACGAAATAATTTCCAGATTCATAACTGACTGATTCATCAATGAAAGGAATGTCATTCCAGGTTTTTTTTGCTTCGAAATGAAAATATCCTCTGAGAAATAATGCTTCCGCTTTGGTTTCATTTATATAGCTTGAGTCGAGACCTTTTGTTTTAGTAAGCATTCTTAAAACCACATTACTCCTTGCAACACCGTCATAAACTTCTCTCCATTTTTGGGCGACAATATTATTTTCTGACGATTCAGTAAATGATTCAATCGAAACAATTCCCGGTTGATCTGTTAAATCAGATCCTCCGGTATAAGCCTCAGAACCTACAATGCTTCCAAATATCCAGTTTGAGGCAGCCCCCCCAACTTGAAAAATATCAGTTCCGCTGGAACCCTCCAAATCGGAATATGCTCCTATCAATAGAAGATCAATACCATTGGAATTTGCAATTGCATTTTCATCAAGATATCCAAGCTGTGGCTCATTGAGCTTGTTTTTATTGCAACCCAATAAAATAAGCAAAAGAATCAAGCGAAAGAATCTGATTCGATACCAATTATTAAAATAGCCATTGAATTTTTGACTGCTCATAAATTTAAATTGATGCCAAACAAAAATTGAAATTGATTACCTGGGTAAGTTCCATGGTCAATTCCCCATGCCTGAGTAATTCCTGCAATTTCTGGATCAATCCCTGAATATTTAGTTATGGTAAATGCATTCAAAACCTGGATATAAACCCGTAAATGAGTCAGACTGATTTTTCGCGCCATATCTCCTGGAAAAGTATATCCTAACATTAATGACTTACATCTGAGATAAGATCCTTTTTCAATGGGCCATGAATTTGTTACGTTCCAATTACTAAAATTCAAAGGTGCGGCTTCAGCGATAGGTGCTATGGCATCGTGACGATCGGTAGTCCATGAACCTGTTAGCGATATTTTTGATAGAGTTGCATATTTGGTTCCATTATACACATCATTACCAATGGAGCCATAAAAGAAAGTTGTGAAATCAAAATTTTTATAGGTAAGCCCAAAATTTATTCCCGTTGTGAAATCAGGATTGGGATTTCCAATAATGGTCCTGTCATCATCATTGATGATTTCGTCACTATTTGTATTTTGATATTTGAATCTTCCCGGTGCAGCTGCTTCCTGCTTTACTGAATGATCTACATCGGTCTGACTATTAAAGTATCCTAAAATTCTGTAGCCAAAAAAAGTGCCAATTGACTGCCCAACTTCATTTCTTACATTAGCTCCTACATCGTTATTATTGTAATCAAAATATGGAATAGAATTAAGCTTAAGAATTCGGTTATGGTAGGTGGTTAGTGTAATCGCGAATTCCCATCCAAAGTTTTTTGTAAAATTGCCTTTTGATCCAAGAAATAAATCCATTCCTTTGTTTTCTATGCTTCCAATATTTGCATTGGGCCTGTTTGCCACTCCCAAAATATCAGGAAGCGATAACTGAAATAGCAATCCTTCAGATTTTTTGTAATACCAATCTGCATTAAGCTGGATTTTGCCATTAAACAAATTGCTTTCAAAACCAATATTAGTTACCAAATCTTTTTGCCATCCTGTTTTTGGATTTCCGATTTGAACCATTCTCAATCCTGCTACGGTAGAATTGCTTGATCCCATCATATCATAAAAAGCATCGCCGGGTGCTCCACCATAAAGGGTATATTGGTTTAAAGGATTTGTATTTCCATTGAATCCAGTCTCCCCCCAACTTGCCCTAAGTTTCAAATCTGTTAACCAGCGTTGATTTTTCATGAAATTTTCTTCTGTCATGCGCCACGCTGCGCCAATAGAAGGAAACCACCCAAATCTATTTTCAGGTCCAAATACGGAAGATCCATCTCGACGTATAGTGACAGTAAAAAATAATTTGTCCAGATACCCATAAGAAAATTGCCCAAAAACAGAACCAAGAAAAGAGGCGGTTGCAGCACTATAATTAGTTTGTGTGGAAGGATCTCCATTGGTCAGGAATCTATAGTTTGGTGCGTCAGAATAAAATCCAAGTCTTTTGCCGCCTTCACCACGGTTGTAATTATTAATTTCTTCTAACCCGATAATAACTCCGACAGTATGTCTTTTTTGAAAAGTCTGCGCGTACTTAATGGTATTTGTCCATGTCCAGGAACTTAAATATCCAGAGTTTTCAACCAGACTTGCAGGACTTGTCCTGTCTATTGAACCAAAAGAATAAGTGTAATTGTAATAATAGTTCATTGAACCTCCGAAACTTGTACGAATTGTAAAATGTTTCAGGAAATCTGCTTCTGCGTATAAATTCCCGAATACCTGCCAATTGTCATTTCGATCATCTTTCGCGAGTGTCATTTTTGCAACAGGATTATCTCCAGGAAAAAATCCTCCAGACCCATTGCTGGCGCTCCAGAATCCATTGATATCATAAACAGGGCGATAAGAAGGCGTGATTATCACGGATTCTATGTCGTCTGGTATGAGGAAGTCATATTTAGTATATCTGGGATTTCTGGTAAATGATAATTGGAGATTCTCACCAACACGTACATTATTCTTCATGGTGAAATCCGTATTTACTCTTGTTGTAAATCTTTTCAAATAAGTATTGATCATCGTACCTTGCTGATCGAGATAACCAAAGGCCAGTAAATAGTGGTTCTTTTCATTTCCTCCTGAGATTTTTATCGAATGATTTTGACTAAAAGCAGGCTTAAAAACCTCATGATACCAATCGGTCCCGTGTGCATCATATTTTACAATCTGGTAGATAGGACCCTGCGAAGGCTTAATGTTATAAAGGTCCGGACTCGCTAAGGGATCATTTTCAAAAAGCCCAAAATGAGACCCGGCAAATAAATAATCTGGAAGTATAGGTCTGGACTGACTTCCATATAAAGGATCATTAGGAGATAAGCCTGAATTTTTGAATTGCAACCATTTGTAATCTGCATCCTCCTGTGGACTTGCAAGGTTCCAAGCCTTGTGTAATGGTTGTTGAAAACCGAAATAACCATCATAAGAAAGATTTGTCTTTCCAATTTTCCCTTTCTGTGTTGTAATAACAATTGCCCCATTTGCACCTCGCACCCCATAGATTGAATAAGCAGCTGCGTCTTTCAAAACCTGCAACGACTCTATATCATAAGCATTAATGGAATTAATATCTCCCTGTATTCCATCGATAATATAAAGTGGAGTTACATTCCCAAAATTTCCAATTCCGTGGATTCTTACTATGCTATTCGCTCCGGGCTCACCCGATGTAATTACTGTAAGTCCTGCTACACGCCCCTGTAACATTTGCTCTATCTGCCCCACCGGAATTGCCACCAGGTCATTAGGTGCTACTGATGTTACGGATCCAACAATTTCTTTTTGCTTTTGACTGGTATATCCTGTTACAATGATCTGATCAAGGTATTCAGGTGAGGATTGCAGATTTATTTTAATCGAACTACTATCAGTCACGCTTACCTGATTAGGCTTATATCCCACAAATGAAATCACCAATTGATCTCCTTTTTGTGCTTCAACTCTAAATGAACCTGTTGAATCACTGAAACAGAATAGATTTTTACCCTTAACACTTATCGTAGCTCCCGAGAGTGGAAATCCATTCTGATCTGAAATTTTACCATGTACAAAACTTTGCCCGTTTAGGCTTTTGGAGATGAATATCGTAGAAAGACAAATTGTAAATGCGATTATTAAATTGAGGGATTGCTGTTTGTGGTAATAATTCAAACTCAATCGGAAGTTAGCGATTGTCATTTTTAAGGCTTTCTCAGGAAATAATGACAACATGGGAGTGCAGTGTATAGTTAAGATAATAGATTTTTGTGTCTGCAGCAATCGGCCGTAAAACTATTCCCTGAACTATTACAATAGTATAGCTACTGAGCAGTTTGCAATAGCACTGGGTATTTTGCGGAATTCATTGGGCATTTGAAGGGAAATGTATGATGCGGGCAAACACATTATGACCCTGGATATCGTTGGAAATAAAAAAGAGCAATGGAAATCATTGCTCTGAACAATTAGACATTTAGGTTAAATGCTACTGTCTTTAATTCCTGGTTACTACCATTTCCTGAAGCTCTCCTCCGGATATTCTCAGCACTTTGCGGTCTGAACTTCCATCAATGTGTACAAGATATATAATTTGAGTTGGTAAAGTTAATTCTTCTACCTGGCTAATATTGTAATCAAAATACTGACTTTTAACCTGGCTTCTTACATCACCCGGAAGTTTTGATTCTCCATAGTATGAAATGGTGTGTTGCCAGTTTCCATTATTGTTATAAAACACTTTGGTAATTACTCCATCATAGTTAAATGTTGCAATTGTTCCATCAGAAACTGTTTCCCAGGTAGGGTTGGTCACATTTTTGAATTTGCGCTTGAAATTTTTGGCAGCTTTGTCATTGCTAGCTGGTAAGTTAAGATGAAAAGATGATCCAGGTTTTGTAGCAGATTCTTTTGCACTGGTACCTTGTGCTACTGACATTTCCAGCATCATGATTGCAGGCAAAGTGCCGATGGCGATTGTTAATAGTAGCTTTTTCATATACATAATTTTTAAAAGTGAATAAAGTTGTTAGAGTTTAAGTTTGAGCTCATTTGTAAATCATGATTCAAAAATAATTTCGACAACTTTCACCTTAAAGCGCCACTGAGTAGTTTGCGTAATTTGAAAGTAGTTTCAAATTACAGATGAGTTGATTGGAAATAGATCTGCAATCGATAATTTATAGTCACAAATAATTTATACATCAATTTTCATTGTATCCTATTAGGAAATATAATGGGTCGATTGTAGTTTGATTATCCATACGTGGATTTTCGGCACCCAGACTTACCCTTATGCAATTTTTTCCGGCCTCCACTTCCCACAGAAAAAGCCTCCAGTATTTTGCTACGGGTTTCATGATTTCGGGTACCATATCACTTAAAAGACCGTTCCAGCAGGCTGTTTCTAATTGCTCAGTCGGACTGAGGTTAGATTGATTCTCACAATCATTCAAATTGCATAGTTGTCTGCCCGCAAATGAAGACGTAGCGACGAGCATAATTTCCAGACTGGGCGAAAAAGGTTTCATGACCATTTATATTTATAAGTTGAAAATTGATTTCTGGGATCAGGGAATTTGATTTTCAGGGATGGGACCTTGAATATTATCGGTGATATCAATTGGACGAAATGAGAGATATTTAAGGAAACACCCTAAAACGGGTATACGTTAACTACAGATTGACATTCAAAACCTTCCATTGGTCAAGCGCGGGTGGTATTTGGAGTAATCTATTTAGGAAAGGGATTTCGTAATTTTATTTTCGAACATGCAACTGGTGAATTCCATAAGAAAGTATAAACTACACCATGTCATTTTTTGGTTGGTTCTATATTGGGGATGGTTCTATTTCCGATACCAGGACTTCCCTTCCATTAGTATTGCTCTGAAAGAAGTTACTGTGAAAGTTGCGGTTTTGGCCTGCCTGGTTTACACGACTAATTACTGGCTGATCCCCAAATTTCTCTATCGTAAAAAATACCTGGCTTTTGGAACATTGTATATCCTGCTGATATTTTCGTTCGGTTGGTTGAAGGTTTACCTGAATAGTAAATGGCTCCAGCCATTTTACAATGTGCCTTTATTTAATGATTTTAAAGGGCGCTTGTATGACAATATCATACCGCTTTTTTTACTGGTGAGTACAGGTGCCGCTGCTAAATTACTGTTCGACTACATGCTCACACAGCGTAGACTTACTGAAATTTCAAAGGAAAGAGCAGAAACCGAACTTAAATTTCTTAAGTCTCAGATCAATCCCCATTTCCTTTTCAATTCTCTCAATTCAATTTATTTCTTGATTGAAAAAGGAAATGTAGAGGCACGTCAAACCCTGCTTCAATTCTCAGATATGCTGCGGTATCAGCTTTATGATTGTAATACCGACCAGATACCAATTGAAAAGGAGCTTGCTTATCTAAAGGATTATGTGAGGCTGCAACAATTAAGGAAAGAAAAAAATTACCAGGTGGATTTGCAGATTGGAGAACGTGTAGGATCATTTTCCATTGTGCCTTTGCTTTTAATTCCATTTGTGGAAAATGCTTTTAAACATGTATCCCATTTTAGTTCTAAAATGAATACTATAACCGTGAAGGCTGCCCGTGAAAATGGAACATTTCAATTTAGAGTTTATAACACCACTGAAAAAGGAGCCATTTCCAATGAACCGAAAGCAGGAGGGATTGGCCTTGCCAATGTAAAGAGAAGATTGGAATTACTTTACCCTGATAAGCACGAATTGATTATTAATGGTGGTGATGAATTTTTTGAAATCAATTTGAAACTGCAATTATCATGAACCTGAATTGCATCATTATCGATGACGAACCATTGGCCAGGAAAGGTCTGAAAGAATACGTTCAGGAAATTGAGTTTTTGAAACTCCTCGGAGATTTCGACAATCCGATTAAAGCAGTATCGCTGGTTAATGAGCAACCGGTTGACCTTTTGTTTCTGGATATTCAAATGCCGAAAATCACAGGCATTGAATTTCTAAAATCGTTGCAAAACCCGCCAATGGTCATTTTTACAACCGCTTATTCTCAATACGCTGTCGAAAGTTTTGAATTGGATGTAGTTGATTATCTCGTAAAGCCAATTTCCTTTGATCGTTTTTTTAAAGCCTCAGTAAAAGCAAAAAACTGGTTAGAAAATAAAAGAAAAGGAGCGACTGTCCATACACCGAGTGATGAAGCTTATTTTTTTGTGAAGGCAGAAAATAAGCATGTAAAAATATTGCTTGATGATATTTTATTCGTTGAAGCTCTTCAAAACTATGTGGCCATTCATACTAAAGACAAAAAAATACTGGCCTACGTTACGCTGGGTGGAATAGAAAAACAACTGCCTTCAGAGCATTTTATCAAGGTTCACAAGTCCTTTATTGTTTCTGTCCAAAAGATTAAAGCTGTAGAAGGAAATGAAATCTTAATTGAACAACATCGCATACCAATCAGTCGCAACCTCAAAGATGATGTGATGAATAAAGTTGTAGAAAGTAAACTTTTGAAGAGATAGACTGAAAGTATTTAGTACCTAGTACCTGGATTAAACCAAATATAAGTTCGAAAGGCCTCACGCCTGCCTGCCGGCCTTGCTTCGCTAGAGCTTCGCGAAGGCGAGCAGGCAGGCTAAGACGCAAAGTCCGCCAATTGACGGATCGCAAAGGCGCTATGAAGTACTTATTATTAAGTATTATTTATTCTTTGTCATTTCGATGTCCGACGAGCAGAGCGAGTCAGGTCAGAGAAACCTGCAACGCAAAAGATAGCCCCTCCAATTGGAAGGGCCATCACACACAATGAAAAAGGCGGTAAAGACTTATAGTGTTGAGTACTATATACGTAAGTACTGTGTCTAAGTACTATATACTAAGTACTAAGTACTATATACTAAGTACTAAGTACTGTACTTACTGCCTGGTATACTGCACTTCGGCTAAAATTTTAATTTCATCACCTACTACTACGCCTCCGGTTTCAGTTACTGCGTTCCACTTCAGACCGTATTCTTTGCGGCTAACTTTACCTGTTACAGTAAAGCCTGCTTTTACCTGGCCCCAGGGATCAGTAATGATGCCACCGGCTTCAACATGTAAAGTAATTGGTTTGGTAATATCGCGAATGGTGAGATTTCCTGTAAGAGTATATTCTCCTTCGCTTTTCTTTTTAAGCCCGGTTCCCACGAATTTCACATCCGGGAATTGCTCTGAATTAAAAAAATCATCACTTTTCAAATGGGTATCTCTTTGGTCTGCTCCTGTTACAATTGAATCAACCTTTGCGGTAACCGTTACTTTTCCGGTTTCAAAATTGTCACCATCAGTTTCTAATTCTGAATCGAAACTGGTGAATTCTCCGGTCACGTGAGAAATCATCAGGTGCTTGGCTTTAAATTTAATTTCGCTGTGAGCGGGATCTAATTTCCATTTTGTAGTTGCCATAATTGATAAGTTTTAAGCGTTGGTCAAGATTTTTATTTGGATGAATTAATTAATTGTTTTGTGACTGCGTGAATACAAATTCGGTCTGATTCTTACGACTTCTTTTTGCATGCTCTCTCTGTTTCAATGCTTCCGGTAACACACTCGCATCGCCAGGATAACCTACGGCAATGATCACGATAGGTTGAAGATCGTCGATGAGATTGAGGTTTTGCTTGAGCTGACTATGATCAAATCCCCCCATCATATGCGTAAACAATCCCATTTCGGTTGCCTGCAGGCTCAATGCATAATTCGCCATCCCGGTATCATGTACAGCACTACCATTATGACTTCCATTGTCCATGAAGGTTTTTCTCGCCATGCTCACTATCAGAAGAGGAGCATTAGTTGCCCAAATTCTGTTTCCGGGCATCAGCGATTCTGCTATAGAATTGAATAATGCACTGTCCTCTTTATGTGCATATATATATTGCCAGGGTTGTTCATTCATGGCACTCGGTGCCCAACGAGCTGCTTCAAACAATGCAGCAATTTTTCTTCTTCTACAGGTTGATCAGAAAAAGCACGGATGCTTCTTCTTTCTTTTATTACATCGAGAATTTCTTTATTCATTGTTGTGTTCATAATAATTTGATTTGAAAAAAATTAAAATTTCATAGGGACTTCAATCAGCAAAAATTCTGAATCACTATTAGCAGTAATATTTAGCTTGTCTGAGTTCGTGATTCCAAGACCATCACGAGATTGAACGGTTTGTCCGTTTACATTTATTTCACCACTGATGACAAAAACATAAACACCGTTTCCATTGAGGTTGTTCGTGTATTGAACTTCATTTCCTTTTTGTAAGTTGGAAAGTGAAAACCACGCATCCTGGTTGATCCAAACTCCGCCATCTTCTTTTTTGGGAGAAACAACAGTTTGAATCTTATTGAGCCTGTCTTCTTTTGAAAAGTTTTTTTGTTCATACCTGGGTTCGATATTTCTTTCCTTAGGGAAAACCCAGATCTGTAGAAAATTTACCGCTTCAGATTTGGATGCATTGAATTCACTATGTGCGATCCCTGATCCGGCACTCATAATTTGTACGTCACCAGTCTTTATGATTTCATGTCTGCCAGTAGAATCTTTATGTTCAAGTGAGCCCGAAAGCGGAATGGAAACAATTTCCATATTGTCGTGAGGATGTTTTCCAAAACCCATTCCTCCGATTACTATATCATCGTTCAGTACGCGAAGCAGTCCGAAATTCATTCGCGCCTCATCATAATAGCCAGCGAAACTGAAAGAGTGGTGCGAATCCAGCCAACCGTGATTGGCGTGGCCTCTTGTTGCGTTTTTATGCAGAATATAGTCAGCCATAGTCAGGTAATTAATTGTAAAGGTAAATAAATATTTTGGTTTAATGTTTAAACATTGAATCAATTAACATGCCATTTGGATATAGTGTCAGATTGACTGCTTAATTGGCGGTCTGCCAACTCCCATAATATATTTAACTTGCCAGCTTACGCTTAAAAGGAATACTTATGATCAAGTTGCAAGTCATTGGAAATCTTGGTAAAGACTGTGTTACCAATACCGTTAACGGAAAGAATGTCATCAATTTTAATGTGGCCCACACTGAAAAATTTAAGGACTCAACCGGACAGCAAAAGGAAAAGACAACCTGGGTGGAATGCGCTTACTGGACCGACAGAATGGGCATTGCTCCATATTTAAAAAAGGGAACCCAGGTTTATGCTGAGGGCACTCCGGAAGTGAGAAGTTTTACCCGGAATGATGGCACTTCAGGATCATCATTAACCATGCGTGTTCTGAGTGTACAATTACTTGGCGGTGGCGGCTCGCGCTCCGAATCTCCAAATAGTTCATATGCAGAACAGGAAAGATCGCATACCCCTGCCAGTGATATTTCTGAACCAATTGATGATCTGCCGTTTTAAATAAACATTCTTAGTTGAAGCCCGAACTTATATTTAAAGTGCGGGCTTTTTTACGTCATTTTGATATAGTACTTAGTATTGAGTACTTAGTACTTAGAT
>PSRI01000168.1 GCA_003175935.1 Bacteroidota bacterium
TGATTCTTCTTTTTACCTGCCGTAGTATATCTAGATTTTGCAAACCCTCAAAGACACAAAGTTTTATATAGGCATTACTTCAAAAATATAAAAGCAACTTAAATTTCAAAGGCCCACCATCTGCAAGTATAATGATGATATTGGCCTTTGTTGACCAACACTAATTAAATGCAATGCAAACAATCCCAAAAAAAGAACACATGTCCTGAATAGCAGGATAGCTTTCATAACTACTTTAAAAAACTAATCTTGTTTCTAAATTAATAGAAATTGAGTTTTCTATCGATCCAGTTATATATATTTGTCTACTAAAATGATAGACTAATAATATTATATTGCATCAAGATCCTAAAACAAGATTTGTATGTCCGTTTCAAAGAAATTGATTTTGACAGTTGTTTACCTGGCCTTTACTATCTTAAATGGATACACGCAAATTAAAATCGTCGTATTTCAATCCGACTTTGGGCTGAAAGATGGTGCGGTTGCCGCAATGAAAGGCGTGGCGAATGGCGTTTCTACTGATCTTAAGTTGTATGATTTGACCCATGAAATTCCAGCATATAACATTTGGGAAGCCGCTTACCGATTGGAACAAACGGTAAGGTATTGGCCTACCGGAACGGTATTTGTTTCCGTAGTTGATCCCGGTGTAGGTACTAATAGAAAGTCAATTGTGTTAAAAACAAAATCCGGACATTTCATTGTTACACCCGACAATGGAACGCTCACACTGGTTGCAGAATCGTTGGGTATTGATTCAATCAGGGAAATTGATGAAGCAGTAAACCGCAGAAAAGATTCTGAAAAATCCTACACATTTCACGGTCGCGATGTATACGCTTATACGGCCGCCCGACTAGCGGCTGGGACCATTAGTTTTCAGGAAGTAGGCCCTGAATTGCCTCCTGAAGTGGTAAAGCTTCCCTATCAGTCTGCGGAATTGAATGGAAATGTGATCCATGGTACAATTTCCATTCTCGATGTTCAATACGGAAATGTGTGGACGAATATTCCAGGTGACCTTTTCAATCGACTAAATATTCAATACGGAAATTCCATTCAGGTTAAAATATTCAATAAACAAAGACTAGTGTACTCAGGCGTTTTGCCATATGGCAAGACTTTTCACAGCGTGGCAAAAGGCAAACCATTGGCTTATTTTAATAGCTTATTAAAATTGAGCTTTGGTTTGAATGAAGGTAATTTCTCCGCCAAATACAAAATATCAAGCGGTGCAGATTGGAAAGTGGAAGTCAGCCCAAAGTAGCAATTGCTATTCTTCAAGACTAAACTGTTTTATGAAAACAAAAACTATCATCGTACTATCTATCCTGCTAATGGCAGGCAATCTTCTAAATGCTCAGGATCGGATTATCAAGGGTCGAATCAACGGACAAGATGGAGCTCCTGTACAAGCTGCGTCAATACAATCTAGCCCGTCAGGCAAGGGAACGATCACCGACGATCAGGGTAGGTTTTCCCTTACCATAGCTGAGACCGACAAAACACTTAAGATCACAGCAGTAAATTTTGAGACTTATGTGGCCAGCCTGGAGGGACAGTCAGAATTTAATTTAACACTTCGACCTTCATCGTCAAATCTGGGTGAAATTGTTTTGGTGGGTACGAGGACTTCTGGAAGAACCCGGATGAATACACCGGTGCCGGTTGATGTTTTTTCAATTCCCAGTCTTCAACTTCGGTCGGCTCAGAATGATATAAATCAGCTATTACAGTACGCATCTCCTTCATTTAATTCCAACAGGCAATCTTCGTCTGACGGTACGGAGCATATAGATCCGGCGAGCCTTCGCGGCCTGGGACCTGATCAGTTGCTGGTACTTATTAATGGTAAACGGCGACATAGTACTTCTCTTGTCAATAACCAGGGAACCATTGGCAATGGTTCAGTAGGAACTGATTTGAATGCAATACCTGCTTCTGCCATAGAAAAAATCGAAGTGTTGCGCGATGGTGCGTCAGCACAATACGGATCCGATGCCATTGCAGGTGTGATTAACATAGTGCTGAAAAAATCTACAGGAGTGTTGTTTGCATCAGCAACAGGTGGTGCCACTTCAAAAGGTGACGGTACATTGGCACAACTCAATTTCAACTACGGAATTGCTCTTGGAAAAAATGGAGGGTATCTAAATTTAACCGCTGAAGCTTACGACAGAGGAAAGTCAACACGAGTCCAGAACCATAACTTAATCATTTTCGACCAGTCATCTCTGGACAATTATTTCGCCTATGATTTTGCAAGCGATCCTGCAGCTTCACGGAAGTATGATGATGATCAGTTAGCGCAAAAAGGGTTAAATAGAAACGATTTTAATTTTCAGATAGGTGACGCGCACATCAAAAACATTGGGGGATTATTTAATCTTTCACTGCCTTTCAAAAATAGCAAAGCTGAGTTCTATGCTTTCGGAGGTTATAACTACCGACAAGGTGAAGGCTTTGGCTTTCGCAGGTTACCTAGTGATCCTACAGTAAACGTTTATAGTATTTTCCCAAATGGATATCAGCCTAATACCACATCGCATATCAACGACCGCTCCCTGGCCGCTGGTTTAAAATTCAAAGTGGGTGACTGGAATGCCGACTTGAGCAATACGATTGGTAACAACCGTTTTGATTTCTTTGTCAACAATACCGTCAATGCTTCCCTTCAGGAAAATTCACCTACCAGCTTTTCTGCGGGTGGTCACGAATTCTTGCAAAACACGACCAATCTTGATTTCAGCCGTCATTTCTCCGGTGTCGCTTCCGGGCTCAATCTCGCTTTTGGCACTGAATTCAGAATAGATGATTACCGTATTCGGGAAGGGGAAGAAAAGTCCTGGAAAAATTATGCACTCGTTTACAATCCGGATGGAACAGTTTCGAATCCTTCCGGGCTCGCTGGAGGCTCCCAGTCTTTCCCGGGATTTTCACCAGAAAACGAGATACACAAGAGCAGAAATAATTTCAGCCTTTATACTGACGCGGAGATTGACCTGACAGAAAAATGGTTGATAGATGGTGCGGCCAGATTTGAAAACTATAGCGATTTCGGATCAACAATTAATGGCAAGATTGCCACACGTTATAAAATTGCCAAAGGATTTAATCTGCGCGGTGCCATCAGTACAGGATTCAGAGCACCTTCACTCCATCAGCAATATTTCAGCTATATCGGCACTAATATCCTTCCGGATAATACATTGGGACAATCTGGCTTCTTTACCAACAATAGCGCGGTTGCGAAGGCGCTGGGTATACCAGGGCTTAAGGAAGAAACATCGGTTAACTACAGCCTGGGGCTGACCGCTTCACCGGCCAAGAACCTTAATATTTCATTAGATGGATACCTCATCAATATTAAAGATCGCATAGTCCTTACCGGTAGCTTCGGCTATGATCCTTATGGAAATCCCGTTCAGGAGATACAGGATATTTTGAATCCTCTTGGCGCCAGCGCAGCAAGGTTTTTCAGCAACGGCGTGGATACGCGAACAATTGGAGTTGATCTCATAGCGGATTACACGCTAAGAAAAGGGTCAAATGGTCTGAATATATCATTTGGATTAAACGTTAATAAGAATTCGATCACGGCGGTAAATACACCCCCTTCTTTAAAAGGAAATGAACAAATATTCTTTTCACCTGTAGACAGCACATTAATTACAGAAGGCACACCCAGAACAAAAGCCAATCTATCCATTACATACAGTTACAAAAAATTCAGTACTACGTTTCGTAGCGTATACTTTGGTGAAGTTTCGAGAAATGGGTTTCCTTATGGGCCGATACAGAAATTCAAAGCAAAAGTGGTTAACGATATTTCCTTTAGCTATGCTTTGAAACCAATTACTATCACCGTGGGCGCAAACAATATTTTCGACGTATACCCCGATGCGACGGTCTATGACAATAGTTACTTCGGGGTTTTCAAGTACTCACCTGTGCAAATGGGATTCAACGGGGCTTTCTTCTTTGGCCGCCTGACGCTCGATTTGCCTACAGGAAAAAAATAAACGCCATGTAGACTTGCTACAGAAGGATCAAGCCGTTAAAGTTTCAATACCAGATAAGAATTGAGTGATGTAAACAAAACCAAAGAAACAGAGACCGACTTAACAAAAATCGGAACTGAACACAAGGCGCGGGCTTGAGAAAAGGATCATCGAAGAATTTGACGCTAAATTGCAGGTAGAGGAATCAGATCCCAGCCGTAATGGTAAACAGCCATGTGAAATGATGCGAAAACTTAGAGAAGATGAAGCAACCATTTTACAAAAAGACAAAGATTCAATTCAACTATATCCATGCAGCCGAAAATAGAATTTGAGAAACCAGGTTATTCTTTAAAAGAACTTGTAGGATATTTCTTAAAATTAGGAACCATTGGATTCGGCGGACCGCCTGCTCTAATCAGTTACATGCATCGGGATCTTGTTGAAGACCGAAAATGGATCAGCGAAGAAGACTATAAGGAAGGTCTTGCTTTGGCACAATTGGCACCCGGCCCGCTCGCAGCACAGCTTTCAATTTATCTTGGATATGTTCATTATAGAATTTGGGGAGCAACACTTGTAGGATTTGCCTTTGTACTTCCCTCTTTTCTAATGGTACTTGCTTTAGGATTTGCCTATGTCGAGTTCGGAGGTTTGCCGTGGATGCAGGCCGTGTTTTATGGCATCGGCGCTGCAGTTATCGGCATCATTGCAGTTAGTAGCTATAAGTTGACCAAAAAGACACTTGGGAAAGATTGGTTGCTTTGGACAATCTTTGCGGTCCTGTCTATCACCACTTTCATTACTGAAAGAGAAATATTATGGCTGATACTTTTTGCTGGTTTCGTTTACTGGCTATATAAAACAAAAGCGAAGTTATTTGCCCTGCATGTCTTTTTCTTTTCGCCTGTGTTTTTGCAAATTATTAGTCCAAATTGGACAGAATCCAAACTCGCTAAAATCGGGTGGTTCTTTTTTAAAGCAGGAGCATTTGTATTTGGAAGCGGACTTGCTATTGTGCCTTTTCTATATGGAGGTGTGGTAAAAGAAAACCAGTGGCTCACAGAACATCAGTTTCTGGATGCTGTTGCAGTCGCCATGATTACACCTGGGCCAGTCGTTATTACCGTTGGCTTTATTGGTTACCTTGTTGCTGGGGTTCCCGGAGCTTGCGTTGCAGCACTTGCAACTTTTCTTCCTTGTTATCTCTTTACAATTTTGCCCGCACCTTATTTTAAAAAATGGGGCAAGCATCCTTCTATCAAAGCAGTAGTTGATGGTGTTACCGCTGCTGCTATTGGTGCCATTGCAGGAGCTGTTGTGATTTTAGCAAAAAGACAGGTTACCGATGTTATTTCAGTATTAATAGCACTGGCGACAATAGCAATTCTGTTTAGGTTTAAAAAAGTGCAGGAACCTTATATTATTATCCTGGCCGCATTACTGGGTTTACTTATCAAATACTGGATTTAAGCAACTACTTTGCCCATTAGAATATTGATTTACGGTCTAAGCATCTACCTCTTCTTCCAGATCGATGCACTGCTTATGTTATTTCGCGGAATTGTTTTGGGTATTGCATTGATTTTGCATAAAGGTAATTTCAATAGATATGCCGGAATTTTTATCATCCTTATAAATTTATTTGTTGGCGGATTATTGGTGGCAGATGCAATGGTTTAATAAATAACTTATCATTTCTATTCGCTCCCCAATATCTTAATCTTCATCACCACACCAATACTGTTTGCCTTTTGTTTGATTTCCTCTGCTTTCTTTCCCTCAAACATCACATCAACAGTACTGTTCCAAAGTACTATCCACTGATTAAAATGTTCATCTGTCATAGGAAAATGATTATTCAATGCCTGATGTAATTGCATGGGATTTCCTGAGTACGCGCCTGTATAAAAAATCGCGTTCTCCCAGAATTGAACCATGATGGGTATCCGCTTCTCCAGGTTTATTTTCATGTATTTAAAAAAGTACGGCGATAGCAATTCGTCTTTCTTAATCTGGTCATAAAAAGTTTCAACCAACGATTGAATATCTTCCTGGGTTTCTATATCTTTTTTCATCGCAGAGTATTTAGTACTTAGTACTTAGTACTTAGTACTTAGACAGAATTATTAGAGATCTTTAATGATGATTTCTTTATTGATAACATCAAAGTGAAAACGATCCTTAATATCAATATTTGCTTTGTATGCAGCGCTCAAGGCCAACAAGATATCGGTATCAATCATCATTTTGTAACATTGAATATGACCCAATATTAAGTGTAGTGTATTCCTAAAGCTATGACTTTGGGGAGGCTTTCTCCTGATTAAAATCATGTTTCTCGTAAATCGAAATGATGGAAGAGAATTCATCCGAATTATATTTGGACCTGGCGAAAATTTCGGTGAAATACCACTGTGCGGCAATTGTTACTAAGTTGCTCCCAATCGCTAATGATCCAGGAAATTGCTGACATTAGCTATGTAATTTTCCCGAATGAAAATTTGAATTTATTTTCAGCTCTACTGATTCTTTTTGAAGATCGGGCCATTTTAAATCCCGGCAGATTATTTTGTAGTCCTTACCCGGTCCTGTTCCGGAATTATAAAAAACAAATTAATACCTGGTCACCTGAAAGTTTGTATAGCCCGTCACATTACCATCATTAACCACAACTTCGTCTACCTCTGCCCGTAAGGGACCCTGGTGGCACCAGGCGATTAATTCCTCAACAAGTTCTTCCTCTCCTTCAACTGCCAGCCATACGGAACCATCCGGAAGATTTTTCACCTCCCCTACCAGTCCGAGCTTCTCCGCTTTTTCCCTGGTGCTACCCCGAAAAAAAACGCCCTGAACTTTTCCTCTAATTACTGCTTCCTTGTGGACGATCATTTGGTCCTTTTCTGAAAATTAGTAAAGAATCAGGATTTCATGAGGGTTTCAACATCCAATAGCAGGGCAAATCCCGCCTGTGATGATTTTTTTCCCCAGTACGACGATTAACTCCTGTATTTATCGGTAATGGAATAATGGCAAAAAAAATCCCGCCTGTGGCGGGGT
>PSRI01000200.1 GCA_003175935.1 Bacteroidota bacterium
CTTCACTGTGTATTTTTTTGGTAAACTATTTTCTATTGGTGATACTTCCAAATAATTTCCGTACAAGACGCCCGACATCATCATGCGAGCGTGACTACTTCGGCCTTGCTTCGCCATAGCTTCACGAAGGCGTATCAGGCAAATGAGCGCAAAGTCGCCGGTTATCCATGGTAGGCCATTCTTTCACGAATGATTTTTGCAGCTTCGTCGCCGGCCCATTTGCGGGAAAGGTAAAGTCCGAGATCCAGGGATGACGAAACGGCTCCGGCAGTGATGGTATCTCCATCTTCAACAATTCTGTCTTCCGAAACTTCTTTGCAAAATAATTTCAAGGTTTCGTATTCGCTGAAATGCGTGGTTGCTTTTTTGTTCTTTAAAAAACCTGCTGCTCCGAGTATCAGACTTCCAGTGCAAATAGATATTTTCCATTTAGCATTTTGAGCGGTGCGGATCCAATTCACAAAATTTTCATCATTTGTGAGGGTTCGTGTTCCGTATCCACCGGGAACAATGATCACATCATATGAATCGAGTGGTTGATTGATTTTATTTGGAATGATTGTGAGACCATAATGATCAGCAGCGAGATTTGTTTGGGCACAAATATCCCATTCCAGGCCAGGAACAAAATTCATGTGCTTCAATCTGAAAATGGCATCATAGACGCCAATTAGATCAAGCCACGTTATTTCATTGAAGATGATAAATGCAATCTTCATTTGTAATAATAAGAAGGAGATTTCAAAAGCAAAGGATCGATCTTAAACCAACATGGTAACAGGATTCTCCAGATATTTTTTAAACGTTTGCAGGAAGGCTGAACCAACTGCGCCGTCAACACTTCTGTGATCGCAACTCAATGTAATTTTCATTACGTTAGTCACTCCAAATCCATCACCTTTTTTAACTACAACTTCCTTAATCCTTCCAACAGCCATAATTGCGCTATCTGGTGGATTAATGATGGCTGTGAATTCATCAATGTCCATCATTCCAAGGTTGGAAATTGTAAATGTATTTCCGGAAAATTCGTTGGGTTGTAATTTTTTATTTCTGGCCTTGCCACTTAATTCTTTGCTTTCAGCAGCAATTTGGCTCAATGATTTTTGATCTGCGAAACGAACTACAGGAACAATCAGCCCCTCATCAATTGCCACAGCTATTCCTATGTGGATGTGGTGCCACTGACGAATGCTATCATTCATCCAGCTACTGTTTACCGCCGGATGCTGACGGAGTGCCATAGCCGCAGCTTTCACAACCATATCATTGAAACTAATTTTAACCGGACTCACTTCATTCATTTGCGTCCGGGAAGCAATTGCATTGTCCATATTAATTTCCATCGTAAGATAGAAATGTGGTGCACTGAATTTGCTTTCGCTAAGTCTGCGCGCAATAGTTTTTCTAATCTGGCTCAATGAATGATCCGTATAGCCTTCAGTACCCGGTGCAGCAACAAATGGTTGAACAGGTTTTGCAGCGGGTGAAGCGGCGGTGCTTGCAGCAGCAGGAGCTGTCCTGGCTGCAGGAACAAAATTATCGACATCCTTTTTAACGATTCTGCCACCATCTCCACTACCCTGAACCAATTTCAAATCAACTCCTTTGTCAGCAGCCAGTCTTTTTGCAAGAGGAGAGGCCTTAATTCTTCCGTTACCGCCTCCAGGGGCTTCAAAATTTTGCTGAGGTGCTTCAACTGGGGCCGCGACATTTGAGGAAGCTGCAGCAGGTTGTGCATTTGCAGCAGCGGTCTGAGGATTTTTAAGCGATTGCACCAGGCCACTAACATCAGTTCCTGCTTTACCAACTATCGCAATTACATCATTTACTTTAGCTGCTTCTCCAGCAGGAACGCCAGCATATAATAAGGTTCCATCAGCATATCCAACGACTTCCATTGTGGCTTTGTCGGTTTCAACGTCAGCCAGACTATCATCACTCTTTACTTTGTCTCCCACTTTTTTATTCCACTGCACAATCTTTCCTTCAGTCATAGTATCACTCAAAAGAGGCATTCTGATAACTGTAACGCCTAGCTGCTCTGGAGTAACCGAGGGAGCTTGTGCGGCGGCAGGAGCAGGTGCCTGAGTAGGCGCAGCCGCCTGAGGTGCCTGGGTAGCCGCAGGAGCATTTGAAGCCGGGGCATCTCCTATTACAGCTTTATAATCTTCGCCGGGTTTCCCTATGACTGCAATCAAATCATCAACCTTTACACTCTTCCCTTTGTCGACACCTATATATAAAATGGTACCATCCTGGTAGCTTTCGAGTTCCATTGTGGCTTTATCTGTCTCTACCTCGGCAAGCAGGTCGCCCGGCTTTACCTTGTCACCCACTTTTTTATGCCATTCAACAATCACACCTTCAGTCATGGTATCACTCATGCGGGGCATTTTGATAACTTCAGCCATATAATTACGTGGAATTTACGTTTATGATTCAGTTTTGGAAGGTCGAAATTAAGGCAAAAACACCAAATTGAAGCCGGTTTGAGATGGATTCCATTCAGGTAAAAAGACCAGGTTAAGGACCGGCAGAAGGCTTGCAAATAAATAGTAATTTAAAAATCCAGTTCGAGCCTTAATCGTTCTTTCAACTCCTTTACAAGAGGATATTCCTCAATCATTTTCAGATATTGCTCTTTCTGTGTAAGGGGTCTATCCTGGGGTTCTTTTTCGGATTGAGCTTCCAATACAGTGATCTGGTAATTGAGGGTTCGGTTATTAAAAAACAATTGCAGGTGTTCGATTAATGCTCCTCTTTCCTGCTCAATAAATTTCTGCTGGATATTGCTTTCAGTTATGATTTCAAAACTGTTTTCATCAGTAATTCTAAGCTGGGCCAGTTTGAAATTGGTAACAGAGGAATGATTCTTTTGCCGGCTTAGCTTATCGACATAAAGATTCCAGGCCTCCTGCAAATTTTCTGTATTTAAAGATTTCGCAATATCATTTCCATTTAGCCTGTTCTTTTGAACCTGCTGGCGAATTTTTAGAAGGGCACCCAGTGTAGGCGCCTTTTCAGTTTGAACCTCAGCAGCAGCCTTGCTAACTTTCTCAGGTTCCCTTATTGTTTTTTCCTGAATAATGAGACGTGGACCATCTTCCTGAGGCACTGGTTTTTCTTTAAGACCGAAAGGCATTTTACCCGAAGTGGTTGATGTAATTTCTGAGCTCTCTTTTGATTTAATTTCCAGAGGAACAATATTTCTAAATGCTACCGGTCTTGCTGATTCAGAAGGTTTTTTTTTACCTATCCCGGAATTGTCTTCAACGAGCTCAATGGCTTGTTGTAAGTAAGTGAGACGAATCAATGCAAGTTCAACATGCAATCTCTTATTTCTTGCCGCTTTATAATTAATTTCTGCCTCATTTAAAATATTGAGAGCGCTAATGAGGAAGGCCGATGAAATTTTTTTAGATGCTGCACTGTATTTCTCTTCAAATCCTTCTACTACTTCTAATAAGCCGATTACTTTTTCGTCCTTGCAAACGAGAAGGTTCCGAATAAATTCGGCGAAACCATTCAACACCATATCGCCTTCAAATCCTTTGCGATTGATATCATCATACAAAATCATGGCAGCTCCAAGATCCTGTGCTGTCATTGCATCAATTAATTTGAAATAATAATCAGCATCAAGAATATTGAGATGTTCAAGTGTATTCGAATATGTGATTTCCCCATTAGTAAAGCTTACAATCTTATCCATGATGCTCAACGCATCGCGCATGCACCCTTCACTTTTTTGTGCAATCACCTGCAAGCCTGCTTTATCTGCTTTGATGTCTTCCTTTTTGCAAATTTCCTGCAGGTGTTCAACGGTGTCATTTGTTGTGATTCTTTTAAAATCGAAAATCTGACATCTGGAAAGAATCGTGGGGAGAATTTTATGTTTCTCCGTAGTTGCTAATATAAAAATGGCGTAAGGCGGAGGTTCTTCAAGCGTTTTCAAAAATGCATTGAAGGCAGATGAGCTGAGCATATGAACCTCGTCGATGATATATACTTTGTATTTGCCGGCCTGGGGAGCAAACCTAACCTGGTCGGTAAGTGTGCGGATATCGTCAACAGAATTATTACTGGCTGCGTCGAGCTCATGAATATTCAAAGAAGTTCCTTCATTAAAAGTTTTGCAGGAAGTACACTTATTGCAGGCTTCGCCATCCGGCTGAATATTCTCGCAATTGATCGTTTTCGCTAAAATTCTTGCACAGGTTGTTTTACCTACACCCCGCGGCCCGCAAAAAAGAAATGCATGGGCTAACTGATTATTTCTAATGGCATTTTTTAGAGTGGTGGTAATATGCGACTGCCCAACAACTGTATCAAAAGTTTGAGGCCTGTATTTTCTTGCAGATACGATAAATTTTTCCATGTGTCTGTGGCAAATGTAACTATTTAGAGCCTGGCAATTTGGCTGTTAAGGAATTGGTTTAAAAAGCAAAATTTTTTGGGAAAAATTGTGCATTAAAAACCCGGGCCTTTCAGGCAGCCTCTTGAAATAATGGCTAGAATTGAAAAAAGTTCAAAAAATATTTGGATTATTAACGGTGTTAAGTATATTTGTGTCGTTAAGCTACCAACATGGGAATAGTTGAAAGAAAAGAAAAGCAGAAGCTGGAAATACGCAAACAAATCCTGGATGCATCTATGAAACTATTTGTAGAACAGGGTTTTGAGAATGTATCCATCAGAAAAATAGCAGATCTTATTGAGTATAGTCCTACTACCGTTTACCTGTATTTTAAGGATAAGAATGAGATTCTGTTCAATCTGCATGAATTGGGTTTCCAGAAAATGGCTGAATACAATAATACGCTTTGGGATATCAAAAATCCGCTAGTTCGTTTGCATCAGATGGGTGAAAACTATATTCAGTTCGGATTACAAAATCCGGAATTCTATGATCTGATGTTTATTCAATCCGCACCAATGGAAGCTCTCGATACCATGGTGGAATGCGATTGGAAAAGTGGAGACGTTGCCCTGGGAAAATTAAAAGAGACCCTGCAAGACTGTATGGACATGAACATGGTTGTAAAAGGCGATGTAAATGTTTTGGCTATGGCAATTTGGTCGCTTGTACACGGAATGGTTTCCCTGGCAATCCGGCACCGATTTGAAAAACTGGTAGAAGAAAAAAATATGATCCCTATGATGAAGCTATCGCTTAACTGGCTTCTTAATACTATGGATAGCACCGGCAAAAAATAGATATATTTTTTTTCATATTTACTTAACACTGTAAATTATGTTGACATCATTAAAAACCTTATCTCTGATAAGAACAGTGGTTTTTCTGACTTCAATATTGTTCTTTTCTAAACTCCAAGGACAAACGATCCTCAATAATTATTTGAAAATTGGCCTTGAGAATAACCTGGCATTAAAACAAAAAGGTTTTGATCTCGAGAGAGCGCGACTGGATCTCAAAAGAGCTCAAACGTTATTCTTTCCACAGGCCAGTATAAATTCTCAATACCTCCTCGCTTCGGGTGGTCGCACCCAGGATCTTCCTGTCGGCGATTTATTGAATGGCGTGTACTCCACTCTCAACCAGTTAACAGCTTCCAATAAATTTCCGCAGGTTACAAATCAGTCTATAAAATTCCTTCCTAACAACTACCAGGACACACGCATGGAGATTACCCTTCCGGTGGTAAATACAGATATCAAATACAATCGTGATATCAAAAAAGAATGGATCAATAGCAGGCAGGCTGATATAGATGTATACAAAAGGGACCTGGTAAAAAACATTAAGCAGTCATACTATCAATTTCTCCAAAGTGCAAAAGCGGTTTCCATTTTTAAAAATGCTTTATCTGTTGTGAGAGAAAATTTACGCGTGAGTGAAAAATTTGTACAAAACAATATGGCAACTAAAGAAATTGTATTGAGGGCACAGGCGCAGGTAAGCCAGGTTGAAACTTCGGTTATCGAATCAACAAACAATATGCAAAATGCAACTGCCTATTTTAATTTCCTTATCAACCAACCACTCGAAACTCCTATCGAAATTGACAGCAGTATAGCTGAACAAATCAATACTAATCTTAAGCTGAATGCCGATTCTCAAACGACGCGTGAAGAACTTTTAAAACTAAGAAGCTCCAAAAGACTGTTAGAATCCAAGCTTCGAATGGATGAAGCATTTCTAATTCCAACGCTCAATGCTTTTTACAACGTCGGTTATCAGGGATATGGTTTCAAATTCAACAGTGATCAGTTCTACCAGCTGGGTGGACTGCAATTGAGGTGGAATATTTTCAAAGCAGGCGACAACAAGTACAAAGTGCAGCAGTCCAGGATTGATATTGATGCCATCTCCAATCAATATAATGATGTGGTTAACCAACTCAATCTCGAACAAAAGACAGCCTTCAACAATTACGCATCATCAGTGCAATCCCTTGAATCCAGTAATGACGAAGTTCAGAGTTCCCGTGAAACATATCGATTGGCTGAAAGAAGATTTAAAGAGGGTAAGGCATTACAGATTGAACTAATTGATGCGAGAACACAAATGACACGAGCAGAACTCAAATACTCCCTGGCTCAACTGGCCGTGCTTAGCGCAAGCGCCGAAGTTGAAAGAGTCAACGCAACTTATAAATTTTAATCTTAGGTCCATTCACACACTTAAACTGATTTTATGAAAAAGTTAATTTCATCTTCCAGGTTCTTAATCATTACCAGCATTGTTTTTCTATTAGCTCATTGCTCAGCAAATAAACAGGAAACAAATATTCAGGACGAAAATTTGGTCCCGGTAAAAACAGAATCTATACAAACTGTAAATTATACTCCGGTATTAAAATATTCAGGTCTGATTGCTTCAACTAATGAAGCGAAACTTTCATTCAAAGTCGGCGGAATTATTTCTAAGATATATGTAAAGGAAGGTGACAAAGTAACAAAGGGTCAGCTTCTGGCAACTCTCGACCTCACAGAAATCAATGCGCAGGTTCAACAGGCCCAACAAAATGTTGATAAAGCCAATCGCGACATGTCCCGGGTTAATAATCTATTCCGCGATACGGTTGCAACCCTGGAACAATTGCAAAACGCCACTACTCAAAAAGAGATTGCCTCTCAGGGACTTAAAATAGCGCAATTTAATCAACAATACTCACAGATAAGGGCAACCGAAGATGGGACGATTTTGAAAAAAATTGCCAATGAAGGTGAAAATATAAGCACAGGTGCACCGGTCTTTTATTTCAGCGGCACCTCCACAAATGATTGGGTTGTAAGATTTGGAGTTGCTGACAAAGATTGGGCTGTATTGTCTAAAGGAGATAAGGCAGATGTATTCATTGACGCCTATCCTCAAAAAATATTCAGTGGGAATGTTTCAGAATTGGCAGCTGGTGCAGATCCCGCCAGTGGAACCTATGAAGTAGAAATCAAAATAAATCCTGAGGGATTAAGACTGGCTCCCGGCCTCTTCTCAAAAGTAGAACTAAAAACCCGTGCACAACAGAATGTGGCCCTGGTACCTATCGAAGCGCTTGCCGAAGGTGATGGGAAAAAGGGGTTTGTTTATTCCATTGCAGCCGATGGAAAAAAAGTGAAAAAGAATCCGGTAACGATCGCTTTCCTGGAAAAAGATAAAGTGGCAATAAGTGACGGATTGGAGAACATCAGTAAGGTGATAACATCGGGGGTAGGATATCTCACAGAATTCTCCCTGGTGAAAATAGTTAACTAACCACAATTCCGTTTTCCTGCCTTACCATATTCAAGAATAAAAATTGAACGGAGCAAAACCAAATCTGCACCGTAAGTACAAATCTATTTTTTATGCGTATAACAAATTTTGCGGTAAAGAATTATCAGTTCACGCTTATCATATTCGTGATGCTTGTAGCCATCGGCATCAACTCGCTTTTGAATATGCCAAGGGGAGAAGATCCGGATATTCAGGCGCCACAATTTGCAGCGGTGATAATTTATCCGGGAACCAGTCCGAAAGATATGGAAGAACTTGTTGTGGATCCCATCGAAAAAAAATTGAATGAGCTTGATGATGTAAAGCGAATCATCTCCAGAATAGATGATGGTCTGGCAGTTGTTAGAATTGAATTTAAATATGAAACAGATCCCGACAAAAAATACCAGGACGTAGTGAGGGAAATGGACGGGTTGAGAACCCAGCTTCCTGCCGATATTTTGAGTATCGACATTCAAAAATTCACTCCAAGCGACGTGAATATCATCCAGGTTGGGTTATTGAGCGAGACTGCACCATACAGGGATCTTGAGGAATGGAGCAAGAAATTGAAAGAAAGACTTGAAAAAATTAAGTCCCTAAAAAATGTTGAACATTGGGCCTTTCCACAGCAGCAGGTAAACGTATCCGTTAACCTTGAACGTTTGGCACAGGAAAAAATTCCTTTAAATAGGGTACTGGGAGCTATCCAAAGCGAAAATGTAAATATCCCTGGTGGGAGCATTGAAATGGGAACGAAAAAGTTCAATGTAAAGACCAGTGGCGATTATAAAACGGTGGATGAAATATCTAACACAATCGTTGCAGGAAATGCCGGTAAACTCATTTACGTTCGCGATTTGGCAACTGTAGAACTGGGATATGAAGATCAAAATTACAAAGCACGGTTGAATGGACAGCGGGGTGTTTTTGTTACGGCGAGCAGGAAAATGGGGACAAATATTTTTGATGTAGAAAAGCAAATGCAACCCGTTTTAGATCAGTTTCAAAAAGAACTACCTAAAAATATTACCTACAATCAAAGTTTCAATAATGCTGAAAGTGTGAGAAAAAGATTAGGCGGATTCAGTCGCGATTTCGCCATTGCCATTTTTTTAGTGTTACTAACGCTGTTACCGTTGGGATTTAGGGCATCACTTGTCGTAATGATTTCAATTCCCTTATCCCTGGCGATAGGTCTGTTCATGCTCGACATGTTTGGTATCACGATCAACCAGTTGAGTATTGTAGGGTTAGTGGTAGCACTCGGACTTTTAGTAGATGACAGTATCGTGGTAGTGGAAAATATTGAACGCTACCTCCGAATGGGATATAATAAAAGAGAAGCGGCCATGGCAGCTACCAAACAAATTGGTTTGGCAGTTTTGGGTTGCACCGCTACCTTAATTTTCGCTTTTCTTCCTCTGTTATTTCTTCCCGAAGCCGCAGGTGATTTTATTAGGAGTCTCCCCGCAGCTGTTGTATGTACTGTATTGGCATCACTATTTGTTTCCCTCACAATCATTCCATTTTTATCCAGCAGAATGTTGAGTGGCCATGAAAGTCCTGATGGAAATATTTTCATGAGGGGTTTGAAAAGACTCATTGGTGGTTCATACAGGCGCTTGTTACATAATGCTATTGCAAGACCCATGACGACATTACTAATAGCGGGTGGTATATTCCTGGGAAGTCTTGCACTGGTTCCTGTAGTTGGATTTAGTGTTTTCCCTGCTTCGGAGAAACCCATGTTCATGATTAACATTGAAACGCCATTAGGCACAAGTTTGAATTCAACCGATAGTGTTGCCAGGTACGTTGAAAAGGAAATTAGGAATATTCCCGGTCTGAAAAATTATGCAACTAATGTTGGTCGGGGTAATCCAAGGATTTACTACAATGTGATTCCACAGAATGAAGTAAGCAACTATGCGCAATTATTTATTCAATTGAACGATACACCGCCTGCTGCAAAAAGGAAACTCATTGACAAACTTCGTGAACGATTCAAAGATTTTCCAAACGCAAAAATTGAAGTGAAAGATTTTGAACAAGGTCCACCAATAGAGGCACCAATTGCAATTCGACTTTTTAGCGAAAACCTGGATACTCTTCGCGCACTCTCTTTTAGAATTGAAGACCTGCTCAAAAAAAATGAAGGAACAATTTATGTAAATAACGAATTAACAACCTTAACCACCGATCTTAAAGTGAATGTTAACAAAGAGAAGGCAGGGATATTGGGTGTACCAGTGAATGATATTGATCGAACTGTTCGCATGGCCGTTGCCGGATTGAATGTTGGAAAATTAAGGAAGGATAATGGAGATGAATACAATATCAACGTTGCATTGCCAAGAAAAGGTAAGCAAACCCTTGATGCATTAGATAAAGTGTATGTGAGTTCATATGCCGGATCTTCGATTCCTCTCAAACAATTGGCAGATGTTCAATTTCAATCGTCACCCACAAGTATTAAACACTATGACAAGGACCGCTATACAACTGTAACGGCTTTCGTAAAAAGCGGATTTAATACAACCAGGGTAACTGACGAGGTTTTGAAAGAACTTTCTAAAATGAAATTTCCACAAGGGGCAAGTTTTGTAGCAGCAGGAGAAGTAGAAAGCAAGCAGGAAAGTTTTGGAGGACTGGGAACTGTAATACTGCTTACCATATTCGGAATCCTGGGCGTTTTAATACTGGAGTTCAAAACCTTTAAAGGAACACTGATCGTTCTATCGGTAGTTCCCCTCGGAATAATTGGTGCAGTTCTGGCACTATTAATTTCAGGAAATACCTTTTCGTTTGTAGCTGTAATAGGTATAATTGCGTTGATTGGTATTGAAGTGAAGAATTCAATCCTGTTAGTAGATTACACGGATCAACTTCGAAGGAAAGGAATCGAACTGAACGACGCTATTCAGGAAGCTGGAGAAACAAGATTTATTCCGATCATTCTCACTACACTGACTGCGATCGGTGGACTTATACCGTTAGTTGTAGAAAACAATCCTTTGTATTCTCCATTGGCACTGGTTATTATTGGTGGATTAATCAGTTCAACGGTTTTGACGAGGTTGGTTACTCCGGTATTGTACAAATTACTGGCGCCCAAAATCATTGCAGGTTAAACATTTTTTTGCATCTGCAATCGCTCTGAGAACAAATTGGTAAATTTTTGCAAACAATTGCTTAAATGGAGGCGTTCATTCGCTAAATAGTTTTCAAGTAAGTAAATTTAATTGTTTCAACCACCAAGCCATGCGAAGTATCACTTCGTGCTTATTATGCTTATTGCTAAGCCTTAATTTACACGCACAGGTCGACGATAAGGTATCGCAAAAGAAAATGAAGTATCCCTGGTTCGTCTTGTATGCGAGTGCAGCTAAGCATCCGCCTGATGTTACAATTGGAAATGGCAAAATAGGTTGGGGATGGGGTTTCACTTACTTGTGGTCGATTAATTCAAAAATTCCTTCCTACCGGGCTCCATTTTGGTTGGGCTTTGATTTCAATCAGCATTATTTCGGCACCGTTACTGTTTATCCCTACCGGGTGCATTATGAAAATTGGCAAATGGCAATGGTTGGAAGATTTACTACTACAAATACTTCATCCAGAATAAAACCTTTCATTGATTTACGATTAGGCGCGAGGTATTTGGTTTCACTCACAACTTATAACAGGGAATATTCTGGAATAGTTGTTCTAAGGACAGAAGACTTTTTTGCAGCATTATTCAATCTCCCTGCTAATTCAAGTGATTCATACCGGATTGAAAAAGAATATGGGAAAATGACTTTTGAAGGAGGATTTTCTACAGGCATATTATTTCAAGCTGGCAAAACGGGATTTGGAGGAATAACATTGAAAGCATCCCTATTATTTGGAGAACAAACAAGGTATGCTGACGCAAACCAAATCAAAACAGTGGATGATGTATATAATTACCCACTAAAAAACGGTAGCGGATTCATGTACAGTTTCCAGCTGGGTATCACTCTTTAATTAAAATCACATTTACTCCGATGTTTGGGATGCAGAATTTGAATTATCTTCAAAATCAAAATTCTATTAATGCCCAAATATATTCTCGCCTTTGATCAGGGTACAACCAGTTCCAGGGCAATTGTTTTCGATCATGCAGGTTCTGTAATCGCTGTTGCGCAAAAAGAATTCAAACAAATATTTCCGAAACCCGGTTGGGTGGAGCATGATCCCGGTGAAATATGGAGTACGCAGCTTGGAGTTGCAGCCGAAGCAGTAACCAAAGCTGGTCTTACTACTGCCGATATTGCTGCGGTTGGCATCACCAATCAAAGAGAAACAACCGTTGTTTGGGAAAGAAAAACCGGGAAGCCGGTTTATAACGCTATTGTATGGCAGGATCGGCGCACTGCAGCATTTTGTGATCAGCTGAAAGCAAATGGGACCGACAAACTGATCCAGGAAAAAACAGGTCTTGTAGTAGATGCTTATTTTTCTGCAACAAAAATAAAATGGATTCTCGACAACGTTGCAGGAGCGCGGGAAAAAGCAAATAAAGGCGAGCTTTGTTTTGGAACAATCGATACCTGGTTGTTGTGGAACTTAACCAGGGGGCAGGTGCATGCAACTGATGTTTCGAATGCATCCCGCACGATGTTGTTCAATATTCACAGCATGCAGTGGGATGGTGCGCTTGAAAAAATATTTGATGTTCCGGGAAATATGTTGCCACAAATCAGAAGCAGTAGCGAAGTATATGGCCACACGCAAAATATTCTCACCGCGGATAATATTCCAATTGCAGGTATAGCTGGAGATCAGCAATCAGCATTATTTGGCCAGATGTGTACTCAACCCGGAATGGTAAAAAATACTTATGGTACAGGTTGTTTTATGCTGATGAATACCGGCGAAAAAGCTGTTCCTTCAAAAAATAATTTGCTGACAACTGTTGCCTGGAAAGTAAATGGAATTACAAATTATGCTCTCGAGGGAAGTGTTTTTATTGGAGGTGCGGTTGTGCAATGGCTTAGAGATGGATTAGGAATAATCAGAACATCAGCAGAAGTCGAATCCCTTGCGAAAAAAGTGGAGCATAGCGAAGGTGTTTATGTTGTTCCGGCCTTTGCTGGTTTGGGCGCACCATACTGGGATCAACATGCAAGGGGAACCATTGTGGGGCTTACACGCGGAAGTTCCGCTGCGAATATTGCCCGTGCTGCACTCGACAGTATTGCGTATCAAACGATGGATGTGCTGCATGCAATGGAAGCTGATTCCGGAATTAATATTAGAGAATTGAGAGTGGATGGAGGCGCAACCGCAAATAATTTATTGATGCAATTTCAAAGTGATATTTTAAATACAACTGTCATTCGGCCAAAGATCATAGAAACTACTGCACTTGGAGCCGCCTATCTCGCGGGCCTGGCAGTAGGATACTGGAGCAGTACAGACGAAATTCAAAAACAATGGCAGGTTGAACACCGATTCGAACCCTCAATGACAGTTGATAAAAGAAATGTGCTGACTCAAGGTTGGCAAAAAGCTGTGAAGGCGGCACGCGCCTTTTAAGTTGAAGGTTGCCTGCCTGCCGGCAGGCAGGAAGGTTGAATGTTGAAAGTTTGTTGAAGGTTGAATGTTGAAGGTTTGTTGAAGGTTGCCTGCCTGCCGGCAGGAATGTTGAATGTTGAAAGTTGAGTTGAGAGTTAAAGGTTAAAAGTTCAGTGGATTATGTCTAGGTACTAAGTACTAAGTACTATGTACTTCTAATTGCGACTTTGCGAGAAATTATATATTATGTTACGAACTGAGATGTTGAAGAAATTAGAAGCAGAGAAAGAGTGGGATATTATTATCATTGGAGGAGGGGCAACGGGGCTGGGATCTGCTGTGGATGCGGCTTCCAGGGGATATAAAACTTTACTTCTCGAACAATTTGATTTTGCAAAAGGCACTTCAAGTCGTTCAACTAAACTTGTACACGGAGGTGTTAGATATCTCGCACAGGGAAACATCAAACTTGTAATGGAAGCCCTTAGGGAACGGGGAATCCTGTTGAAGAATGCTCCACATCTCACCCGCGATCAGGCTTTTATTTTACCCTCTTACAAATGGTGGGAAAAATGGTATTATGGTATCGGACTGAAAGTTTATGACCTCATGTCGGGAAAGTTAAGTCTTGGTAAAACCAAATTACTTTCACGGAATGAAGTTGCAAAATATCTTCCGGGTGCATCGACAAAAGGACTTTCTGGTGGTGTGCTTTATCACGACGGACAATTTGATGATTCCAGGCTCGCAATAAATCTTGCCCAGACTGCAGCAGATCAGGGCGCATGTATTTTGAATTATTTCGACGTATTCGATCTCAAAAAAGAAAACAATAAAGTAAAGGGTGTTCAGGTTGAAGATGTGTTGTCCGGAAAGGAATATGAAATATTTGGCAAGGTGATCATTAATGCAACAGGAGTTTTTTCGGATGATATTTTGCAAATGGATGATGACCAGCAACACGATATTGTAAGACCTTCCCAGGGAGTGCATATTGTAATGGATAAGAAATTTTTTCCGGGAGATCACGCAATGATGATTCCGAATACTGATGACGGCAGGGTACTGTTCGCAGTGCCCTGGCATGATAAAGTTGTTGTAGGAACAACAGATACCCCGGTTGAAGAAGCGCTGGCAGAACCTAAAGCTCTTGATGAAGAAATTGAATTTATTTTGAGACATGTCGACCGCTATCTATCTACCAGGCTCACCCGAAGTGAAATTCGTTCGGTGTATGCAGGTTTAAGACCGCTGGTTAAAGCGCCTGGTCAAAAAAAAACTTCCCTCACACCACGGGACCATACTATTTTAGTTTCGAAATCGGGGTTAGTAACAATTACCGGAGGGAAATGGACGACTTACAGGAAGATGGCAAAGGATGCCGTGGACAACGCAGTTTTTGTAGCCAAACTGGAAAGACAACCCTGCGTGACGGAATCTCTGAAGATTCATGGGTGGATAGAAAAAGTGAATGAAAATGATCCGCTTCATTTTTTTGGATCAGATGCAACAGAAATCAAAAAGATTTGGGATGAAAATCCCATGTCTAAAGAAAGAATACATCAGGAACTGCCATATACTATTGCCGAAATAATTTGGTCTGTGAGAAATGAAATGGCAATGACTATTGAAGATATTTTAGCGCGGAGGACCAGGATTTTATTTTTAGATGC
>PSRI01000016.1 GCA_003175935.1 Bacteroidota bacterium
CTCCAAAAAAGGAACCAAAAAAGGAGGCCGGAAAACGATGACGGCCCGTTTTCCGGGGACGCCCTGATTAAGCTTGGGTGCTACTGTGGTGAACAACTGCAGTTCCCTGATTTTATCGGGCAGCAATGGAATTTACTTTTTGCGTTGGATTTTGTATTCCCCCGGCCTCAGCTAAAATGCCGTAAAAAAATGAGCGGAATGAAGCGTCTTTTCCCCCCATGGCGGGAAAAGACAGCAAAAGATGTCGACTACACATTTGGAAACGTTGTCCACGAAATGCGGATTAGTTGTTGAAAGGATCTAAAACTTCTTTTGCTGTACTAGCTCCTTTTGTGTCTTCGCGTAAGGTCTTTCGAAAGTTTTCTTTGAATTATATGCGGTCTGGGAACCTGGTACTTTTATAGCGTCTTTACGTGCGGCCATTAGACTTTGTCTAAGTACTAAGTACTCTATACTAAGTACTATATTGCAGCGCAACACATCCTGACTTAAGCACTTTCGTATCCACAAGCTTCAACCTCCCAGTTTGACTTATATCCTCCGGTAAATTTCTTCCTTTGCCTGCCAAGACAGGATGAATGACAAAATGAAATTCATCCACCAGTCCCAGCTTAATCAGGTGCGAAGGTAACGCCACGCCACCCAACCAAATATCTTTACCCGGTTCCATTTTCATTCTTCGAATTTCGTCTTCTATTTTAGTGCGATAAAGAACGGAATTATTATCGTCAACTTCAGTCATCGATTGAGAAAAAACTGCTTTTGGTATCGAATCAAAAACTTTAGCAAATTCGATATCAGCATCCGACTCTCCCGAAGGGTTCTTTACAATATCCGGCCAATAAGGAACCATCATTTCATAAGTTATCCTTCCATAAACTAGCAGTCCGGCACTTCGTAAAATCTCCGCCCAATACAGGAGTAGTTCATCATCAGGAGTCTGCGGATGATGATCAACGACGCCATCGATCGTAATATTAATGCCGTAAACTAGCTTTCTCATATGACTGGTTGGTTTTTTATTTCCCAAAAATAGTTTGATAATTCGGGGAAACTTCAAAAGCCTACTTGAATATGGTAGGTGCAACTCCACTTCCATAAACGAGGCAGAGATAATCCATTAAGAGTTGATCGCCTTCTATTAAAAGTCTTAAAGTAATTATTGACAAAGAAAGCATACCTTTAAAATACTTATAGCCTTTCCCGTGATTTGAGCCTTCAAATCAATAGTGCCGAAGTTAGGACGGCATATTTTGTTTACTCCCCATGTCAAAGACGATAGGTAATTATCGATCAAACAAATTCTTATCGTTATGACAGAAATCTTTGAAGTTCTGCTTCGTGAGCGCAAGCAGCTGCGTATCGAATACCAGATTTTGAAAATGCAGTATATTAAAGAACTTAAGTCTTTGAAGAATCTCAAAAAAGAATTCCGGGCAAAGGAAAATGTGAGTAAGACTATCGTGGTAGATGACAATTTTATTGAACGGGTAGCCAGGAGAACATGTGAAAGTTTAATTAGCAGAACACCATTTTAGCGCGATAATGTGCGAGTTACGTGAAGTGCATATGCCAGTAATGATTGGGTGCCCAATCAATGCTTGGATTTATGTCGTAAGCTAATTTCGCATATGACTGATTTGATTTTTATTTTTCACACTGCCCTATTAGTCCTTAATGTTATACTCTTTGCGAACATATTGCATCAAATTCAGTGCTCTTTCTTTGCTTTCGTTGTAACTGTTCATTAATAGGGTATTAAAATCTTCTATGCTCACCATAGCGGACCGGAAGTCCTCAAGATCGTCAGGTGTTGTCTTTCTCAATTGTCCGCTGATGTCAGAATGATCGATTCTTAATGCGTATAGGTCATCTGCAGTAAAATGCAGTTGCATGAATTTTTCCACGATCTCCTTGACCTGTTGTACCTGGATTGCTTCCGCGGTTTTCACCTGGTTTAGTTGACCCTCATAATCAGTAATGTAATTACTAATCTGGGAGCCTGAGAATTGTTTTAGGTTCAATTGGCTTTTAATGGAAGTGAGTGCTCCTGACGAGGATGTAAAAGTGGTTACCCGAAAACATTTCTCAATAAGATGCTCCAATTTTTTTGAATCAATCTCACCGGCTGGTTTGCGAAGTATTTTAAACACGCTGTCGGCGTTTTTCTGTAAGCCTCTTTGATAAGCAATAGTTGCATTGAGCGTTGCGGTATCTTTTTTTAATTCCTGTAGCAGTTGTTCGCTGAGTTGGGTTACCCTTTCGTTATTTGAAAAATATTCTCTTATATTCTCTGCAAAGAAGCCCATTGTCACGGCCAGGAATATCATTAAGAATTCAAGAAAGTATTCCCTGAATCTTTTCTTTTCAACATGTGGATGATGATGTACTTCCATATTTTCTAATTTGGGATTTGGGTTAATTATCTCAATTTATCTAGTCGGGTTAAACTCGTAAGCAGGGTTTTCCTGTAAGTACCTCTTTTTTCAGAAAGATTTTGAATGAAGATACTTGTAATTGATTGACATTTTAATCCATCCCATAGGTTTCAATCTGTTCAGAACTACTTCAGCAAACACTTTTCTTAGAATCAGCCTACTACTCCTGACCGGGTATTTCCTCCTTCCGCCAGTTATTGATTCATTCCCACCAGCTATTGAATGGTGCTGGCAGCCCGTCTTTTTCGTTACTAGTTTACATAAGGTTCCATTTATTCTGCTAAGCATCTCTCCATTTTGTGACTCTTAAAAACTAGTGTATGAAATCTCTATTTCTTTTAGCCTATTCGGCAATTCTCGGTTTGTCGGCACATTCACAAGCAACCCAGGATATCCTCAAGCAACAAGCAGGTCAGGGAGTAAAAGAGGGTGCCAATGTGGTGACTCAAAAAGCTGGCGAAAAATTAACTGATAAATTACTGAATCATCTTTTTGAAAAAAAAGCCAAACAATCTATCCCAAAGGCAAAGGAAGATACAATCTCTGCTTCATCAGCAACAAAAGCCGCTTCCGGAAATAGTGCTGGAGCAAGCAGCGCGGAGCTGACAACCTATAGTAAATTTGATTTTATTCCTGGAGACAAAGTCCTTTCCTACGATGATTTTTCAAAGGACCAGATAGGTGATTTTCCAGCGAGTTGGAATACCAATGGTACGGGAGAAGTGGTGAATGCGTCCGGAATGGAAGGCCACTGGTTAATGATCGCAAAACAGGGAAAATATATTCCAGAATATATTAAGAGCCTTCCAGACAATTTTACGTTTGAATGCGATATTGTTTGCAACGAAAAGTTCAGCTACTACTCTCCCGCTTTATCGCTATATTTTCTAACTGGCAAGAATGACAAGAGCACATTTGACAACTCGTTTATTGGGATCGATAAAAGATCAGGTGTGAAGCTCAGTTTCCATCCCACCGATGGCTTGAACAACAGTGGCGAAGGCGATGCCGAAAGTTTTGAGAATGGAGAAACGGTCTTTAAAAACAAGGTTAACACCACACAGTTTAAGACAAGTGCAGGAATGAAAACAGTTCATGTTTCCATTTGGAGACAAATGCACAGATTACGTGTATACCTAAACGAAGAAAAAATATTTGATATTCCCAGGGCTTTCGCAGATGCAAAGACATACACCGCTGCCTTATTTGAAATCTGGGGTGACATGAAAGAGCAGGATCGTTATTTGCTCGGCAATGTAAAATTCGCTGCGGGCCTGCCCGATACCAGAACGAAACTAATGACAGAAGGAAAATTTGTAACGAGTGGGATTTTATTTGATGTCAACAGTGACAGGATCAAACCACAATCTTATGGTGTGTTAAAAGATATAGCTGCTGTTCTCGCTGAAAATTCTTCGGTTAATGTAAAGATAGTGGGGCATACAGATTCCGATGGAAGCACCATCGACAATATAAACCTTTCGAAACGCAGAGCCGAAGCCGTGAAGGCCAGCCTGATGAAGGATTTTGGTATTGATGGATCAAGACTTCAAACAGGTGGAAAGGGTGCTACACAACCTGTGGATTCAAATACTACAGCCGAAGGTAAAGCAAACAACCGTCGCGTGGAGTTCATAAAATTATAGTTCAACGGGTCACCATCCGTACTCTTCTTTTCACATTTATCATTTCTAATTCAGCAACTATGTTGTACAAGTTTCTTGTGCTCACCTCTTTAATCATTTTAGGAACTTCAAATAAGTACCCCGAAAACATTCGCGTTAACACAAAGCATAGTGATGATGAAAATTCATTCCTGCTGGAGTATACCGGTACATTAGCGGGGTATATGAATTTGTCAGTAGGTGCCCAGGTAGCTATGGATACTACTATTGGATTTCGATATGACATAACTTTTCAAAATGGGACTTCGGTGATTAGCCATGATGCCTTTTTTTACAAGTTCTCCAATCCAAATCAACTCACTAAGTATAATTACCTCACTCATCAATCGTCATTGATCAACCCGGGAAAAACTCCCAAGAGTGAAGATCTTAATGTAGTGGGTAAGGAGAATATCGACACATTTGTTTGCATGCACCTTCGCAAAACGAACGATCGTGAACAGCAGGACTACTGGATGAGCAAGTCTGTTCCCGGGTTTTCTCAGCTCACCAAAATACTTAAGGGAATAGATCCCAATTTGGCCATGATGGCCATCGACCAAACACTTTTTAAGTGGGGAGGCCTGGTAAGAGCCAGGGTAATAAATGTTGCAAATGCCGGTTCAACGACAACGTTTAATTTGAACCTTATTGAAGAACAGACTGGACTCGTTTTTACCGATAAGGATTTTGAAGTGCCCTCAAACTAATTTTTTTTGTTTCTTAAGCAGACGATAATGAATCCGATGGTTTGTGCTAACTTTAAATAAGAGCATATTTCTATGCGGTATGCAGTCTGGTATATCATTTTAATTTTCTCAACCGGAAATAATTTCGCTCAGAACTTCCCCAATATTCAATTCAGTCACCTGGCAGAAAAAGAAGGATTGTCGAATAACCAGGTGAACAGCATTGCCCAGGATAGAGAAGGTTTTATTTGGATCGGCACAAGCGACGGGCTTAATCGCTTTGATGGTTATCGTTTGCGAAGCTTTCATCAAATACCTGGCGAGAAAAATTCTCTAATTTTTAATGGAGTATACAAATTAGTATGCGACAAAAAAGACGGTATTTGGATTTCTACGAGCGAGGGTCTTAGTTATTATAACAAGCGGGCCGGGCGGTTTTATAATTTCAGGCATAATCCCGACGACAGCAATAGTATTGTGAATGACAAATACACAAATGTTTTACTCGCAGATGATCACGGCGCATGGATCACTAATACTACTAACCTCTACAAATTCGACAGCCTGCTAAATTATTCAAGATTTGAACCCGGATTCAGTATCAGGGAAGATCAAAAAGAAGAGAATTCTTACAGCATGCTTGCATGGGACAGGCAGGGTGAATTATGGGGTGCCACTTCCAACTTTCTTTTCCTGCTGGATAAAAAAACACTTCGCGTAAAGAAACGATACGAAGATTTTAATGGGGTTATTCGTGCCATTTACCAGGATTCAAAAATGCGATTCTGGATTGGATCATTTTTGGGTGGGCTCGCTTTATTTGATCCGGTGAACAATAGCTTTCAACAAATTCCTTTGCAAAACAAAAGCAGGGTCATTAACTCAATCACCGAATGGAAAGACAAAAACGGATATTCATGGATTGTTGCCGGAACAGATGGTGGATTGGTTCTGATTGATCCTGTTACTTTCAAAAGCAGGGCTTATCAAAACCAAACTGGATATAGACAGGATTATTTATTAACCAGCGACTATATTGCCTGCGTTTTTGTTGACAAACAAAATATTCTTTGGATCGGCACCAACAATGGTGTCAGCTATGTTCGCCCTTCCCAACAGCAATTCGAACCCCTGGAAATCCATTCACGTGAAGAAGCGCCAAACGAAAAGGTAGAAGATTATGTTTATTCCTTTGATGAAAATAGCAAGGGTCTGTGGTTCAGCACATGGTTGAAGAAAGGAATTTATTTATATAACCATGCAGGAGAATTGCCCATTAAGTTTTCACTTGCTGGTAAGTCAGGTTCAGGTCGAAGCATTCCTGCATTGGATTCTATAAAACCTTTTTATGTGTTTTGCCAGGGAGATAGCCTGGTATGGATGACAACCGAAAATTCCCTGGTTCGTATGGATCTCCAAAAAGCAGCAGTGGATTTCTATAATCTATCTTGCGAGAATATGCCCGTTGGATTGAGGACCATTGTTCCGACAGGCAATCACCAATGGTGGATCAGAACACGGAATAATGGTGCAAATGGAATATATGTCTTTGATCCGCAGAGCAAAAAATTTATCGCTCATTATTCCAGTGATGAAAATAGCACTGGGTTTGCACCTGCTTTCATCACGAATATTTACATGAACAGGAAGAGACAAATTTTTCTTGGCAGCAGGAATGATGGTCTCTTTAAATATGACAGCTCAACAGATTCTTTTACTCATCTGTTCCAATTTTCAGGTGATCAGCTGCCAGATCACAGCAATGAATTTGAATATATCACCAGCGATAAAACAGGTTTACTTTGGATCGCCACTTTTAAAGGGCTTTTTGTATTTGACCCCGAGAGCAATAAGGTTGTTCGCGATTATTCAAACGATGCTACGATTGGAGGCGTGGACATTTCTGCATTGTGTTTTGATAACAAGGAGAACCTCTGGATGAATACAAGCCGCGGCTTATTTTGTTTAACTGCTTCCGGCAAGTTCAAACATTTCGATTCTGAAAATGGCTTGCCAAATAATTTCACGGAAGGAGTGCTTCGAATGGGCGATAGTAGTTATATGTATTGCGGTCTGCGTACTTACCTGGTTCGCTTCAATCCTGTTCAATTATTAAATGCCGCCTCTCCAACTTCCGAAGTTCATTTCAGTGAAGCGACTGTTATGGATAAACCTTATTACTTCAAGTCGGTATCAGGAGAAAAAACAATGGAGTTAGAGGCAGGCCAGGACAGATTCGCCGTTGATTTTTCCATCATGAATTATGACGACAAGAATGACGAACATTATTATTATCGTCTCGATGGAGCGAGCAATGAGTGGCAGCAAAATGATAATGGGCACCTGGTATTTTATAATATTGCACCGGGCAAATATACGCTGCATGTAAAAGGTTCTGACAAGCAGGTTTTATCTCCTTCGGAAGAAGACCAGGTGCATATCAACATTAAAGCCTTCTGGTGGCAAACAAGAACATTCTGGATAGCCTGCTTAGCGGCCGGACTTTTACTTACTGCATTTATTATTCGTAGGAATATCGCTGCAATCAGACGGCAGGCCGCCTTTCGCCAAAGGATAGCCGAAATGGAAATGAAAGCTTTGCGGGCCCAAATGAATCCACATTTTATTTTCAATAGTCTTAACAGCATTGAAAATTTCATCATGCAGAATAAAGAAAGGCAGGCGAGTGATTACCTGAATAAATTTGCCCGTCTTATTCGTATCATTCTCGAGAACAACCTGCACAATCTAATTCCGGTGACGCAGGACCTGGAAGCTCTTCAGTTGTATGTAGACCTGGAGCAGTTTCGTTTCAACAATAAATTTTCATATAAGTTTTGTATCGATAAGGATCTCACTGAGGAGAATTACAAAGTACCGCCATTGCTGATTCAACCATTTGTAGAAAATGCAATTGTGCATGGACTCGCCAATAGTGACCGCAATGATTTATACCTCACTGTTGAGGCGCGGTTACTGGGAGATTTTATTGAGTATATTATTGAAGACAATGGCGTGGGACGAAAAAATGTGGCTATGTATCAGGTTCAAAACAGAAAAAATCATAAGAGTGTCGGCCTTCAAATCACACAGGAAAGGATAAGTATCTTCAATCAGAAGCAGGCTGCAGACGATGATGTAATGATTACCGACCTTTATGATGAAACGGGCAATGCATTAGGTACCCGTTGCCAAATTAAAATCAAACCAATGTGATGAACAGCTTAAAAGCAATATTGATCGACGACGAGCTAAACAGCTTGCAGAATTTGCAGAATAAGCTGGAGAAGTATTGTCCGGAAGTTAAGGTGCTTGCATCATGTCAAAAGCCCGAAGAAGCGATTGCGCTAGTGCGTCAGCATAAGCCGGATCTGTTGTTTTTGGATATTGAGATGCCGAAGATGAATGGATTTCGCTTTTTGGAAGCGTTGGGAGATTTTGAAGGAGAGATCATTTTCATTACAGCTTACAATCATTTTGCCATTGATGCCATACGCATAAGTGCTTTTGATTACCTCGTAAAACCTGTGCTGATCTCCGATTTGCAGGATGCGATCAACCGTCTTTTACAGCAAAAGGGTGGACACACCCGTGAGCGTCTGAACATGCTGCTGAAGCATTCTATTGATCAAATCTTTAGTCAGGATAATAAGATTGCAGTGCCCACTAATGAAGGACTCGAATTCATTGTCATTAAAAATATTATTCGCATCGAATCCAGCGCCAATTATTCGAGATTGTTTCTTATGCATGGTCAACCATTGCTCGTTACGAAGCTGCTAAAAGATTTTGAAGAATTGCTAATGCCCCATCGTTTTTTCAGGGTTCACAATAGTCATCTTATTAATCTCAACTACATCAGCAAATACATTCGCGGCGAGGGCGGCCAGGTGGTGATGGAAAATGGAGACGTGGTGGATGTATCCCGAAGGAAGAAGGATGAGTTTTTGGGATTGATTGCGTGAAGAGCGAGATTATTTGGCCTGGTTTGGTTCATCTATCCTGTTTTGTATTAACTTCAGTGTCATGAAACAGAATAACAAAATACTCATCATCACCGGCGATGCTGGTGAAAGTTTTGAAATTCTTTACGCCAGTCACAGGTTGAGAGAAGCGGGGTATCAAGCAGTAATTGCAGCACCTACTGTTAAAACTTTGAACCTGGTGATTCATGACTTTGAACCGGGATGGGATACCTATGTGGAACGCAAAGGCTATATACTGGAATCTCAAATATCGTTTGATGAAGTTGCTCCGGATGATTACCTGGCAGTCCTTATTCCTGGAGGCCGCGCCCCTGAATATTTGCGAAATGATCCCAGGGTGATCAGCATAACAAAAGAATTTTATGACAGTGGCAAATATGTATTTGCCATTTGCCATGGTGTGCAAATATTAGTAACCGCTGGTTTGGTTGATAAAAGAAAGATCGCCTGCTATGAGCATGTAAAATTTGAAGTGGAAAGTTGTGGTGGAATATACATTACACCAGACGAAGCGGTAAAAGACGGCAGAATAGTTACAGGCAAAACCTGGCAATCACACCCGGAATTTTATAAGATCGTATTCAGTTGCCTGAAAGAAACAGAAAAAGCCGGGATACCCGCCTGATGAATTAAAAGATGGCGACTCTCATCCCGCCAAACATTTTTAATGCTGATTTATAAACAATACAGTCAGGCAGCTCTTGACAGTCAGTATAATACCCGCTTGCATGTTCCGGATTTTGCAACTCACTTAGATAGATGGGAGTCACTCAGCAGGAAAACAGAAAAAGAAATTCCCGTCATTAAAGATATTAGCTACGGCAAATTGCCGCTTGAAGGGCTTGATATTTATCCTTCCTTGCAACCGCACTCCAAAACATTGATTTTTATTCACGGAGGCTACTGGCATAAATTTGACAAATCCAGTTTTCAGTTTATAGCCAAAGCTTTCTGGCCTTATAACATTACCACAGTTCTGCTAAACTATCCGCTGGCTCCTGAAGTATCAATGGATCAAATATCAGCATCATGCCGAAATGCCGTTCAGTGGCTATACCAAAACATATCAGCGTATAATGGAGATCCCGGCCAGCTATATATTGCCGGACATAGTGCCGGCGCACATCTTGCTGCTATGATGCTTGCAACTGAATGGAATTATTTTAATCTTAGTGCAGACGTGATCAAAGGAGTGTGTGCTATCAGCGGTCTGTATAATTTAATCCCGATTCAACATTCAGAGATCAACCAGTTTTTGAATATGGATTCAGAGGCGGCGATTCGAAACAGTCCGGTTGAACTTTTGCCAAAAACTCAATGTCCATTGATATTAGTTGTAGGCAGCAACGAAACGGATGAGTTCCTGGAACAAAGCAGAGAATTATACGCAAGTTGGAAAGAAAACATTCCAATAGAAATTGCAGAGATAGAGGGATTAAATCATTATTCGATTGTGGAAACCATGCTTGATCGGGAATCTTATGCACACCAGCTAATGCTGCGGATAATGAAAATTTAAGGAGGCATTATTTTATATGTAAAGCAGTTGCCGAGAGAATTTACTGCAGATTAAGACGAATAAAATAGGTTATATTCATTAAGTACCCTGAAATTTTATATATATTTTGCATAAACAAGTAGTCCGAAAGCGCATTTATGTACGAACGATACTTCCATCACTTTAATAAAAGGGTTCCACTTACACAGGAAGACTGGGAGTTGATTCAAAATCATTTAACCCTCAAGAAACTGAGGAAGAAACAATACCTG
>PSRI01000188.1 GCA_003175935.1 Bacteroidota bacterium
AATCATCGCTTTTTTAATAATATCTGCTGCTGTTCCCTGAATAGGCGTATTCATTGCCGTTCTCTCAGCAAAGCTCCTGACATTAAAGTTACGAGCTGTTATTTCAGGGATATACCTTCTTCGATGAAGCAGGGTCGAAACAAATCCTTTTTGCTTAGCCGATTGAACAATTTCTTCCATATATGCCTTTACACCAGGATAGGTATGAAAATAGCGTTCAATAAATTGTCCAGCTTCCTTCCTTGTAATGCCAAGGTTTTGTGATAGACCATAGTCACTGATCCCATAAACAATACCAAAATTAACGGCTTTAGCTTGACGTCTCATATTGGATGTAACTTCTTCAGCAGATACATGGAAAACCTCCATCGCCGTTCTTGTATGGATATCCATATCGGCTTTAAATGCTTGAATCAGTTTTTCATCACCAGATATATGGGCCAGGACACGAAGTTCAATCTGGGAATAGTCAGCAGCAAACATGGCCCAATCCTTTTCTGTGGGGATAAATGCCTGTCTGATTTTACGCCCTTCTTCAAGACGGATCGGGATATTCTGTAAATTAGGATCTGTTGAACTTAATCTCCCCGTTTGGGTTAAGGCTTGATTATATCTTGTATGTACCTTCCCTGTTGCAGGATCTATTACTTTGAGCAGCCCTTCAATATACGTTGATTGAAGTTTTCCTAGTTGTCGATACTGAAGAATTTGGTCGATGATTTCATGATCTGGTGCCAATTTTTCTAATACATCAGCCGAAGTTGAATATCCCGTTTTCGTTTTTTTCAATGAAGGTAGGCAAAGCTTCTCAAATAAAATTATCCCTAATTGCTTCGGTGAATTAATATTAAACTTTTCGCCTGCAAGCAGATGGATATTGCTTTCAATTTTGGTAAGCTTTTCGTTGATATCTTCTCCCATTGCTCGTAAGCGATCCCGATCTACCTTCACACCGGTCGATTCCATGTCAGCTAGGATTAAGGAAAGTGGCATCTCAAGATTGGTAAAAAGTTCTTCCTGTTCATTTTTTATGAGGTCATTTTCTAAGTAATCTGTTAAATTAGAGATGGCTATACTTTTTCGGACTAGATGCTCAGCAAGTATTGATTCATCTGGGATTCTCCTTTTTGCCCCTTTACCATAAAAGGATTCATCTGATTGGATATTGCGGACACTATACCTTTTAGCAATTGTCGACAAGTCTTCAATTGTTTCAGAAGGATCAATAATATAAAACGCAATTAATGTATCAAAGCTGACTCCCTTTAAATGAATGCCTCTTCGTCTTAAAGAGACCTCTGAGCGTTTCGCATCATAAACGATCTTTTTCTTTGTATTGTCCTCAGCCCATTGTTTGAAGGCTTCTGATTTTAGTGTTTTCTCTACTGGCAAGTAAAAATTCCCCTTATCGTTAACAAGGGAAAGCCCAATAATATCTGCATAATGATAGTTATCATCCAGAATTTCTACATAAAAGTAATTTTCATCTGTAAAGATTTCGGATGTGATTTCATCAGGAATAATAAAGTCAATCTCCTCAAGTTCCTGCTCGTCTGTCTCTAATCCATCATCCCCAAGCTTGTCCAGTAATGTCTGAAAGCCTAGTTCCTTATAAATTGATACCACTTTTTCTTTATCCAAACCATCATATTCAATTTGATCAAGTTTAACCTCGACTGGTGCTTCTCTTTCAATCGTTGCCAATTGTTTACTCATAATCGCTTGATCCTTAAATTCCTCAAGCTTCTCTTTTAATTTTGCCCCGCTTACCTGTTCAATTGAAGTTAATAAATTTTCAAGTGTGGAGAATTCTTTTAAAAGTTTTATCGCTGTTTTTTCCCCAATTCCCGGCACCCCCGGAATATTATCTGATTGATCGCCCATAAGTCCTTTCATATCGATGATTTGATTTGCGGCAAGTCCATATTTTTCATTGATATGATTGGGCGTATATTCTTCAATATCTGTAATCCCCTTTCGCGTAATTCCTACTGTTGTAAAGTCCGATGAAAGTTGGGTTAAATCTTTATCTCCCGAAATTACCTTTACTTCAAATCCTTCTTTTTCCGCATTCAGAGAAACGGTTCCAATGATGTCGTCTGCTTCAAAATTTTCCAGTTCATATCGGGGGATTTTATAGGCATCAAGCAGTTCACGTATAAAAGGAAATTGTTCTGAGAGTTCAGGAGGAGTTTTTTGCCTTCCTCCTTTGTATTCACTAAATGTCTTATGACGAAAGGTTGTTTTCCCAGCATCAAAAGCCACAAGCATATGGGTTGGATTCTCATCTTCTAGTATTTTTTGCAGCATCATCGTAAAACCGTAAACAGCATTTGTATGAATCCCTTTATTATTATTAAGCAATGGAAGTGCAAAAAAAGCCCGATACGCAATACTATTTCCATCAATTAAAACTAACTTCTTCCTTTCCATCGTTTTCCTCCTCAGCGATTAATGTAATTGAATTATGTATATACCCATTCTATCATGGTAAGTTTTATAAAGAAAATTCATCGATTGACTACATTTTTTATAAAAAGGCTGTGTTAAACTTGGCTGTTGATTTCCGCTTTAATCAACATGGTCAAAAAATCAACAATTACCTTTAACGCAACCAATAAAAAAAGGCGAAAGCGGGGTCTGCTTTCACCTTTCTTGTTTGGCCCTTGGATGAAGGGGTTTGCATCTCTTATCATATCTTTTTTTTATTAATTCTAAATAAAGGATATGTAAAATTTATGTAAACTTTCTTTTCCCCTCTCCAATTTGGGTTAGCATTTTTTAAGCTTGATTATAAACTCACTACCCTTACCAAGCTCACTTTTCACTCTAATGTTTCCTTGATGCGCTTCTACAATATGCTTAACAATTGCTAAACCAAGACCCGTCCCACCAGATTCTCTGCTCCTGTCACGGTCCACACGATAAAACCGTTCAAAGATCCGAGGTATTTCATGTTTTTCAATTCCAATCCCTGTATCCTTCACACTTATCTGAACAGAGTTTTCAGTTTCTTGAACAGCTACAATGACATGACCATCCTTTGGTGTATAGGAGATCGCATTTCCAATAAGATTAATAAAAACCTGCTTTATTCTGTGCAAATCTGCTTCCACTACTACATGATCTTCTGCACAATTTAGTTGTAAGTCTATATTTTTTTCAGAGGCATTGTTGGACAGTAGTGTCATCACATCTTTAAGTATTTGCAAGATGTCAAATTTGCAAATATTTAACTTAAAATCCTGTTTTTCAATTTTGGACAACTCTAAAAGGTCATTGATTAATGTTTGAAGCCTGTCACTTTCCTTTAAAATGATCGTGAGAAACTCCTTTAACGCCTTCCCATCATTCATTGCACCATCTAATAATGTCTCAGAAAATCCTTTTATGGAAGTTACAGGTGTTTTTAACTCATGTGATACATTTGCAACAAAGTCTTTTCTCATATTTTCTAATTTTTTTATATCTGTAATATCATGAAAAACAAGCAAAACACCTTTCCAGACATTATTTGTCCCAATAATAGGAACTCCGTAAACATCAAAATACCTTCGTTCTATTGAAAGTGGAAGAAGCATTTGTTTACTGACATTTTGCTCGGTTATAAAAATTTCTTCTATAAGTTTGCCTACATCTTGATGCTCGATTACTTCATAATACAAGTGATTCAAATAATCGTTTGGATCCACGTTAAAAATTTTTTTGTAGCCTTTGTTAATTAAGTTTATATAACCTTTGCTATCGATTAAAATAAGGCCTGCTCCAATATTTTCAATTAGAACACTTAACCGATCCTGCTGCATTTCCTGGGCCTTTACCATCTCTTGAAGATTCCTGGCGAGGATGTTTATAGATGAATTTAATATCCCCATTTCATCCATTTCATCAACAGCTGTTCTGGCCCAATAATTTCCTTTAGCAAGTTCCATTGCAACAGATGCTGCCGCTGCAATTGGTTTCGAATAATTTGTTTTAATTTTAATTCCCAGCAAGATGATTAAAATTAAAACAATACCAAGACTAATAGTTAAAATCCACCATATCCCTTTATATGGATATTCCTTCTCTCCAACCAATAAAATGAATGCCAGCAAAACAACTAATATGAGAATAATTAAAGATAAAATTAGTCTTATCTGGAATTTAATCATTCTCCCTTTGCCCCTCCAACTTATACCCTAGACCCCTAATTGTTTTAATATAAGTCGGTTTTTTTGAATCCTTTTCAATTTTCTCTCTTAAATGTGATATATGAACATCAACTATTCTTGTGTCTCCTGCAAAATCGTAATCCCAAACGGCACTAAGCAGCTGATCACGTGTTAGGACTCTGCCTTTATTTCGTGCGAGATATAATAAGAGTTCAAATTCCTTCAATGTTAATTCTAGTAATTCTTCATTGAAGTATGCCTCATATTGTTCAGGAACGAGCTTTAAATCAGCAATTTGAATGAATTCATTTTTTTCTACTTTTTCTTGGTTATCTTCTTTGGTGACCTGAACCCTTCTTAGTATTGCTTTTACACGAGCAATAACTTCCCTAGGACTAAATGGTTTCACTAAATAATCATCCGCGCCCAGCTCTAATCCTAATACCTTGTCAAATTCTTCATCTTTTGCTGTTAACATTAAGATTGGTATTAAAATCTTTTTTTGACGAAGCTGTTTACAGACCTCCATTCCATCCAATTTTGGTAGCATAAGGTCCAAAATCATAATATCTGGTGATTCGTTCTCTGCTAAATCCCTACCAGATTCCCCATCCATTGCTGTAATGACTTCAAAACCGGCCTGCTCCAAATTATATTGAAGCAATGTAACAATTGATTGTTCATCATCCACAACAAGTACTTTATTTTTCATACTAGCCTCCGCAAAATAGACTAAACCCCTTTTATTTTATCCAAAGTTACCAATCTTAATTATACAGTAAAAAGACTAATTTTACTTGTTTCGAACGTGAAAGAATGTGTGATGTTCCCTTATCCATTTGATTTTTTAATTATTTACCTCAAATAATGAAGCTGTAGATAAGGTTCGAATCGTTTAATAAGAAATGGCTGCCTTTTTTTTGTGGCAGCCAATATTTGTGGAAATCCCCTGTCATGATTAAATTCCGATAGTGACTATTTAAAAAATAATGTGGGGTGCTCCCATTCTTTTTATTGTTTTTTTAATTCATTTACAATCTCATTAATGCGTTTTTCCACTTCATAAAGATTCTTCTGCATCCGATCACGCCGACTTGTCAATACCTG
>PSRI01000258.1 GCA_003175935.1 Bacteroidota bacterium
AGGGGGTCGAACCCACATGCCTTGCGGCGCTAGATCCTAAGTCTAGTGCGTCTGCCAGTTTCGCCACATCCGCAGAATATTTACCTGATTGGTTCCCAGGGTCAAAATTGTTTTGAATGCTTCATTTTTAAACAAAATCAACCAGCAACGAAACCCATTCGAAAAAGGGAGTGCAAAGGTAATAGATTTGAGCTAAACCCCGAAAGAAAAGCATTTTACTTAAATTTGGGACATATGGATACTGATGTCAGGATATCGAAGTATAATCTGAGCGAAGAAGAGGAAAAAAAAGAGATAGTCCGTCAATACCGCGCCCTGCTGAGATGCTTGAAACCCAAGTTGAAACCCGGAGACAGGGAGCTGGTAAGGCTGGCTTTTGAAATGGCCGCCGATGCTCATAAAACCATGCGACGTAAGAGTGGCGAACCCTATATTCTCCACCCCCTCGCCGTTGCCAGAATTTGCGTTGAAGAAATCGGATTGGGTGTGCGCTCGACTATATGCGCACTCCTGCACGATACTGTTGAGGATACTGACCTCACTCTGGATGATGTGGAACGTGAATTTGGAAACGAAATAGCACGCATCATTGATGGTCTTACAAAAATTTCAACCGTAGTTGATACAAACACCACCCAACAGGCAGAGAATTTCAAAAAAATTCTCCTCACACTTACTGATGATCCGAGGGTCATTCTAATTAAACTCGCTGATCGCCTCCACAATATGCGTACGCTCGACAGTATGAAACGTGAAAAGCAGTTGAAAATATCAAGCGAAACTGTTTACGTGTATGCTCCCCTCGCCCATCGAATGGGTCTATATAATATTAAGACCGAGATGGAAGATCTGGCGATGAAATATCTCGAATCAGATACCTATCGTGACCTTGCAAAAAAACTTGCTGAAACAAAGAGAGAAAGAACACGATACATTAATGAATTCATCAAACCCATAAAAGATGGTTTGGAAAAAGCAGGATTGAATTTTGAAGTATATGGAAGACCCAAATCCATCCACTCCATCTGGAATAAGATGAAGAAAAAAGGAGTAGCATTTGAAGAAGTGTACGATTTGTTTGCAATCAGACTTATTCTCGATGCGCCACCAGAAAGAGAAAAAGAAGATTGTTGGAAAGCTTATTCTCTTGTCACAGACATGTACACACCTTCGCCTGAGCGTTTACGTGACTGGCTCAGTAATCCAAAATCGAATGGGTACGAAGCATTGCATACCACGGTAATGGGTCCTCAGGGCAAATGGGTTGAGGTTCAAATTCGCACCAAGCGAATGAATGAAATTGCAGAAAAAGGATTGGCCGCCCACTGGAAATACAAGGAAGGCACAAATGATGAAAGCAGGTTCGACAAATGGTTTTCTCAAATCAGGGAAGCGCTTTCCAATCAGGATATGAGTTCCATTGATTTTCTTCAGGATTTCAAAACTTCATTTCTCGCCGAAGAAATTTATGTATATACACCAAAAGGCGATGTGAAAATGTTGCCTATTGGAGCAACAGCCCTTGACTTCGCGTTTTCTGTTCACAGTGCCATCGGCTCAAAATGTATTGGCGCAAAAGTGAATCATAAACTGGTTCCCATCAGTCATAAATTAAGAAGCGGTGACCAGATCGAAATCATTACAAGCAACAAACAAAAACCTTCTGAAGACTGGCTGAATTTTGTTGTCACTACAAAAGCAAAAAGCAAAATCAAGGATGCCCTCAAAGAAGAGAAAAGAAAAATTGCCGACGAGGGTAAATATATTTTGCAACGCAAACTGGAAGGACTGGGTGCTGCAATGAATCAACACAACATTGATGAACTCACCAATTTCTATAAACTCCCATCGCAACTCGATCTCTTCTACAATATTTCGATACGTATCATTGACCTTAAAGAATTAAAAGATTTTCATGTGATCGGCGATAAGCTGATGGCTCCAAAACCTCAGAGGCCCGAACCAGAAATCAAGCCTGATCACGAACTCACAAGACCAAGTTCAAAGAAAGATGCTGAGCTGATCATATTCGGAGAAAGCAGCGACAAAATCATGTATACACTTGCGAATTGTTGTAAACCTATTCCTGGCGATGACGTATTTGGTTTTGTTAGCACTGGAAAGGGACTCATCATACATCGGACAACATGTCCGAATGCAGCCCGCCTAATGGCGAACTTTGGTCACAGGATTGTCAAAACTAAATGGGCAAAGAACAAAGAAATCTCCTTCCTAACGGGTTTAAAAATTGTTGGGTTGGATGATGTTGGTGTAATTCACAAAATCACGAACCTCGTTTCCGGTGAACTAAAAATTAATATCGCAGCTTTAACTGTTGAAGCTAAAGACGGACTTTTTGAAGGGAACATCAAACTTTTCGTCCACGACAAGGAAGAGCTTGACGAACTCGTTATTAGATTAAAACAACTTTCAGGAATTGAATCTGTTGAAAGATATGATACAGAAAGTGTGTAAATAATTCAACAGTCTTTCAAGATAAGTTGCGTGCGTAAATCATACATTCATTGAATTCTACATAATTTTATTTCCCAAAAGGCATTCTATTTTTCGCAAGGCTTTTATTTTTTTTCAGGAAATATTTAATCTTAAGAATTATTTTCTTTTCTTACCATCTTCTTTCCTCCCAACTTACCCTAGCCCTTACCGATAGACAGTAACCTTTAGTCTGTGCAGCTACTATGTAAGCCAGGTTGTCTCATTTTGATTGCGATATTCTTAACAAAAATAAATTAGCATGAGAAAGTCAACTGTTGCAGCTCTGCACCTGTTATGGGCGAGCCTGCTATCACTTTGTTTGCATGCGCAAAACTCAGTGGTTACAGGTAAGATAACAGAAGGAGCAAATAATACTCCCGTAGTAGGAGCCTCCGTAGTTGTTACCGGCACAACAGTAGGTACAACAACTGACAACGAAGGAAAATTCAGAATCACATTGCCCACAGGAAAAAATTCCCTCACAATTAGTTCTGCAGGATTCAAATCACAAACCGTAAAAGCTACGAGCGGCCAGGACCTCAACGTTAAACTGGAAGAGGACTATGGCAAACTTGATGAAGTTGTAATTACGGGACTTGCATCCAGCATTAAGAGAACTAATCTTGCAAACTCTGTTGCTTCCGTTTCAGGAAGAGATTTAAATGGTACAACGGTACAATCAACAATGGATGGTGCTCTTTACGGAAAATTTACCGGAGCAAATATTTCAGAGAATTCCGGTGCGCCAGGCGGTGGTATATCCATCAAACTCCGGGGCATAACATCACTGGTTGCAAACTCTCAACCTCTTTACATTGTGGATGGTGTTTATTATGATAACTCTGCAATTCCGGCAGGTTTGAACTCTGTATCAAAAGCTGCGGGTCAGGGTAGTGTTGCCAATCAGGATAATCCTTCAAACAGGATTGCGGATCTTGATCCGGAAGATATTGACAGGATTGAAATCCTCAAAGGTGCATCAGCCGCCGCGATATATGGTTCAAGAGCTGCAGGTGGCGTTGTGTTGATCACCACCAAAAGAGGTAAAGCAGGAAAGCCAAGGATTGAAGTGGGTCAAACCACAGGTGTACAATGGCAATTGAAAAAACTTGGAATGAGATCCTGGGATGAGGACAAAGTTGTTGCCGCATACGGCGCCTCCAAGCTTCCGCTCTATCAAGCAGCAAATGGAAAAGTTTATAATTATGAAGATGAGCTTTACGGTGAAAAGGGACTTATGAGCACAACCCGTGTATCAATTAGCGGAGGCGGAGATAAAACTTCATACTTCGCTGGATATACAAGGAAAGATGACGACGGAATAGTAAAAGGTACAGGTTACAAGAAAAATTCCATTCGTCTGAATCTTGATCAAAAGCTAGCCAAATTCCTTGATCTCTCTATCAATTCGAACTATGTAGAATCACAGGCCGACCGTGGATATTTCAACAATGATAATACCAGTACTACACTCGGTGTGTCTTTTGTATCCACGCCATCCTGGGTTGAATTGCATCCGGATGCAAATGGAAACTACCCAAACAATCCACTCGCACCATCAAATTTTCTTCAAACAAGAGACCTGGTTACTAACAGTGAAAAAATAAACAGGTTTTTATTGGGAGGCACACTGACTCTCAAACTTTATAATGACAGCAAAAACGATTTGAGAATAATAGGAAGAGCAGGTTTGGACTATTACACTTTAAATACCATTGCAATTTTCCCAAGAGAATTGCAATTTGAAAAAGACGGCAATGGAACAAACGGTGCTTCTATTTATGGTACCACTATTACCCGAAATAGTAATTACAATGCTTTCATCCTTCACAATTATACACCATCAGACAAACTCAATTTTAAAACACAGATTGGTGTTACGCAGGAAAACGTTGATCTGGACAATGTGTTGAGTACTGCAACTCAATTGATAGGTACTCAAACAAATTTGAATCAGGCAGGAGCCATCCAGGTGCAGGAGAATAAAGTGAAACAACTTGATAAAGGATTTTTCGCACAGGAAGAAGTGAATTTCAATGACGTGCTCATTGCAACCATTGGAGTGCGTGGTGATAAATCCTCAAGGAATGGTGATGCAGATAAACTCTATTATTATCCAAAAGCTTCGGCCGCCGTAAATGTCAATAAGTTTGATTTCTGGAAATGGGACAATGTGAGTCAGTTTAAACTTCGGGCCGCTTATGGAGAGTCTGGAAACTTTGCACCTTTCGGGGCCATCTATTCTCCGCTGGTTCCGGCAGTTTTTAATAATAGCACAGGTTCACTCATCGGATTAACGAGAGGAAATCAGAACCTGAAACCAGAAAGACAAAAAGAATTGGAAATGGGTGTTGATTTGGGTTTTTTAAAAAACCGTGTTGGACTTGAATTCACATATTATACTAAAAAAGTTGAAGACCTCCTGCTCAATGTTGCAGTTCCAACTTCGTCAGGATTTTCAACCGCATGGGAAAACGTAGCAGCGATAAAGAATCATGGAATTGAAATAGCCCTGAATGCAATGCCCATTAGCGGTAAGGATTGGAAATGGAATACCAGGGTAAATTTTTGGCAAAACAGAGCTGTAGTTTCAGAACTGGATGTACCTGCATTTAATACAGGAGCATTTGGAGCAACTCTTGGAACCTACAGGATTGAACAGGGTAAAAGTCCAACGCAATTGGTTGGAATTGGAACAGCAGATCAAAAGCCAGATCCCAATAGCGGACTCGTACATTTTGCAGATGCGGAACCAGATTTTCAAATGTCATTCCAAAATACCATCACCTGGAAGAGATTTGAATTTGCATTCCTCATGCACTGGAAAGAAGGAGGTAATAATATTAATCTCACCACATTGCTTTCAGACATATTCGGTACTTCACCGGATTATGATAAGAAGACACTCGATCCTGCCGGACAGAAAACAAACGGAGATTACAGGCTCGCGGCCCTCGGTGTGACAGCTCAACCATGGATTGAAAACGCAGGTTATTTCCGTGTAAGGGAAATTGGATTGTATTACAGCATGCCAAAAGAATGGTTCAAAAGTATTGCAGCTGTGAAAGTTGGTTTTTCAGCACATAACCTGATCAACTTCTTTAAGTATAGCAGCTATGATCCTGAAGTTTCAAATTTTGGTATCGACGCAATATCAAGCAATGTAGAGGTAACTCCTTTCCCTTCTGCTAAATCAGTTCACTTTGATGTAACCATTACATTCTAATGACTGAATTAAAAACCAAAAAATGCGAAAAATGAAATCTCAATATAATTTTTTAAGCAAAATAAGGACGGTGATTTTAGTTTCGTTCCTGCTTTGGATAAATGCCTGCAAGATCGATCCAATCCCCGATCCCAACAACCCCAGCATAACCAGCATTACCCAAAATGCGTCTCTGGGTGAAATACAAAACCTGGTGGATGGTACAGAATCCGCAATGAGAGATAACCTCGGTAATTATTTCGATGGCGTTTGCGTAATTGGTCGCGAATATTACAGATTTTCCACTTCGGATCCCAGGTTCACTTCCGATCTTTTAGGCAAAGGAAATGCGACACTCGACAGCAATACTTTTTATACAACTAATCCTTTTGCAGCAAGGTATCGGGCAATAAAAAATGCAAATATTCTTATTGAAGCACTTACAAATACAAAAGCATCTATTACAGATGAGCAACGCAAAGCAGGAATTGCTTACGCCAAAACAATCAAAGCGTATGAACTTCTGCTCGTGTTTAATGAACAATATGGAAATGGAATTCGCGTAGATGTTAGCGACCCCGATAAACTGGGACCATTCCTTGACAAGGACGGATCACTCAATGCAATCGCAAGTTTGCTGGACGAAGCAAATACCGACTTATCAGGTCAAACCACCGAGTTTCCGTTTACTTCAACTATTTATACGAACGATGCAGCTACATTTTCAAAGTTCAACAGAGCCATCGCAGCAAGAGTGGCAGTTTACAGAAGCGACTGGAATGGAGCTCTGACTGCTTTGAGCAATTCGTTCTTTGATATTAATGGACCACTTAACAAAGGCAGCTATCATATTTTCTCCACCGCTGGTGGTGATCAACTAAACCCTATGTTCTTTCCATTGGAATCAAATGGGGAAACCCGTGTTGCCCAGCCAGACTTTGTAAAAGACGCTGAAGCGGGAGATACAAGACTTAGTAAAGTTGTTCAAAGAAGTGATACTGCATTTCAGGACGGGCTTTCGAGCAACTATGATTTTTACCTTTATACGAGCAACACAGCAAATATTCCATTGATCAGGAATGAAGAGTTGATATTAATTTATGCTGAGGCAAACATCCAGTTAAATAATCTCACAGAAGGAAGAGATGCTCTAAATAAAATTCGCACGGCTGCTTCACTTCCAAATTATAGTGGCGCATTAACCCAGGATGCACTGATTGATGAAATGCTTAAGCAAAGGAGGTATTCTCTTTATGGTGAAGGTCACAGATGGGTTGATATGAGAAGATACAACAGACTGGATCAGCTTCCCATTGACAGGCCAGGCGATGATGTATGGGTTCAGTTCCCCAGACCAACAAACGAATAGTCGTTCGTATAAATTATTATTTTTTGGGATTGAGAATTCTGAAACTGCCGGTTAAATTACTGGCAGTTTCTTTTTGGTGTAATGGATAAAGAAATAAAATGAGCTAAACTGCTCAGTCTTATGGCTATTAAACATATTCAGGCAGCTTCATTCATTGGTCCGCCAATGGTATCGGCAACGCCTTTCTTTTTATTTTCCTTATTGAACTCATTCCTCTATTTTTGCTGCCTGCATAAACTTTGCTTATAGATGGTCGACGTTTTATTAGGCCTCCAATGGGGCGATGAAGGAAAAGGAAAAATTGTTGATTTCTTTGCTCCCCAATATGATCTGATCGCCAGATTTCAAGGAGGACCCAACGCAGGACATACCCTTTATGTAAAGGATAAAAAAATTGTCCTACACCAAATTCCCTCAGGAATATTTCATGAAAAGACACTCAATTTAATTGGAAACGGCGTTGTGCTGGATCCCGTTACTTTAAAAAGAGAATGCGAAACTGTTGCATCTTTTGGAGTTGATTTTCGGAAAAATCTCTACATCTCGGAAAGAACGAATCTCATTCTTCCAACGCATCGCGCTCTGGACAAAGCATCAGAAGCTTCAAAGGGAAATGAAAAAATTGGTTCCACTCTTAAAGGGATTGGTCCGGCCTACATGGATAAGACTGGTCGTAATGCATTGCGTGTGGGAGATATCCTCGACAAAAATTTTACTACTCAATACATTAAGCTTCGCCTCAAGCATCAGAAATTGCTTGACAGTATGAATTTTCATGAAGACATTTCTAACTGGGAAGAAGAATTTTTTGAAGCGGTAGAATTTATGCGTTCATTCAATATCGTGAACGGAGAATATTTCATCAACGAAAAAATCAGTTCAGGGAAATCAGTTATGGCCGAGGGTGCCCAGGGTAGCATGCTTGATGTGGATTTTGGAACCTTTCCTTTTGTAACTTCTTCCAATACAATTTCTGCTGGTGTTTGTACCGGACTTGGAGTAGCTCCTCAAAAAATAAGGGAAGTAATTGGTGTGACTAAAGCTTATTGCACTCGCGTGGGCAGTGGTCCATTTCCTACGGAATTAGAAGATGCCACAGGCGAAGAGCTTCGTAAATTGGGAAGTGAGTTTGGTGCTACTACAGGAAGACCCAGAAGATGTGGTTGGATTGACCTGGTTGCTTTAAAATTTGCCGGAATGGTAAACGGCGTTACGCAACTGGTAATGACGAAAGCAGATGTATTGGATTCATTTACAGAATTGAAAGTGTGCGAAACTTATAAAATAAATGGAAAAGAAACATCCGAAGTTCCCTATCAAATGAGTAAATTGAATATTGAGCCGGTCTATAAATCGTTTAAGGGTTGGAATCTCGATATTTCTGGTATTTCTGCTTACGAGGAATTACCTGATTCAATGAAAAAATACGTAGCTTATATCAACAACTATCTCAACACTAAAGTAAAATACATCTCTACTGGCCCCGGAAGAGAACAGATCATTCTGGCTCCATAATTGATGGCTTTGTGGGGGGTAAAAAAATCTTAAAAATAATTTGGCGGTTTAAAAAACTCGTAGAAATTTTACGGTGTTAATACTTGCAGACAATGGCGAAATCTGAAAAAGAAAAAAAACCAAGCGCTAAGAGCTCCGAACCTGGCAATGCCAAATCAAAGGCAGAAAAGCCTTCATCCAAATCTAAGAAACCACAAGATGACGATGATGATGATGACGATGATTTTGAGAATGAAGAAGAAACATCATCAAAGAAAAATGGTAAGGTTGCAGCAAAAGCAAAGAATAAAGATGATAACGAGGATGAAGATGATGAAGATGTAGAAGTTGAAGATGATTGGGAAAAAGTGGATGAGGAAGACAACTGGGATCCAGACTTCGAAGAATTTGATATACCAAAGTCAAAAACCAAGAAGAGCACTGGTGGTGGAAAAAAAGGTGGTGACGAAGATGAAGATTTTGGTATTGATGAAGAGTTCAAGGATATGGGACTCTTTGATGATGGCACAGGTGGTGGTTATGATGATGATGACGATTTTTAAAATCATTGCGTGAAACGCATATTCCGAACATTTCCCATAAAGGAATTCAGGAAAACAAGATTGCAAATGTTGAGCTGGGCCAGCCAGTTCAACATTTGTAGTTTTTTGGATAACCATCAATACCATTTACCCGGTCATAGCTATGAATGTCTCGCGGGTGTTGGTATGATTCATAAAATAGAAGCTTCTGCAGGAAATGCTCTTCGAAAATTTCAGGAATTTGTCAATGCAAATCGTGATTGGTGTTTGGGCCATTTTGCTTATGATCTAAAAAATGAAATTGAAGATCTGCATTCACATCATTCTGATTTCATACAATTTCCCGACCTCTTCTTCTTTGTTCCGGAAATAGTTTTAATTCTAAAGGAAAATCAAATTTCAATTGGAGTATTTGACCATTCGCATGAAACAATATTTGAAACAATTTCCAGTTGCGATTACAATCTGCCCGACAAAAAATTTCACACACCCATTATCAAAAACCGGATCAGCAGGGAGAAATATCTCGAAACAATAAATGCATTGCAATATCATATTCGCCGGGGTGATTGCTATGAGATAAATTTTTGCCAGGAATTTTATGCCGATGAAATCGAAATAGATCCACTTCGCTTATACCTTGGGTTGAGTGCAGTTTCACCCAGTCCGTTTTCAGCATATTATAAAATTGATGACAAATGGCTTTTATGTTTGAGCCCGGAACGCTTTCTGAAGAAAACGGGACCACAAATAATTTCCCAGCCTATGAAAGGAACCTGGAAGCGGAATACAAAGGATGAAGTGTTAGATGAAATCAACCGTAAAAATTTACAGGAAAGCAAAAAGGACCGCTCTGAAAATGTAATGGTGGTAGATCTCGTTCGTAATGATTTTTCAAGAATTTGTAAGGAAGGCTCTGTTCATGTTGAAGAAATGTTCAGCATTCAAACTTTTCCGCTTGTTCACCAAATGGTTTCCACAGTAAAAGGAATTCTTTCAGATGATATTACAATGGATCAGTTGATACGCGCCTGCTTCCCAATGGGATCAATGACTGGTGCTCCAAAGAAAAGAGTGATGGAACTTATAGAAGAGTTTGAAGAAAGCAGACGAGGTTTGTTTTCGGGGGCAGTAGGCTATGTTGCCCCTAACGGTGATTGTGATTTTAATGTAGTAATCAGGAGTGTGCTATACAACAGCTCGAATAAATACCTTTCTTTTCCGGCTGGCTCCGGCATTACCCACTTCAGCGATCCTGAAAAAGAATATGAAGAATGTCTTCTTAAAGCCAAGGCAATAAAAAAGGTGCTGGAACAAAGTCCAACACCTCACAAAAACCTAAGCTAGACTATTTTTTAACGACTTTCTTTTTCTTATTAGTAATCAGAGTTTCTTTAGTTGCAGGAGCAGAAGGTAATTTTATTTCTTCAGGATATTTTACAACTTCATCATTTGAAGCTGTATCACTCAATAATTCCTGCACAGAATCATTGAGAATATCATATTTATCTGAATTGAAAAGATCAGTTTTATCAATTGGCAACCTCATTGCATATCCGGTCACGTCAACATTACGATCGAATTCAGGATTGAGACGATTAAATTGGTTCCAATCCATTCCAAGTGCTTTAGCTACTACTTTGGAATTATACTTCCCCATTACCTGTTGGATCCTGGTATTTGCCAGTTCATCTTCAGTAAGTGCATTTGCTTTTTGTTTGCCGATGTCAGCAGTAACGGTTGTAGTAATTCCACCCTGACCTTCCATGATATAATGGGTGGCTATATATTTTTTAACGTGATTTCTTGATTCAGTTGGCAGATAACGTTGAAGTTTCCAAAAATTACGGCTATGGCTCTTACGGATCGCGCTTTCCACTTTTGCAGAACCTCCATTATAAGCCGCAATTACAAGCAACCAGTCGTTAAATTCAGAATAGAGGTCTCTTAAATATTTTGCAGCAGCGTGAGTACTCTTATAGAGGTTTTTGCGCTCGTCGTTATATTTATTAATCTTCAAACCAAGCAGGCGACCGGTTTCTGACATCAGCTGCCATGGTCCTACGGCACCCACTCTGGAAACAGCATTACTTGAAAGGTCTGATTCGATAACAGCCAGATACTTTAATTCCTTAGGCAGACTGTATCTCTCGAGGATATTATCGATCAAATTGAACTGGGCAATCTGTTTGGTCTTCATTTTTTGAAGACGTTCTTCGTTCTCCTCTTTATAATCATTTACATAACTAACCGCCATTGGGTGCAACTGAAAAGCGCTGAAGCGGGCCACAGTTGAAGTACCAGCGTTAGCAAGCAAATCCGCACCATTATTATAGGCAGACAATTGAATATTCTCGTTTTGAGAGGAAATTGAGGCTGAATTAGCCGGAACAACAGCAGACGTTGCCGTAATTGCTGTGTCCATTTTTAGTAGGGTCGGGAAATCCAGATTACCGTTATCAGCCCTAAAAGCCGCGAACAAGGTAAAGGAGAAAAAACCAAAGCCCAGTAAAACCATCTTATTCATAACTCATTTTTTTGGTTTGCCCCCGTTCTACAAGAATAATTCCAAATCACAGGGGTTACGGATAAATGGTTAATTCACAGGGGTTAATGAATTCTTAAAATGGTTTTACACTCGGATTCATTGAATACGGAGAGGGAATTCTATAGGTATGGAGGAGGTATTTACAAGGACTTGGAGAGATGAAGCAAAGATAACTCTTGAAAACGGTTTGTCATAACCTGTACCCCAAAAGGCATGCCTGATTTATGGTAAAAAATGGGTACTGAGAGGGAGGGTATACCGACAAGATTGGCAAAAACTGTATAAATGTCAGCTAAAAACATAGCAATGGGGTCATTATTCTTTTCCCCGAGCTTAAAAGCCACGGAAGGAGCTGTGGGCATTATAATAGCCTCGTAATCAGCGAATATCTTATTAGTCTTTTCTATTAATAGTTTCCTAACTTGTTGAGCCTTATTGAAATATGCGTCGTAATAGCCGGCGCTCAAAACAAAGGTTCCAAGCATTATTCTTCGCTTTACTTCCCCTCCAAAGCCCTCAGATCGGGTTTTCTTATATAAGGAGGTAAGATCAGACGCCGCTTCAGAGGCCCTGTAGCCATATTTAACCCCGTCGTAGCGTGAGAGGTTAGAAGAAGCTTCAGCGGTAGTTAGCACATAATAGGCAGGAACGATATAATCCAGGAACTCGAACTTTACAGGCTCAACCGTATGGCCCTCTGCCTGTAGTTTATCAATAAGTCCTTCGATTGCCGATCTGATTTCAGGATCAAGAGAAGGATGTTCCAGGGTTTCCCTGAAGTATGCAATTTTATATGGCCTGGCGGGCATGTTTTGAATCTCAGAATATTCGGGAACTGGCTTTGAACTGGAAGTACTGTCAAAATCATCGGCCCCGGACACTACCTCGAGAACCAATGCCGCATCAGGAATATTCTTACTAAAGATTCCAATCTGATCAAAAGACGAAGCATAGGCCAATACACCATATCTTGATATGCGGCCATAAGTCGGTTTCAATCCGACGATACCGCAAAAATCTGCAGGCTGTCTCACTGAACCACCAGTATCGGTACCCAGGCTCACCATACAACAATTAGCCTGAACTGCAACTGCTGAACCACCTGATGAACCACCCGGAACCCTGCTTTCATCAATCGCATTTAAAACATTACCGTAAGAAGAATTCTCACTTGAAGAACCCATCGCAAATTCATCGCAATTCAAACTGCCGATGATAATAGCATCTTCATCTAATAATTTTTCGACTGCAGTGGCACTATAAAGGGAGACAAAATTCCTGAGGATTGCAGAAGCTGCAGTCACTTTGTGATCTTTAAAGCAAATCACATCTTTGATACCTACAACGACTCCAAATAATTTTCCTGATGGAATACCCTTTTGCTTTTTTTCATCAAGATCTTTTGCTCTTTGGAGTGCTTCTTCAGCATAAACTTCTACAAAGGCATTTAGTCTTTTGCTTTGCTCGATGTTTTGCAAAAAATAACGAACCACCTGTTCGCAGGTGATTCGTCCGGTATTAATATCCTGGTGGAAATCCTGTATTGTAGTGAATGAATACAAATCCCCGATTCAATTAAAAGGATTTCTTTCAATTATTTTTTAGTAAAAAACAGAAGGAGAATTAAGCCTGTTGTTTGGGCTTGTCTTTATCGTTCATGCCTTCTTCAATCTCTTTCTGCACATTGCTTTTTGCATCATTGAATTCACGAATTCCGCGACCAAGTCCGCGCATGAATTCAGGAATTTTGCGACCACCGAAAAGAATGAGTACAGCAAGAATGATGAGTATCCATTCAGTTCCACCAGGCATCGACAATAACAGAGAATTGTAGTTCAGTAAAAGCATCGTTAATTGATTTAGATGTTAGAGGGCAAAGGTACTGTTTTAATTTATTAGAATGCTGAAGATAATTCCTCACATATTTACTTAACCCCCACTTAACAAAAAACGGAAAGCGCGAAACACTTTCCGTTTTTATATGATTTGAGGGCTAATTCAGAGATTAACTCTTTTTTCCTTAATCCTTGCGCTCTTACCGCTACGGCTTCTGAGGAAATACAATTTAGCACGGCGAACTTTACCAGCTTTGTTCATGACCACAGATTCGATATTTGGTGAAAACAGGGGGAAAGTTCTTTCCACGCCAACACCATCAGAAATCTTTCTAACCGTAAAAGTAGCCGTGTGGCCAGTTCCCTGACGCTTAATCACATCTCCTTTAAAACTCTGAATACGAGTCTTATTACCTTCAACTACTTTATAGTTAACGGTGATATTATCACCTGCTTTGAACTTTGGAAATTCTTTCTTTTCCGTCAATTGTTCATGTACGAACTGAACTGCTACGCTCATGACTTAATTATTTAAGGGATGCAAAGGTAAGTTCCAATCTGGAAAGAGCCAAATAAATGTGCCTTTTCGTGGAATTTTACCTGGCTACGTTTACAGTTCTTTTTTCCCTGATTACCGTCACCTTAATCTGACCGGGATAAGTCATTTCGGTCTGGATTTTCTGCGCTATTTCAAAGCTAAGCTTCTCGCTGTCAGCGTCGGTTACTTTATCAGCTTCTACTATAACCCTTAGTTCCCTGCCCGCCTGAATCGCGTAGGCCTTCTCCACTCCAGGGTAAGTTAATGCCAGGGTCTCAAGTTCCTTGATCCTTTGAAGGTATTGTTGCATGATTTCCCTTCTGGCACCAGGTCGCGCTCCGCTGATGGCGTCGCAGGATTGGATGATTGGAGAAATCACATATTGCATTTCCATTTCATCGTGGTGCGCCCCGATGGCGTTTACCACTGCAGGATTTTCACCATATTTTTCAGCGAGCTTGGCCCCAAGCAAAGCGTGGCTCAATTCAGTTTCTTCATCAGGCACCTTCCCAATATCATGTAACAATCCCGCTCTTTTGGCGAGTTTGGGATTTAGTCCCAGCTCAGCTGCCATAATTCCACATAAGTTGGCGACCTCCCGGCTATGCATGAGAAGGTTCTGGCCATATGAGGACCTGAAACGCATCTTTCCTACTATTCTTACCAGTTCCTTATGCAAACCGTGGATACCCATTTCAATTACGGTTCTTTCGCCTATTTCAAGAACCTGCTCTTCCAATTGACGACGGGTCTTTTCAACTACCTCTTCAATACGGGCAGGATGAATTCTTCCATCTGCAACCAATCGTTGGAGCGATAAACGTGCGATCTCCCTTCTTAATGGATCAAATGAAGAGAGCACTATTGCTTCCGGAGTATCATCAACTATAAGGTCAACTCCGGTTGCCGCTTCAATAGCACGAATGTTCCGGCCTTCCCTTCCAATGATCTGGCCTTTGATTTCATCGCTTTCGAGATTGAAAACAGTAACCGTATTTTCAATGGTCTGTTCTGCAGCGGTTCTTTGGATGGTTTGAATGACGATTTTGCGAGCTTCTTTGTTGGCTTTCACTTTAGCGTCCTCAATGATTTCCTGCTGCAATGATAAAGCGTGGGTTTGAGCTTCCTGTTTAAGACTTTCTACCAGTTGGGACTTTGCTTCTTCAGCAGATAAACCGGCAATTTTTTCCAGCCTCCTGATATGCTCTTCCTGATGCTTTTCGAGCTCAGTTCTTTTCTGATTAACAACCTCAATCTGGCGATTCAATGTTTCTTTAATGGCATCGTTTTCCTTGGACTGTTTATCCAGGTTATCCAGTTTTTGGTTGATACTTTGTTCTTTTTGTTTGATTCTGTTTTCCGAGTCGCTGATTTTCCTGTTTTTATCAAGAACTTCCCTATCATGTTCTGCCTTCATCTGTACAAACTTCTCTTTTGCTTCGAGTAGTTTTTCTTTTTTCAGATTTTCAGCAGAGGTTTTTGCATCAGAGATAATTTTTTGTGATTGGGATTCAGCTTCTTCAACAATTTTTTTAGTGTTTCTGGCGAAAATGAATTTACCCGCTATTATGCCGGCAATAAGGCAAATTCCACCAATTATAATGGACAAGACATTCGGTTCCATGAAATTCTTTTTTAAACTGTTCTACCATGTTTTTTCCTCCCTATGTTAGTGATACCCATAGCAGGACCTAATGAGCGAAGATACAAAACCAAGCCTATTAGAAGCGCACTGGTATTGATTTTGTTAAATGAGAAAGGCCGTCCTCAGATTTATGTAACTTGCCCCGAGCAAAAACCGATTCATGAATAAAAAGTGTTTACTCTATTTACTTCTTTCTTTCAGCTTTTTAAGTGCTTTCAGTCAAGCCAACAATTCCAAACCATTTACGATCTCAGGTGACCTAAAAAAGGTTAAGCAGCAGGTTGAATCAGTGCTGTTATATTATGTTGTGAACGGACAAGCAATCAACGACAGTTGCAAAGTGGTTGGTGGGAAATATAGCTTTAAAGGCAATCTTGCTGAACCTACCATTTCCAGGATGAAAGCAGTTTACAAGGTGAGTCCGAATACTCCTGCTAAACCTGTTAATCAGGCGAGGGATCTTACTTATCTTTTTATTCAATCCGGCAAACTGACTGTTTCGCACGTGGATTCATTTTCGAATATACAGGTTACCGGATCCCCGGCACATACTGATTTCAAAAAAATTCAAACGCTCGCCAAACCTTTTAATCTAAAGTTGCAGGCTCTATATGCAAAGTACGCGCAGTATAGAAACAGTGGGGATATGGTGAATATGAGGAATACCGAAATTTCAATTGATTCCCTCTCCCGCGTAATGAATGATAAAGTTTGTGGCGATTTTTTAAGATCTAATCCAAATTCTCCCATTGCCATTTTTGCACTTCAGCAATATGCAGCTGACGAATCAGTAGATATGAATAAGGTCGATTCATTTTTTAATTCACTTCCTGAAAGTGCTCAATCTACGCCCGCTGGAAGAGAATTACGTGCAAGGATCGATAATGTAAAAAATACGCAGATAGGTGCTGAGGCCATTGACTTTACCCAAAACGATACTTCCGGAAATCCCGTTAAACTATCTTCTTTCCGCGGAAAATATTTGCTAATTGATTTTTGGGCCAGCTGGTGCGGACCCTGTCGCCAGGAAAATCCAAATGTGGTCAGGGCATTTGCAAAATACAAAGACAAAGGCTTTTACATCCTTGGCGTTTCCCTGGATCGCCCTGATGGTAAAGAAAAATGGCTGAAGGCTATTCACGATGATGGCCTGGTATGGACCCATGTTAGTGACCTCTTATATTGGAACAATGCCGTTGCCCGTTTGTACGGCATTCAGTCTATTCCGCAAAACTTTTTGCTCGATCCGAATGGTAAGATTATAGGTAAAAACCTGAGAGGGGAAGAATTGGAAAGGAGTTTGGAAAAGATTTTCGGCAATTAAGTTTTAATAGAGCCTGATTATTTCGCCATTGATTATTCCTTCTACACTTTTCACATAAGCATTCACGACTTTGCTCATTGGTTGAGGATTGTGACCGGGAAAACTGCGCGCATATTTTTCAGCAGAGTCTTCCACCACGCCGGAACTCACAATATTTATTCTTAATGATTTTGGCATTTGCAAAGACGCGGCTTTTACAAAACTATTCAGCGCCCCGTTTACCATACTCAATCCCACAGAATCTTTTACGGGATCATCAGCCAGAATACCACTTGTAAGTGTAAACGAACCTTTTTCATTGATATAATTCTTTCCAATCATTACCAGGTTTACCTGTCCCATTAATTTATTACGAATGCCCTGATAAAAATTTTCTTCGGTCATGGATTCAAAAGGACCAAAATAAGCAGAACCGGTACAGGACACCAGGGCATCGAATGGACTTGCTGCTTTAAACATTTCCTCTATAGAACTATGGGAAGTTATATCCACTTTAAGGCTTGAATTCTTTGCGCTGGCTGGAATTACTTCATGCCTCTGGCTTAGCTCAGCTGTAATCTTTCTGCCAATGGTACCTGTGGCGCCAACAATTATAATTCTCATAAGATAAATGATGTGGTTTTTACGGAACCATTGCTTTGTTCATCTGATTTTCCATACGATCCAGGATTTCCCCTAAATCTTTTTCCAGCACTGAAGAATGGCCACTCTGTTGCTGTGTGGCATACCACATGATAACCATTGCCACATAATCCTGCATATCCTTGCCTGCAAACTGCGTTTTAAATTCAATTATTTTATCATTTATTATCTTAAGCGTTTTCCTAACCTGCTCCTCGTCGGACGGAGAAATTCTGATACGATAAGTTCTGTCTCCGATTGGAATATTTATTGCTATTAGCTCTTGCATATATTAAATATTCAGTTTACATTTATTCACACCTTTTCAACAGGCCAACCTAATGCATCGCGCCAAAAATAAATCTTTCCCGTAGAAAATATTTTTAGCATTCCGCCCTGCCCCGAATGAAAGCCTACGAAAATCCAAAACCAACCGTCGGATGTTTGCCAAATTGAAATCTCAGATGTTCATTGACACATTGACCTTTGAACTCAGTGAAACTTCCAACCCTTCGCTTCGGGCTGTATTAAAAGATGAAAGTGGAATCGTTTGCAGCATGCTTGACACAACGGTTGAACCAAGTCAAAAAGTGTTCCGCTGGAATGGCCTCAACGATTTGCCTTATGGGATCTATACTCTCCAATTGTGGAGAGGAACAGAGGAACAACTTGTACGACTGGTCAAACGAGTGTGATCAGTTACTTCCCAGTACCGCAATGCAGCGATCGATTTCCCGGATGTAGTGGTTGATGCGTTTCTCAAATTCTTTTTTCGAGGCCTCGTCTGATTTACCTGATGAGGCCTTTACTATTGCAATTTGTTGCTGCAGCAATTCCAGTTTTTCTTTGGAGATATCTTCAATTTCTTTTTGGGCCTGCAGATCTGCCTTCAACTTCTCATTTTCCCTTCTTAGTGAAGCATATTCTTTCAACAATTGTTGAAGCTTTTCATTCACACGCCTTACTTGTTCCTGAATAGTTTCCATTGCCCTCGAAATTGAAATTGAAATTAATTATTTTCAAACGATCCGTAAGATTTTCTATACTCTAAATATCACCATTCGCGCGAAAGCTTATTTTCTGATGACTGCATTCAATTGTGATTCAAAACCGTCCAGGATTTTTTTCATCATTTCATCAATTTCAGAGTCCGTCATTGTTCTTTCTTCATCCAAAAAAGTGAAACTTACAGCGACAGATTTCTTCCCTGCTCCCAGCTTCTCACTCTCGAAAACATCAAAAAGTTTCATCGACTGCAATCGCGGAATCTGTAATTTCCTGACCACATTTTCCACTTTCTCGTAAGGAATATTTTTATCCAGGATAATTGCAAGATCCCGCTGCACTGCAGGAAATCTTGGTATTTCCTGGTATACGAGTTTTTGTCCTGTGGCTATACTCACCAGGTCTTCCCAGGCAAAATCAGCATAAAAAACATTTTGCTTAATATCAAATTTTTGAAGCAAACTATGACTCACTTTCCCAAAATTGATAAGTGTCTTGTCCGAAGTACCATATGAAATCCCATTATCCAGTTGATTTCCATTGAATCTCTTTGCTTCGAGAGATTTCAACCCCAAAGTTTTCAATATTGCGGCAACCACCCCTTTGATAAAATACAAATCCGCCGGCTCGGCCTTAGAGTTCCACGAATCTTCACGCATGACCCCACTAACGTAAACGCTTAGGTGAATTTTTTCATCATATTGTCCAGGTCCGCTGGTGCTATAAGTTTTGCCAAACTCAAAAAAGCGCAGGTTATTATTCTTGTGGTTGAGGTTATGAGCAATGCTGGCTAAGCCAGTCTCAAGCATAGAGGGCCTCATCACATTCAATTCTGCACTAAGATTATTCTGCATTTTCACTGTTGACTTCAAAACTTCCTCAGAAAAATACTGGCTATTCGTTATGGAGTTGGTGAATATTTCATTGAATCCTGCACCTACAAGAAAATTGGCTACTTTATTTTTAAAAGCTGTTTCGCCTGCCATCGCTTCCACTGCAGGAGTAATGGTTATCGACTGAGGGATTTCAACATTATCAAATCCATCAATACGCATCACCTCTTCCACCAGGTCGGCCGACAATTCAATATCTGGCTTACTATAGGGAACGGATACCCGTATTTCATCAATGCCATCCTTGTCCAGTTCAAATCCAAGACTTGTCAGGATCTTTTTCACCTTATCGGGATGATAATTTTTCCCACTCAACTTTTTCAGGTAATGAAATTTTAATCCCACCTGCTTTTTAGGTTCCGGAGAAGGATATACATCAACCATATCTCCGCTAATTTCTCCTTCAGCCAACTCCCTGATCATCAAAGCTGCTCTTTTCAAAACATTCACTGTGTTGCTGATGTCGACTCCTTTTTCAAAGCGCGTTGCGGCATCAGTTCTTAAATTATGTCGGAACGAAGATTTACGAATACTAATCGGATTAAACCAGGCGCTTTCCAGGAAGATATTTTTTGTCTTTGGACTTACACCACTATTGAATCCTCCAAATACCCCGGCAATACACATTGGTTTTCCATCTCCATCACAAATCATCAGGTCCTCTGCACTTAGAATTCTTTTCTTTTCATCCAAACTCAAAAATTCTGTCCCTTCAGGAAGGTTCTTAACAATTATTTTACTACCACCAACTTTATCGGCATCAAATGCGTGCAATGGCTGCCCTGTTTCATGGAGAATAAAATTGGTGATATCGACAATATTATTGATGGATCTTACTCCAATAGATTGCAGTCTTTGTTTAAGCCAGTCCGGGCTTTCTTTGATAGTAACATTGTTAATGCTGATGCCGGAATATCTTCTGCAGGCATCTTTATTTTCGATACTAACGGTGAAGGTTACACCAGGTTTATCCGATTTAAAATTTGCAATAAACGGCGATCGGACAGTGAAATTATTTTTAGAATGATTGGTCAAATAAGCGCAAACATCCCTTGCAACTCCCAAATGACTCATCGCGTCCATTCTATTCGGAGTAAGACCTATTTCATAAATCCAATCTGAATACAAGTGAAAATATTCCGCAGCCGGCATTCCCTTTCTTGCACTTGCAGGGAGCACCATAATGCCTGCATGGCTTTCACCCATTCCAATTTCATCTTCGGCGCAAATCATCCCGAAACTTTCTACTCCTCTGATTTTAGCCACTCTCATGGTAAGGGCATCTCCCTTCACAGGATGAATGGTCACACCAACGGGAGCAACAATAACTTTTTGTCCGGCCGCAACATTGGGAGCTCCGCAAACTATTTGTAAAGCTTCCCCTGACCCGATGTCAACTTTAGTCAGACTAAGCTTATCTGCATTGGGATGTTTGGAAACTTCAAGAACTTCTCCAATAACCAGACCCTGCAATCCACCTTTAACCTGCTCAAATTTTTCCATGCTCTCAACTTCAAGTCCTATTGAGGTAAGAATTTTGCTCAGTCTCTCCGGTTCAATTTTATTATTAACCATTCCCTGTAGGCTGGTTCCTGAGTTCTCCGGAAGATATTCACAAAGCCAGTTGTAACTAATTGTCATATTTATTGTTCAGTAACCTGATTTGTATTTCAAAAGAATGCTTCAAAATTCTCTTATTAAAAAAAGCAAGCAAAGATAGCAGAATGAATCTAGAAGAGAAGGCATTCGGCGGCTATAGGTACTATTTATGTATCCGGTAAACCGCTTAATGCAACCGACTATTTATTATCTTTGGCGCCTCAAAAATATTTCATGGACGCGAATTTCAACCAGGATAAGCAGCATACGCTCAAATCTGCGACCAGCATTTCCGGAACAGGTCTGCATACAGGTATCAAGGCAGACATGACCCTGAAACCAGCTAATCCAGGCTTTGGTTTGCAGTTCCAAAGGATCGATTTACCGGGTCAACCCATCATTAAAGCGGATTGTGACCTGGTAACGGATACTTCGAGAGGTACCACCATTGAAGATAATGGAGCCCGGGTAAGTACGGTGGAACATGTTCTAGCTGCGCTGGTTGGTATGGGCGTGGACAATTGTTTGATTGAAATAAATGGCCCTGAAACACCAATTATTGATGGAAGCTCATCACCTTTCGCGGACATAATTGAGGAAGCAGGTGTGGAAGAGCAGGATGCAGCGAAATCGTGGTATACCATCGACACCAATATTACGCATTACGACGAAGTAAAGAGAGTAGAGATGGTTGCGATGCCGGCCATGGAGTATAAGATTACAACCCTTATTGATTTTAATAGTCCTGTTCTGGGGACGCAACATGCAGGTTTAAAGCACATGTATGAATTCAGAAAAGAAATAGCACCCTGCCGCACTTTCTGTTTTTTGCATGAGCTGGAGATGCTGCTGGATAATAACCTTATAAAAGGTGGAGATATCAACAATGCGATCGTTGTAGTTGACAAACCGGTTACTAAAGAAGAAATGGAACGCTTAGCCAAAGCATTTGGAAGAAAAAAGATTGAAGTGATGAGCGAAGGCTATTTGAATAACCTGGAATTAAGATTCCCGAATGAACCAGCGCGTCATAAATTATTGGATGTAGTAGGAGATCTTGCATTAATTGGATACCCGATCAAGGGGCATATTATTGCGAACAGGCCAGGACATTCTTCGAATGTGGATTTTGCCAAGAAAATAAAGCAATACATACGGAAGAATAAGCAGATGCTGGATGTGCCGGTTTATAATCCAAATCAGGCTCCTGTTTTTAATTCGCAACAAATTGAAAAAACTCTTCCTCATCGTTATCCATTCCTGTTAGTTGATAAAATTATTGAGCTATCAGATAAACAAATAGTAGGCATCAAGAATGTAACTTTTAATGAACCCTTTTTCGTGGGGCATTTTCCAGGGAATCCAATTATGCCTGGGGTTTTGCAAATAGAGGCTTTGGCACAAACCGGAGGAATCCTGGCCATCAATGCCATGCCTCCAGGACAATACGATACCTACTTTGTAAAGATTGACAACTGTAAATTCAAGCAAAAGGTAGTACCCGGAGACACTATGATTCTCAAAATGGAGTTAATCGCGCCTATCCGTAGAGGCCTATGCGAAATGAGAGGCACCGTTTACATTGGAAATAAGATTGCAACTGAAGCCATATTAATGGCCCAGCTGGTAAAAAGAGACTAAGAGTTAATTCTGGATAGAGACTTTCTGTGAGTTACTCTTAGTTTTCTGGATAGTATTATCTTTTTCCTATTTTTGCCCCCGTCAGGAAAATGCCTGGCGTTTTTTGTATGTAGAATTTACTAATACATGAAACAAGAACCAGGAAAAAATTGCTAATGATTCATCCGCATACATATATTCATCCGAATGCCAAACTAGCTACTAATGTGAAAGTGGATCCTTTTACAGTGATCCATCACAATGTGGAGATCGGAGAAGGAACCTGGGTAGGTAGCAACGTGACCATAATGGAAGGCGCAAGAATCGGAAGAAATTGCAGGATTTTTCCGGGGGCGGTGATCTCTGCGGCTCCTCAGGACCTGAAATTTGAGGGAGAAGAAACAACGGTTGAAATTGGTGACAATGTCACCATCAGAGAGTTTGTAACCGTGCATCGGGGTACTCGCGATCGCTGGACCACCAAAGTTGGAAAAAACAGTATGATCATGGCTTATAGCCATATCGCCCACGATTGCATCATTGGAAAGAACTGCATTTTGAGCAATAATACCCAGGTAGCCGGGCACGTGATTATGGGTGATTGGGCCATTTTAGGTGGTATGTGCGCTGTCCATCAGTTTGTGCAGGTTGGTCAACATGCATTCATTAGCGGAGGATCCCTGGTTGGTAAGGATGTGCCTCCTTTTATCAAAGCGGGTCGCCAGCCATTAAGTTACGCGGGAGTGAATTCTGTTGGTATGAAAAGAAGAGGATTCACCGTTGAAAAAATTAATCATATTCTTGAAATTTATCGTGTCATATATAACAAGGGTTTGAATACTTCCCAGGCTCTTGAATATCTCGAAGAAGAATTTCCAGCTACAGACGAGAGAGATGAGATTGTAACATTTGTTCGTGAGAGTGGAAGAGGCATCATTAAGCGCTACACTAAAAACAGCGTTGATGACGATATCGCTGACTAATACCGGCAAACGCTTCAACCGCGATTGGATTTTTCGTCATTTCGATTTCCAGTTTATTCCGGATAAACATTATGCAATCACCGGACCCAATGGTTCGGGAAAGTCTACTTTACTTCAATGCATAGCAGGCGCTATTGCTTTGTCAGAAGGTAAAATCAATTGCAGGGACGATGTCTCGCAAAAAGAAATTCCTTCAGATTCTATTTTTAAATTCATTTCCATAGCGGCCCCTTATTTAGAACTTGTTGAAGAAATGACTCTTTTGGAATTTTTAAAATTTCACAACCAGTTTAAGCCTCTCGTAAGCACGGAAAGTTTTGAAACTATCATGGAAACTTTGGGCCTGGCAGGAGCATCGTCCAAACAAATTCGGTATTTCAGCAGTGGAATGAAGCAAAGGCTTAAGCTGGGGCAGGCATTTTTTTCTGCAACTCCTGTTATTCTACTGGATGAACCCTGCACTAACCTGGACAATCAGGGAATAGAACTTTACGATACTTTGGTTGCCAAATTCAGCAAGGGAAGGATGATCATTGTGAGTTCTAATGATCAAAGGGAGTATCAATTCTGTGAAAAAATAATAGACATTCGGGATTACAAGAAATCAAATTAACGCTGGCTCGCGATCAAAAGATTTAAATCGGTGTACTTTAAATTGAACCTTTGACTGAGATGAATATTTGTGAGGGCTCCTTTAAATAAATAGATTCCGCTTCTGATATTGAATTTGTGCCAGATCAGATTTTCCAAGCCACCTTCACCACCAATTTCAAGCAACAATGGCATCAGTACGTTGCTGATAGCCTGCGACGCTGTGCGTGCAAAACCTGAAGGAATATTTGGGACGCAATAGTGAATAACACCATGCTTAATGAATATTGGATTTTCGTGTGTTGTAAGTTCAGATGTTTCGAAGCATCCTCCACGATCAATACTAACGTCAACGACCACACTACCCGGACGCATTTGTGTAACCATTTCTTCGGTAACAATAATAGGAGTTCTGCCTCCGGTGGAAGTTAGAGCTCCAACTGCCACATCACAAGTTTTTAGTTGTTTGGCGAGAATTTTAGGTTCAATAACTGAGGTCCACATGCGGACTCCCATATTATTTTGCATTCTCTTAAGCTTGTAAATATTATTATCGAAAACTTTAACACTGCTACCCATTGCCAGGGCGGTGCGGGCAGCATATTCGCCTACAATACCAGCCCCAATAATAATTACCTTGGTTGGAGGGATACCCGAAATACCACCGAGTAGCATTCCCTTTCCATTATTGGCATTGCTTAAATAATTACCGGCGATAAGCATTACAGCGCTTCCGGCTATTTCACTCATTGAACGAACAATGGGATTGTGGCCAGAATCATCTTTTAGATTTTCGAAAGAGAGAGCGGTAATTTTCTTCTCCATCATTTTTTGCAGTATTTCTGTTTTCATTACTGCAAGGTGGATGGGAGAAATGATGGTTTGATTTTGCCGAAGGCAATCGAGTTCGCTATCATTTACCGGAGCTGATTTAATAATAAGGTCACATTGAAAAACTTCCTTTTTATCATATGCAATTTTTGCACCGGCATCACTATAATCTTTTTCGGAAAAGTGTGCACCTTCACCTGCCCTGTGCTCAACCACTACACGATGTCCGTTTGCGGCAAGTACTCCAACAGCGTCGGGAGTAAGTGCAATTCGATTTTCCTGGTATAAATTTTCCCTGGGGATCCCAATCAATAATTCAGCGCCTTTTGGCTTAATATCGAGTGTCTCTTCCAAAGTTTCGTAGCTGAATGATGCGCTCACTGCAGGTTTGCCAGACGCCATGAATCGGGATTAATTTGAAGGAACAATGTACAAAAATTAGCTGGTAAACTCAAGTTTCAATTGCCTGGTATTTGCATCTACAAATTGAATACGAATCGAGATTGTATCGGGAGGTAATAGCCCTGGTGCTTTTTCAGGCCATTCCACGAAGCAAATATTCCCCGAATAAATGCAGTCTTCAATACCTGCTCTTATAGCTTCTTCCTCATCCTTTAATCGATAAAGATCCAGGTGATAGATTTTTTCAAATTTTGAATTTTCCCTGATTCGATATTCATTAATGATGGAAAAAGTAGGACTGGTTACATGATCACTCACTTTTCTATAGTTGCAAAGCGCATGTACAAGTGTTGTTTTTCCTGCTCCCATTTCTCCATACAATGCAATTATTTTATGGTTGCCAATTGTTGTCCATAATTCACCAGCAATCCTGTCAATCTGGGCCAAATCATATTTCCATTCTTTATTTGTCATGTGGGTGTAAAACCTCTTTGCGTAAACGCGTTTTCCTGATTTAGTTATACATTCAGTTCAATCCTTAAAGAACACAAAAGCAAATATATTTTTCATATTCGGTAATTTTGCAAAATGGAAAAAGTTCAATGGAAAGTTGAGGGTATGACTTGTTCAAATTGCGCACTAACCATCAACAATTATCTTGAGAAAAAAGGTCTGGAAAATGTCAAAGTAAATCTAATGGGTGGAGATGTAGCTTTTGACATGAATGAGACCATAAAAAAGGAAACGCTTCAAAAGGGCATTGAAGAGCTTGGGTATAAGGTTGTAAATAATGAAAAGTTAACTCCGGGGCAAAAAAAAATAAATCGATTTCTCCGCTATTTTTTGATTTGTTTGCCATTTACTGTTGTATTGATGCTGCATATGGTACATGGCTGGTTACAATGGCATTGGCTCATGAATGGATGGGTGCAGATGGCGCTTTGTATTCCCGTTTATGTACTTGGAATGTCTTTTTTTGGCAAATCGGCAATTCAAAGCATCCGCAATGGGATGCCTAACATGAATGTATTAATTGCCATTGGTGCATCAGCAGCTTTTGCGTATAGTTTGATTGGCACAATTCTGAATTTAGGCGAAGGTTATTTATTTTACGAAACTGCAGCAGCAATTATCACACTTGTTTTTCTGGGAAACTATATGGAAGATGTTTCCATTCACTCCACACAGAAAGCACTAAATAAACTTGCCAAATCTCAAAAGGTGATGGCGAATATGATCGCCTTTGATGAGCACCATCAGGAAGTGATTCTTCCGGTTGAAAATACGGCCTTGCGTTCCGGTGACCTCGTGCTGATTAAAAATGGTGAACAGGTACCGGCTGACTGTAAAATACTTTGGGGTGATGCAAGTGTTAGCGAAGCAATCATTACAGGGGAATCTCTTCCAATAACCAAAAAAGCCAAGGATATTTTGATTGGAGGCAGTTTAATAATTAGTGGCACAGTTAAAGCGCAGGTGACCGCCTCTGCCGATCATTCTGTCCTCGCAAATATTGTGAATCTTGTTAAGCGGGCCCAGGGTGAAAAACCTCCCGTGCAACAGTTGGCTGATAAAGTAAGTGCCATATTTGTACCCGTTGTACTTGGCATAGCTCTACTAACTTTTCTTCTTAATTATTTCATCATCCATGATTTCACCATTGCATTAATGAGAAGCATTGCAGTATTGGTAATTGCCTGTCCATGTGCCATGGGTCTGGCTACCCCCGCTGCCATAGCGGTTGGTTTGGGTAGAGCAGCTAAAAATGGAATCCTATTTAGAAATGCGAAAAGTCTTGAACTTTTTAAAAATATAAACCAGGTAGTATTTGACAAAACGGGAACCCTTACCACGGGAGCATTTGCAATCCAGGGATACAAAATAATTAATGGAGACGAAGATGAATTTAAGAAGATTGCATTTTCACTTGAAAAGTATTCTGTACATCCCATTGCTCAATCCATTGCAACTAATTGGAAAACGAACCAGGATATCAAGTGGACAAAAATTGAAGAAATAAAAGGCCTGGGCATGAAGGGAATTGCAACAAACGGTGATGAATATTTTGCGGGATCCAAAAAAATTGCTCAAAACCTTACACAGGAAGAAAACCATAACGTTTACATTGTAAAAAACGGTGAGTTACTGGGATGGATTGATGTAAAAGATGAATTGAGAGCCGATGCGCAACAGGTTGCTTCTTATCTGAAATCGAAAAAAATAAAAACTATTTTGCTTAGCGGTGATCGATTGGCTCCGAGCGAACAAATTGCAAAGCAAATAAATCTGGATGAAGTAATTGCTGAGCAAAGTCCGCAACAAAAACTTGCAAAAGTTGAAGAATTAAATAAAATCACGCCTACGGCGATGATTGGGGACGGCATTAATGATGCCCCCGCTTTGGCGAAGGCCACCATTGGAATAGCGATGAATGATGCTTCACAAATTTCAATGCAAACAGCAGATGTGATTTTGATGAATAAGGGTTTAAAGAATTTACCGCTGGCTCTTGGATTGGGTAAGCACACTTTTCTAACAATCAGGCAAAATTTGTTTTGGGCATTTATTTATAACATTGCCGCCATTCCACTTGCAGCTTTTGGTTTCATGCCTCCGGCCCTTGCTGCATTGGCTATGGGATTCAGCGACGTTATACTTGCTATAAATTCTGCCAGGTTATATGTGAAGAAAGTGGTTTGATCCTTCCCTATTGTGGAAGAAATTTTCTTTCATGTCCATTTTAAATTCCCATCTTTAACTACATGACTGCGGCCCAGAATATTTTGAAACAGTATTGGGGATACAATCAATTCCGCCCATTGCAGGAAGAGATCATTCAGTCTGTAATTGACGGAAAAGATACACTGGCTATTTTACCCACCGGAGGCGGAAAATCCATTTGTTTCCAGGTGCCTGCAATGCATAAGAAAGGAATTTGCCTGGTGGTATCTCCTCTTATAGCTTTAATGAAGGACCAGGTTGCGAACCTGAGAGCGAAAGGTATTCAGGCACTCGCTATTCATTCGGGAATGAATTTTTCCGAAGTAAAAAAAACTTTGGACAATGCCCTCTACGGAAATTTTAAGTTTCTGTATGTTTCTCCCGAAAGATTGGAGACTGATTTTTTCAAAGAATATTTACCGGCATTGGATGTGAATTTGATTGCCGTTGATGAAGCACATTGTATTTCGCAATGGGGATATGATTTCAGACCTTCTTACCTCAACATTGCGAAACTCCGCGAAGAAAAGCCCAAAGTTCCTATTCTTGCTTTGACTGCTTCCGCGACAAGGGAAGTACAAAATGACATCTGCGAGAAATTATTATTCAGAGGCCACAGCGTTTTTCAAAAATCATATGAAAGACCTAACCTTTCTTATAGTTGTTTTAAGGTTGATGTAAAAATCAATAAGCTACTCGAGATACTTCAAAAAACGGACGGATGCGGAATTGTTTACTGCAGAAGCAGGAGAAGATGCCAGGAGATCTCGAATCTGCTCAATCTTCATGGAGTGCAGGCAGACTATTACCACGCAGGATTGTTGCATGAAGAAAGAAATCAGAAGCAGGAAAACTGGATCCGAAATCAAACAAGGATCATCGTTTGCACGAATGCATTTGGGATGGGAATTGATAAGCCTGATGTGAGAGTTGTAGTTCATGTAGACGTTCCCGAAAGTCTCGAGAATTATTACCAGGAAGCAGGAAGAGCAGGCAGGGATGGCAAGAAATCTTATGCAGTATTACTCTATCAGCAAAAAGACCTGGATGAATTAAAGGAGTTGTCTGACTTAAGATATCCCGGATTAGAATTAATCCGCAAAGTTTACCAGGCGTTGGCAAATTATCTGCAGCTTCCGGTTGGCTTTGGAAAGGACCAATCGTTTGATCTGGACCTGGATGAATTATCCGAACGATTCAAATTGGATCCTGTAATTGTAATGAATGTATTGAAGATTTTGGAGCAGGAAAAAATATTGAGCTATAACGAAAATTTATTACTGCCTTCCACCGTAGTATTTACATCAGGAAACCAATCATTGCGGGAATTTGAAACAGAATATCCTCAACTTGATCCTCTAATCAAAACTCTTCTCAGGAATTATTCAGGGATATTGGACATGCCGGTAACAATAAGGGAAAATGCAATTGCACGGATGTTGAAAAAAGAGGTAGACAAAGTAAGAGTGGAATTGGATCAATTAAATAAAGCCCGTATCCTTCAATATAAACCGCAAAGTGAAAGTCCTCAAATTATGTTCCTCGAAAAAAGGATTGCTACAGAAAATCTTGTTATTGACCAGGTAAACTATTTAAAACGAAAGAAAGCATTCGAAGATCGTGTGGGTAGCATGATTAATTATACTGAGGCAACGAATGCATGCCGATCTCTTACCATTGCCCGATATTTTAATGACCTCAGCTCTAAAGAATGCGGTATTTGTGATAATTGTCTTAAAAGAAAGAAATCTGCCCTGAATAAATCTGAATTTTATGAAATCAGTCATCGAATATTTCAGAGCCTGGATGAAGGCCCACTTTCGGTGAGGGAATTGCTTTCAAATCTTACGAGTCTCAATTCAGAGCACACCTTAAATATCATTGATCACTTAATATCTGAGCGTAAAATAGAGATGGATGAGGGAGGAAGGATCAGGAAATCTCCATAAAAAAAAAGGGCCAGGATAGAAATCCAGCCCGTTTTTAAAATCCAATATCCTATGAAAAACCGGATTCAAAGATAAGGAGGCGGCACCGACAACCAATACCCTGTTAGTGGTATTCTCTTAATTTTTATAAACATATTGTTCATTCAGTGTGCCCCTAACACTTTAAATCGGCTATCTAATTTTTTTGCATTAATAAGTTATTCAAAACCAACTATTCTTTTTCGAACTCCTCCCACCTAAACCAAGAGCACCTAATAGACTTCTGGTAATTACACTTGCTGCTGTGCGCTCTACCTGTCTGGCGGCCTGACTATCCAACACTTTTTCGAGAGTGGATTTCTCTTGTTTGGCTCCCGGCTTCGGTTGGTCGGCACCTTTATTTCCGGCCTGTTCCAATTTATCGTTAAGAATTTCGTAGGCACTCTTGCTGTCTATGTCGGCCGCATATTTTTTTACAAGCTTTGATCCTGAAACCAATGAACTTATTTCCTGTTCAGTCAAAACGTCCATTCTTGATTTTGGTGGAAACATCATCGTATGAACCAGTGGAGTGGGGATTCCTTTTTCATTAAGCATGGTTACGAAAGCTTCACCAATGCCCATTTGTGTAATAAGATCATCCACATCATAGTAGGTCGTTTCGGGATAATTTTCTGCAGCCTGCTTGATGGTTTTGCGGTCGGCTGCTGTAAACGCTCTCAGTGCATGTTGTACTTTCAGTCCAAGTTGGCTTAGTACACTCGCCGGAATATCCTGCGGATTTTGTGTACAGAAGAAAATGCCAACACCTTTAGATCTTATCAGTTTAATTACTGTCTCAATTTGTTGCAGCAAAGCTGAGGATGCTTCCTGGAAAACGAGGTGGGCCTCATCAATAAATAATACCAGCTTGGGTTTATCCATATCCCCTTCTTCCGGGAGTGTGGCGTATAATTCTGCAAGCAGACTTAACATGAAAGTGGAAAATAGTTTTGGGCGGTTCTGCATGTCCGTTACCCTCAGCACACTGATCATTCCTCTTCCGTCATCAGCAATCCTCATCAGGTCGTTTACTTCAAATGAAGGTTCTCCAAAAAAAACATCGGCACCCTGTTGCTGCAGTTCAACTACTTTTCTAAGGATGGTACCGGTACTTGTGGTGGCAATTTTTCCATAAGCTTTTTCGATATCCGCCTTACCCTCGTTGCTTACGTATTGCAACACTTTAGTGAAATCCTTAAGATCCAGAAGGGGCAATTTGTTATCATCACAATATTTAAAAAGCATGGCAACCAGTCCTTCCTGCGTGTCATTAAGATCAAGCATTTTAGAAAGAAGAATGGGTCCAAACTCACTTACGGTTGCGCGTAAGCGAACTCCTTTTTCATTGCTAAGGCTCATCAATTCTACAGGATAGGCAGAAGGTTTATAAGATATCCCCATCTTACCACATCGTTCCGTGATTTTTTCGTTTGCAACTCCCGGCGCTGCAATACCACTCAAATCACCTTTTATATCCATAAGCATAACCGGAACGCTTGCGTCGCTTAATCCTTCTGAAATAACCTGTAATGTTTTGGTCTTTCCCGTACCTGTAGCTCCCGCAATCAGGCCATGCCTGTTCATGGTTTTCAGTGGGAGATTGATAAAACTTCCCGGAATAAGTTCTCCATCTAACATCGCAACTCCGATCGGGAAATGATCACCTTTGAAATCGTAACCGGATTGGATTAGTGCTGCAAATGCTTTTTTATCAGCCATGGCATAAAATTTAGGGTAAGTTATGCAAAAGATGAATCTGGCATAAGGATCAAAGATCTTCTTCGCGTTCCAGCATCAGGATAGCGCTTTGGGGAACGATAAAATATTTGTCATTTTCATACATGACTTCGGTTGCCCCACTCAGTAAGAAAATGGCTAAATCACCTTCGCGCGCCTGAAGTGGGAAATATTTTACCTGCTCTTCTTCTGTTTTCCAGGTTTCGCCTTCAACCGGCATAGGGATAGCATACCCTGGTCCTGTTTTAATTACATACCCCTGCTGAACTTTTTCTTTTTCCTGAACTCCGGGCGGAAGGTATAGTCCACTAGCCGTTCTTTCATTGGCTTCCAAAGGTTTTATTAATACCCTATCGCCAATCACTACAAGTTTCTTGAATTTGTTATCAGTTGTAAGTCGCATGTCGCAAAGTTAATTGTTGGTGGGTTTATAGCTTGTGGTTTTGTCTAGGTACTAGGTACTGGGTACTCTTAGTCATTATTTCGTTTTGTTGAATAAAGACCAACATTTCTTAATTACTTTGTATCTTTCAATTCCTTTTAACAAAAATTTATTCGCATTTAGCGTACTACTGCAAACGTTTGTTATTTATTTGTTCGTCAAAGTATAAACACAAGGACATGGAAACACATAAACCCAAAATTTTGTTGTGCGAAGATGATCAGAATCTCGGAATGGTTTTAAAAAATTATCTGGAGCTGAATGATTATGAAGTTGTATTGGAAAGAGATGGACGACTGGGTCTGGCCGCATTTCAAAGAGAAAGATTTGATCTCTGCCTGCTGGATGTAATGATGCCTCATATGGATGGTTTTAAACTTGCAGAAGAAATTCGAGACATCAATCCAGATGTTCCGTTATTCTTTCTGTCGGCAAAAACCATGAAAGAAGATATCATTCAGGGATACAAATTAGGCGCCGATGATTATATCACCAAGCCATTCGATAGTGAAGTACTCCTGCTTAAAATCAAGGCCATTCTCAAGCGCAATGATGAATTAAGCAAAGACAATGTAAACGTTGAATATGATCTTGGAAAATATCACTTCAATCCCAAGCTCCGGGAATTGACAGTGGATGGGAAAATGCAAACACTTTCTCCAAAGGAAAATGAGTTATTAAAAATGCTTTGCGAATACAAGAATGATCTTCTTCCCCGAGAAATTGCTTTAAAAAGAATTTGGGGTAGCGATACCTATTTCAATGGGAGGAGCATGGACGTATACATTGCAAAACTCAGGAAATATTTAAAGGAGGATTCCAGTATCGAAATCGTAAACATTCACGGTAATGGATTCAGACTTGTTGTACCTGCCTGAAATTGTCTTACAATAAATTCGACCACGTCATAGATTTGCCATCGGCGTGGCTTTTTATTTAGAGCGATTATGCTTTGTGGGCGAGGCTACTTACGGGGATATCGAAGACAACCGTTGTTCCCGTTTTGTTTATGATATTAAAACTTCCTTTGAGTGCCTCTACTCTACGGCGCATATTAACGAGGCCATTTGCCCCAAGACGAATATTTTCAGTATTAATTCCTTTACCATTATCATGCACTTCAATTTCCAACACGTCGCTTACAGCAAATCTTATCTGAACACCTGAGGCCTGTGCATGTTTCACAATATTGTTAAGTGCTTCTTTTACCAGCAGAAATATATTTCTTCTATTGGTTCCGGCAACTGTAATCTCAGGAATCTGTTCAGGCACTTCTACGTTGCATTGAATATTGACATCATCGAGATAAGATACCGCATATTGGCGTGTATAAGTTATTAAACTCTGCAGGTTGTCGTGATTAACATTCAGTGCCCAAACTATTTCATTCATTTTCTGAATGAGATCGTTCGAGCCCTGGGAGATTTTTTCGAGATAAGTCCTTGTATTTGCATCCTCACTCTTTTCTTTAATCATTTCACTCATGAGTCTGATTGCTGTGAGGCCACCCCCTATATCATCGTGCAATTCTGTGGAAATTCTGGCCCGCTCCAGTTCGAGCATTTTCTGACGCTCGAGCAATTGTTTTTGTTTAAGCAATCTTGTTTTTGTGTAAGATCTAACCGAAAAAAATGCAACTGCAATCACACTTATAAAAATCAAAATCTTAAACCAGCCCGTTTTCCAAAATGGAGGAACAATATAAATTCTCAATTTCCATTTTGCATCACTCCAGATTTTATCATTATTCCCCTGCTGAACATATAAATCATAGAAGCCTGGTTCGAAGTTGATCAATTGAATCTGACTGTTTTTACCATTGTCCACCCATTGATCACCAATTTGAGGAATTTTATATCGAAGCGTGTACTCGCTCGAACTGTATGATAGAGGAGAAAATTCCATTACCAAATCGTCGTGGTATCTTATTTCGAGATATTTATCCTGGTTCGTCGCGGTAATAACTGAATCACTGTAAAGAACATTATTGATTCGCACTTTGGATAAATACACCCGTGGTGGAAATATATTTCTGGGCATGTTAGAGGGCGTGAAAGAAATAATGCCATTAATCGTACCCATAAAAATTTCGCCATGCTCATTTTTAAAACTCGAATACAAATTAAACTCATTAGCCTGCAAGCCATCATTCACTGTGTAATTGGTGAATTGATAAGTTTGAGTGTTGAACCTTGAAAGGCCAGAATTGGTTCCCAGCCAAATAATGGAATCATTTTCGGGAACAAGGGAATAAATAGCATTGCTGCTGAGTCCGTGTTGAGTTGTAAAATAGGTGATAGAGCTGTCTTTCTTATTAAACCTATTAAGTCCGCCTCCATAAGTTGCCAGCCAAAGTGAATTGCCGTCATCGTATACATCGTATACCAGGTTATTGTTCAGTTTTCCAATCTTTGCATTCAGACTATTAGAAATATTGAAAAAAACTGAATCGCCTCTTGCAAGAATTGACATTCCCGAGTGGGTTCCCACTATCAAATTTCCTTTTCTATCAATTGAAAGCACGTCAATCACATCACTGGGCAAGCTACTTTCATCAGTTGCATCGTGCATAAAAGTCTTGATAGTTTGTTTATCAAAGTCGAGATGCAATAATCCTTTGCCATAAGTGCCAAACCAGTAATCATGATCAAGGTCCTGCACTGCATACATAATATTATATTGTTCGAAGTATTTCCAGGGCTTGAGGGCTGGCGGTCTTCGAACCAAATATTTTCCTTCGGACCGAATCAGTTCATAAACGCCGCGATCGCTGAATAGCCACCAGGTGTCTTTGTCTATTTTCTGAATGATTCTGTATCGGGTGTGCAATCCATATTCATCTTTAACCGAAAGAAATTCAAGCTTTTTTCTGTCATAAGCGAGAATGCCGGCAGAACTTGCAATAATCAATTCATTATTGCTTTCGTAGATTCCATATAATATCGTTCCCTGAACTTTTTCTGAACTTGTATTGAGATCAGGATAGATAAAAAACTTTTGTGAATCAAAATAAAAACTCTGAACTCCATTTTCGCCTCCTACCCACATTCCTCCCTTAGGATCTGCATAAAGACAACTCAGGCGATTGCTTAATAAACCCCGTACAGAATTAAAGTCCTCTTTGTAATGATCCAGTCTTCCATTTTCCATATTGTACAGAAACAAACCATCCACCCTGCTTGCAATCCAGGCATTACCCTTTTGATCAAAGCGAACACTCCGTACACCAATACTGCCGGGGAAAAATTCTGCTTTTTGTATAATTAAATCTTCGAAAGGTCCATTCTTTTTGAAAAAATAAATTCCATTTGAAGTGCTTAGCCAAATCTTGCCGTATTTGTCTTCGGTAATATCCCAAACGCTATTGGCAAAATAGCTACCACCTGCAGATTGCAATGATCTTGTGTTCGGATCCCAAACAAGTAAGCCACATTTTTCGGTGCCAACCCATATTTTTCCTGAAGCATCTTCATAAAGAGACCGAACAAGAAGCTCGTCTTTGTGAACTGGGCAGGTGCTAATATTTGTAAAAGTTTCTGTATTCTGGTCATAAATCGAAAGTCCCTCCTCCGTGCCCAGCCAAATATTGTCTTTTCGGTCCACCAATAATGCGGAAGCGTACTGACTTAGCAAACTATTTTTTCCATGTGTAGGTTTGAAGTTTCGGAATTGAGTGGAGTGATAAGGCAATACTGACATTCCTGCATTATAAACGGCAAACCATAAATTTCCTTTGGAATCTTCTGCTATTGCTTTGATGGTATTATCTGAGATGCTTCCCGGATTATTTGTTTCGTGGTTAAAGTGAGTGAAATATTTTCCATCGTACCTGTTCAGTCCAAACCATGTTCCAATCCAAAGAAATCCTTCATGGTCCATGTACACACAATTCACTTCACTTTGTGAGAGACCATTAGTGCTGCTGTAATTTTTGAATGCGAGATTATAATATTGTGCAGAAACCTTCCCGGAGAGGGCGAATAAAATCAGGGAAATATAAACTCCGGTTTTTACCATAGAATTCAGGTTCGTCAGTTATAGGTGGTGTCTATGATTTCCTTATGAAAGATAAGGCTGAATTCAGAGGATTACAATAGCAGGCAGGTATCATACCTCACAATATCAAAACAAAAGATTTTCTCCTGCCCTTCCCGGAAAAATTTTTCCCAGATGCTCATACGCTTTTTGAGTCGCCTCTCTACCTCTTGGAGTTCTTTTTATGAATCCTTCCTGGATTAAAAAAGGTTCGTAAACTTCCTCCAGTGTCCCTGGCTCTTCCGCAACTGCAGTAGCAATGGTTGTGATTCCAACTGGTCCTCCTTTAAATTTATCAATTATCGTTGACAGTATTCGATTGTCCATATCATCAAGTCCGTGTTCATCCACATTGAGTGCTTTTAATGCATGCTCTGTAATACCAATATCAATCATGCCATCATTGAGAACCTGTGCAAAATCTCTTACTCTCCGTAAGAGTGCGTTTGCGATCCTGGGTGTACCCCGACTTCTTCGAGCAATTTCTCCGATAGCATCAGATGAAATTTCAGCACCCAGGATAGAAGCCGATCGTGAAATTATTTTTTGAAGTGTTTTTGCGTCATAATATTCAAGCCGGGATTTAATTCCAAATCTTGAAAGCAATGGCGCGGTTAGCAAACCACTCCTGGTTGTGGCACCGATAAGCGTAAAAGGATTCAGGTTAATTTGTATGCTTCTTGCACTTGGGCCGCTGTCAATCATAATATCAATCCTGTAATCTTCCATTGCTGCGTACAGGTATTCTTCAACTACGGTGCTTAAACGATGTATTTCATCTATAAACAACACATCGTGAGGCTGGAGGTTGGTGAGTAACCCTGCCAGATCCGCGGGCTTTTCAATTACGGGTCCTGATGTTTCCTTTATGTTGACCCCAAGTTCGTTGGCAACAATCCTGGACAGGGTAGTTTTACCAAGACCGGGTGGACCATGAAAAAGTATATGATCCAGGGCCTCGCCTCTTAATTTGGCAGCCCTAACGAAAATGATGAGATTTTCTATGACCTGTGACTGCCCGGCAAATTCTGCAATTTCTTTGGGCCGGATATTATTCTCAAATTCCTTTTCTACGGCTGTTAAGGAATCTTTATCTGTATTTAAGTTTGGATTGGGCATCGTAAATTTTCAACTTTGTAAATCTACGGAAAAGAACTCAAGAGAATCCAGTATCCAACACCTGAAAATTCAGCAATATGAATGTGCATTTTATTCAACACGTTTCATTTGAATCCCCCGGCACTTTGATTGACTGGTGCGTCGATAAAAATCATTTCACAAGCTTTACCAGAGTATATGAATCCTCAAATTTTCCGCATCCCGGCGAAATAGATTTACTGGTGATCATGGGTGGACCCATGAGTGTACACGACGAAAATCAATTTGCATGGCTGAAAGAAGAAAAGTTATTCATAAAAAAATATATTGCCACAGGAAAAAAAATTTTGGGTATTTGTTTAGGTTCGCAATTATTGGCTGAGGTTTTGGGTGCGAGGGTATTTTTAAATGGAGAAAAGGAGATTGGGTGGTGGCCGGTGATCAAAATAAATAAGGAAGGTTTTGAAAACCTGCCATCCGAATTCGAAACTTTTCACTGGCATGGTGAAACTTTCGATTTGCCAACAGATGCGCAATTATTGTTTAGCACGGAAGGTTGCAAAAACCAGGGGTTTTTAGTTGGTACTCAAATTGCAGCACTTCAGTTTCATATGGAGATGGATATGCCTCTTATGAAAGCAATGGTTTTGCATGGTCTGCATGAATTAGCTAATTCGAAATATATTCAATTGGAAAATGAAATGTATGAAAACGGAATTCAATTTATGGCGGCACAAAAAAATTATATCAGTTCTTTTTTGGATTGCTTTTTGAATTTATAATTGAATTGTTCACACTAAAATATATTTTATGAAAGTGGGAATTATCGGCTCAGGAGTTGTGGGCCAGGTTTTGGGAAACGGTTTTTTACAGGAAGGCCACCAGGTAAAAATAGGAACGAGAGATACAACCAAGCCTCAATTGGTACAATGGGAAAAAGATAATAAAGGGGGAACACTCGGAAGCTTTGAAGATGCAGCAAAATTCGGCGAATTAATTGTGCTTGCGACGGCAGGAAATGTGGTTGATGAGGCAATTGAAATCGCAGGGAAAGAAAACTTCAGAGGAAAAACTGTAATTGATGCGACAAATCCCATAGCGAAAGCACCTCCACAGCATGGCGTATTAAAGTTCTTTACTACCCTGGATGAATCTCTAATGGAACGAACACAGAAATTAATTCCCGAGGCCAGCCTGGTAAAAGCGTTTAACAGTGTTGGAAATGCCAGCATGTATAAACCTTCTTTTGAAGAAGGTAAACCCACCATGTTTATTTGTGGTAATGATGAAAAAGCAAAGGCTGCGGTGGAAGATATACTCGCGGCTTTTGGTTGGGAAACGGAAGATATGGGTTCGATAGAAGCCGCCAGGGCCATTGAGCCACTCTGCATCCTCTGGTGCATTCCGGGATTTTTGAGGAATCAATGGCAACATGCATTTAAATTATTGAAACCCTGAGTTCAGCATCAGGATATTATTGACTATTATTTTTTTAAAATGGAATACAAAGATTTCATTGATTCATTAAAAAATTCTGAATCACCAAAGAATATGTCAATTTATCTCCAGGCTCTTTGGGAGGATGGGAAAAAGAATTGGGATCGCGCGCACGAATTGATCCAGGATGTTGAAGATGAAAATGCTTCATGGATCCATGCTTATCTCCATCGTAAAGAAGGTGACGCCGGGAACGCACTTTATTGGTATAACCGTGCAAGAAAAAAAATGCCCAATATTTCTTTGGACGAAGAATGGAAATTTCTTGTTGAAAATTTTTTGAAGGAATAATTTCCTCCTACTTAATAATAAAAAAGGGGCCGTCAATTAACGAGCCCCGCTATTAATGTATTTAAAAACTATTTTTCTCTAACACTTACCGAAATTCTCCTGTCTTTTTTCCGCTCTTCATCAGAAGCCGTGGCATCCACTTTTGCAAATTGTGAACCATAACCCTCCGCTCCGGTAAGTTGGGAGGGATTGCCTCCGGCTGATTTGATAGCATCAAGAGTTGCATCAGCCCTGTCCTGCGATAATTTCTTATTAATTGCAGAATCGCCTGTTTTGTCTGTATATCCGCCAATTTTTATTTTCACTTTTGGGAAAGCTTTCAGTATAGCAGCAATATTTTTTATTTGCTGTTGACTCTCTGCAGTAATTTTTGCACTGCCTGTTTCAAAATTCAATTCATCAAAATCAAACCATACATCTTTACCAGCCTTAGAATTTGGATCATTAAGAAAAGCCACCAGTTGATCTTCAATTCCTCCTTTGTGCGCATCTAACTCACTGCCATCGGGTAGTTTAACTTTCAACGATTCTGTGGCAGTTGCTGCGGCAGCGGGCTGCACCGGGGCAACTTCAACTTTTCCCGTTGTTGTATCAGATTCAACAACTGGAGTGGCGCTATTTGACCCACATCCTTTCACAAAATAAAGCATGAGAGCGAACGCAAGTACAGCAAGCAATACGGGCAGCAGCCATTTCATACTTGAAGCAGATTTTTCCATCTTATCGGTTTTTTGAAAAGTTAGGATTTATCAATAGAAAAAGCAAGAATCGATTAACGTTAATGCAAAGTTCACAAAGACTTTATGGCAAATTTTGTGAGTTGAAGAATGGTTTCAGGATCAGGGGAATTGCTAAGCCACTTAACTTTTTCCGAAATCTTGCATACACCAGGGTAGTCTCCCCTGTACATACCAATATCCAGAATAATTTGAAAGTGCAAATGTGGCGGCCAGTAGCCGTTCTCGTTAGTATTTCCAAAATGACCAATAGTTTGTCCGATTGAAACATAATTGCCCGGAACCAATTTTTCTATATCCTGCAGGGAAAGATGTCCATACAGAGTATAAAATGGAAGCCCATCAAGTTGATGAAGCAATATTAATGTAGCACCATAATCTCCGAACTGATTATTAAAGCCGGTGCTATGAACCATGCCGCCCATAAAAGCCAGAACCGGAGTACCAACTACCCCCCAAACATCAATGCCGAGGTGTATTGTTCTCGGCTCTTCGTCAGGTTTATTTGAATCAAACAATTTACTCCGACTATATACAATTCTATTTTCTCCATATCCGCCAATTGCAAATTTTGCATGGTTTCTTTCGAGGATATTGTAGATATATGCGGAGAATAACTCAGTATCAGAAAAAGTATTTGGTTCGAGGGTTTTGTTTTGGCCAGTAAGATCCAGTGCAATTATTATTTCTGATTTGGGCTTAAATGGCACTACTGCATGGAAATTTTTTTGATGCCTTAAAGCAATATCTTCGAAGTTAGCAGGCAGGGGCTGTCGCTGAATTTCCATTTATTCTATTTGAACTGATAAATAGCAAAAGTACTTAGTACTTAGTATAGAGTATATAGACAAAGCCAAAAATTATCAACTATATGGACTTGCCAAATTGAAGGATATAACCATTATTATCGTAAATCGCAAACTCTCGCATTCCATATTCAAAATCTTCCATTGGATAACAAATTTTTACATCAGTTTTCAAAGAATCCCAGAGAATTTCGACATCATCTGTATTCATGTATAAAGATCCACTCATCATTGTCTCCTTCAAATTGCGATGTGCATTTGGAACTGAAAACATAATATTTACATCATCTTTATGCAAATGTGCCCAGCCCCATTCTTCGGAATGATTATCGCAGATAAAATATAATTTTTCAGTGTAAAACTTTAGCGTACCAATCAGATCTTTGGTCTCAAGCATGGGAGTAAGACTAGTCAATTTATAATTCATATCCATTCAAATGATCGTGGAAATTAAACAGGTAAGGGAGAAGAAAGCAAGGATTTACAGTCAACCTGTATCTGCATCAATAAATTCTCTTCTAATATATCTGCAAAGCAATCAAAATATTCTACAACATCTTCTCGTACATTTTTGTTGAGCCATCTGAAACCTCCAGGTAACGCTTCAAGCACAGCGCGATCTTCCAAATATTCCAGGTTGTGGATGTCTGAAGTTGTAAGACCTAAATCTTCCAGTTTTGAAATCAACAAGTTTACTGGAGTTTGAGAAACCGGACAATATTCTTCAGCCAGTTCGGTCCATTCACCGTTTCCTGTGCGCGCATAGGCCAAAATTTCTTCTTTTGAAAGTTTGGTTACTACCTGCAATAAATTTCCGCAATTGCAGGAACCATGATGTCCCCATGCATAATGTGCACCATTTCTTAGTCTTGATGCTGTCTCACGAAGCGCTTCTACCAACAAATTGTTCGCGTGTGCCATACCTAAATTTCCGAAATTATTTTCAGATAATAAACAGTGCGGCTTAACTCTTTCGCTTGTTTGCTACAATTCTATTTTAACATTTTAGAAGAAATATCCGGCACCAAATTGCGTTAATTTTTATCATTCCCTTAAATCAAAATCTGTCAACTTGAATAAAGCCGCAATCTTAATTCTGATTATGTTATCCCTGAATTTAGTTTCAGTGGAAGCACAACAAATCACAGGAGTCTGGGAAGGAAAGATCAATAACAAAAGAGTAGAATTGAAAATTGTGCAGAATGGAGATAGTCTGACAGGCACATCCTATTATTACGATTTGGGCAAGAACTATCGTCGGTACGCGATCAAAGGTTATTTTGATTTCAAAGAAAATTTCGTGGTTTGGTGGGATGATCATTTGATTGTAAATAAATCTTCAGGATTACTTCCGGGTTCTAAAAAAGGAGGCGATTTATTTTCTTCCGCGGACTTTAGTTGTCCCGGCGGCGATAAAATGTGGCTGAATGGAAGTTGTGCACCAAAAGATGATCGTGATCAAATTACGGGAACCGTTTCGTTAGAAAAAACAGGTAACCCTCATTTCAGTGATGAATGGGATTATGTGATTGAAAATTATACTTCGGGTAGCAACGACCGCCAATTGATAGAACAAACAACTGCGATGAGCTATCCCGGAACAAACTATAATCCTCTACCGGAAACAAACACAGTAACAGAAGCACGGCAAACCCAGAAACCTATACCGAATAAAGACAATGCAATCATAACTCCAGAGAAGGCTGTTGTAGTTCCTGTGAAATTTCAAAGCAATGAGGAAAGGCTTGTAACCAGGAAAAAAATAGTCGCAACGGAAATTCCTCTTACCGGCGACTCTGTTGAATTGAAATTTTACGATAACGCAGAAATAGATGGAGATTCAATTGCTTTATTCATGAATGAAAAACTCATGTTCGAACACGTGCGACTGAGCGATACTGCTTACTCCATAAAAATTTCGGTAGAGGAATTAAAGAATCACAATGAGCTAACAATGGTTGCTGAAAACCTTGGAGCCATTCCTCCAAACACTTCATTCATGGTCGCTTTGGTTGACGGAAAAAGATATGAAGCCCGGTTAGAGAGTACGGAACAAACCAGTGCGACAATCAGGTTTGTCGCACCGGCCTCAAATTCTAAAGGACAACATTGATCATTTTATTTTTCACGTAGATGATCTTTTTGGGTGCACCTCCGTTCAACCATTTTTTTATAATCTCATTGTCCAAAATGATTTGTTCTACCTCCTGCTGTGAAGCATCCAGCGTAATATCAATTTGAGTCCTCACTTTGCCATTAATCGAAACCGGATAATTTTTGGAGGTTTCTACCAGGAATTTCTCATTTGCTTTTGGATAAGTAGCATCCAGGATCGAAGTACTGTTACCAAGCAGGTGCCATAATTCTTCGGCAACGTGGGGAGCGTAAGGAGTTAATAGAATCAGGAGCGGTTCCAGAATTTCTTTCTTGCTACATTTTATGTCGCTCAGTTCGTTCACAAAAATCATAAATCCACTCACACCGGTATTAAATGAGAATCGTTCTGTATCTTCTCCTATTTTTTTGATTGATTTATGCAAGATCTTTAATTCTGCTTCGCTGGCTTTTTCTTCATTCCAAACTTTGCCTTTCATATCATCATAAAATAAACGCCATAATTTCTTGATGAATCTATGCACTCCTTCGATGCCTTGTGTTTCCCAGGGTTTGCTTTGTTCAACCGGACCAAGAAACATTTCATACATGCGGTAAGTATCGGCACCATATTTCATCACGATATCGTCAGGATTCACCACATTATAATAGCGCTTACTCATCTTCTCAACCTCTGCCCCACAAGTATACGTCGAAGTTGAACTTTCTCCCGGCTTCACGACCGAGCCGTCATCCATGATGAAATATGCGTTTTCATATTCAGTTCTCCAATTTCTTAAACCAGCTAAATCGAGCTCCAGCCCTGAAACTAGATTCACATCAATGTGGAGACCCGTAATGGCCGAAGATGCAAAAATCTTTGAAGCATCCTGACTGTTAAACTGGTCTACTTTTGAAACAATAAATTCTGCCAACCCTTTTTCATTTTCTTTGAACTTCTCAACAATTGGATGAGAAATTAGGACAGGATTTTCAGCATTCAAATTTACTCCGTCGTTCAATTTATAATCAAACCTGTAAACAAACCGGCTGCTTCCCTGAATCATTCCCTGGTTAACCAATTTGCGATAAGGCTCATCGTATCCAATAAAGTCGAGGTCAAATAAAACTTTGGTCCACATACGGCTGTATAAAAGATGCCCAACTGCATGTTCTGTTCCACCAATATAAAGATCAACCTGGTTCCAATAATCTGATGCCTGGCGGTCACAAAATTCATTTTCGTTATGGGGATCCATATACCTAAGGAAATACCAGCTTGATCCCGCATATCCGGGCATCGTATTTACTTCCCTGATTCCACCTTTATAATGTTTCCATGAATCAAGATTTGCAAGGGGACCTTCAGCGTCAGGTCCGGGTTTTAATTCGTCAAGATGAGGCAGCAACACCGGCAATTCGCTTTCAGGCAGTGGTTCGGCTATTCCATCTTTCCAAACAATCGGAAAAGGTTCTCCCCAATAACGCTGACGGCTAAACGCCGCATCCCGCATTTTATAATTTACTTTTCGCTGACCAATTTTCATGCTCTCCAGTTTTTGAAGCACTACTTCAATCGCGTCACGCATGATCATACCATTCAGGAAACCACTATTTTCTAAAATCGCATCTTTAGTGGGATTAGCTTCCACCCCATCATAATGTTTCCCAATAATATTGGTAATTGGGATTTTAAAGTGCCTGGCAAATTTGTGATCACGTTCATCACCACAGGGTACGCCCATTATTGCGCCTGTACCATATCCTGCAAGGACATATTCACTGATCCATACGGGAATTTTCCTGCCATCGAATGGGTTTTCAGCGTAGGTGCCGGTGAAAACTCCCGAGATTTTCTTTTCAGCCATTCTTTCTCGCTCGCTTCTACTCTTAACATAACTGAGGTAACCCTCTACTTCCTTTTGTTGTTCGGCTGATGTGATTTTTTCAACCAGTTCGTGTTCCGGGGCAATTACCATAAAATCCACCCCAAAAATGGTATCGGGCCTGGTAGTATATACCCTAAGAAAAGAGTCTCCGGACGGAGAGGGGTTGGGGGTGAGGTGAAAATCAATCTCAGCACCATAACTCTTGCCGATCCAATTCGTCTGCATTTCCTTCATTGAATCACTAAACTCAACTGTGTCCAATCCTTCCAGCAGCCGATCTGCATATTCAGTGATACGCAGGTACCATTGCCTGAGTTTCTTTTTTACCACAGGATATCCTCCACGCTCACTTACGCCATTAATTACTTCGTCATTAGCAAGCACAGTTCCCAGCGCTTCGCACCAGTTTACTTCACCATAACCGCAAAATGCCAAACGATAATTCATCAATATATCCTGACGCTGCTTTTCATCAAATGATTTCCATTGGTCAGCCGAAAAATCTATCGAACCTGATTCATTTCCTCCAGCGGCTGATTGCGTTCTCCCAATTTTCAGGTTGCCCTCTTTTTCAAAAATGGCTTCCAGTGTAGAAATTGATTCCGCCTTTTTCGTGCTTCTATTGTACCAGCTTTCAAATAATTTTAAAAAAATCCATTGCGTCCATTTGTAAAATTTGGGGTCGCTCGTTCTTACTTCACGGCTCCAGTCAAATGAGAAACCTATATTATCAAGCTGCTTGCGGAAATTGCTGATGTTTTGATCGGTACTTACGGCAGGATGAATGCCATGATCAATCGCGTATTGCTCGGCGGGTAAACCAAATGCATCATAACCCATCGGGTGTAATACATTAAATCCCTGAAGTCTTTTGTAGCGCGCAAAAATATCACTGGCAATATATCCCAGGGGATGGCCAACATGCAACCCGGTTCCACTTGGGTAAGGAAACATATCAAGCACGTAATATTTGGGCCTGACTGAATTATTACTTACCTCGTAAGCTTTCTGCTCCTTCCATTTTTCCTGCCATTTCTTTTCAATGTCCCTGAAATTGTATTCCATTATATTATTGGGTTCTTATTAATTGCACAATCATTCTGAGATCGGACCTAAAAGGTTCCGGAAAGCAGAACTAATAAAGGTTGAGAAAAAGTTAAATAAACTCTGGTCTCAAAAATATTCTGGCAAAGCATCCGTTAAGTGGGTGACAAAAATACGGATTGAAAAGCTAAAACCGCTATTTTTGCTAGCACTCAAATCCTTACCCGCGTTGCATTTAACCAAACCAATTAATCCTATCGCATGGCAGAAATTAGCAAGGTCTCTATGAAGAGAAGCAAGCCTTCTTATTTTTTTAGCATCCTCGGAGTTGCAGCGCTCCTTATCCTCATCGGTATATTAGGTTGGATCCTCATTAATGGCAGCAAGCTCGAACATCATTTTCGAGGAAGTGTGCAGGTTCAGATTTACCTGAAAGAAAATGCTATACAAAGAGATGTTGATAGTTTCAAATCATATGTCAGCTCCCAGCCTTATGCAGTAAATGTGGTATATGTATCCAAGGAAGAAGCTAAGGAAAGGTTTTTGAAAGATGGAAATGAGGGATGGGATAAAGTACTCGATTATAATCCCCTGCCCGCCAGCATCGAATTTTTCTTAAAACCCGATTACGTAAATAAGGACACGCTTACACAAATTACCGCGGATCTTCAGCAGAATCCCCTGGCAAAAGACATACACTATCCCAGCGCCGTAGTAAGTAACCTCAATTTAGTTCGCAAGGTCGGCTGGGTTCTCGTAGGGATTGTATCCTTACTTGCAATTTTAGTAATCCTACTGATCGATAATACAATAAAGCTGGCAATGTTCAGCAATCGATTCCTCATTAAAACCATGCAAATGGTAGGAGCTACGCGATGGTTTATTTCGAAACCATTCGATGCAAAAGCCGTTATCAATGGACTTTGGAGTTCTATCATTGCTATTGTCGTAATCCTGATTATCATTTTTGGGGTCGAGCAATGGGTACCGGATTTTAAAGCACTGAGAGACTATACCTTGCTTGGCATCCTTTTCATAGGCATTATTATGGTAGGGATCGGAATTACTTTCATCAGCACCCATCGAAGTGTAATCAAGTACCTGAAAATGAAACTGGACGACTTATATTAATTTCCATCCTAATATTCCGATCGCGCAGGGGAATGGGGATATCGAAAAAGCTTTATATTGCGCCATCAAATTTTAATTATGCTAGAGAAGAAACCAGAAAATGCGATGTTCGATAAACAAAACTACAGGTGGATGATTATTGGCGCCGTTGTGGTAACCCTGGGTTTATTGCTGATGTCGGGTGGTAAAAGTCCGGACCCCAAAGTTTTCGATTACAAAGAAGTTTATAGTTTCAGACGCATAACAATCGCTCCTTTCCTGATCATTATCGGATTGATTATAGAAGTTTATGCGATTATGCGCCGTCCAAAAGCTTAATCAAATTTTATTTAATTACTGAGCGATGCCCTGCATCGCTTTTTTTTTAAGCGGGTTTGAAAATAAAATAGAATCTTCAATAGAATTACATCGCTATGAATATTGTCCAGACAATCATTATCGCCATTGTAGAAGGGATTACAGAATATTTGCCCATTTCTTCTACCGGGCATATGATCATCACTGAAAAGTTATTGGGAATTGAATCTTCAGATTTCGTGAAAACTTATACGGTCGCCATTCAACTGGGGGCGATACTATCTGTAGTTGTTTTGTACTGGAAAAGGTTTTTGGATTTTTCGAGGTGGCGTTTTTATTTGAAATTAATCATCGCGGTAATCCCTGCGCTGGTATTGGGATTTCTTTTCAGCAAAAAAATTGATGCATTATTAGAGAGTCCGCTCACGGTGGCTATCACAATGCTTGCAGGTGGTATTATCCTTTTGTTTATTGATTCATTATTTAAAAATCCACAGATTCATAAGGAAGAAGAAATCACTAACGGTAAGGCTTTTGTTATTGGTATTTGGCAATGTTTGGCAATGATTCCCGGCGTAAGCAGAAGTGCGGCTTCCATTATAGGAGGTATGCAACAAAAACTCACCAGAAGTTTGGCAGCTGAATTTTCCTTTTTCCTCGCAGTTCCAACTATGATTGCTGCCACCGGATATAAACTACTCAAAGAATACAAGAATATCCATACCGAAGAAATCAAATTGCTGGCTATAGGAAATATTGTTGCATTTGTTGTTGCGATCCTGGCGATCAGGTTTTTCATCGGCTTTCTTCAGAAACATGGATTCAAATGGTTTGGGATATATCGTGTACTGGCTGGCACCATCCTGCTCATCCTGATTCTTACGGGCTTTATCAAATAGAAAGGAGTCGGGGAATTTATTTTGAATTATCCTTACATTCAACCTACAAATTACCCTAATGCAGACCTACTCAAAAAAAATCGTGAATGGCTGGGTGATGTATGACTGGGCAAACTCCGTTTACAATCTGGTAATCACCACAACTATTTATCCCGCATATTATGTTGCAGTAACAAGCGACAAGGATAACAATACTGTTGACTATGTTTATTTCCTGGGAAGGAGATTTGTAAATTCTTCCCTGTACGATTATGCTTTTGCGTTTGCCATTTTGATTGTTGCATTTCTTTCACCTATACTATCTTCCATTGCAGATTACAAGGGTAATAAAAAAAGATTTTTGAGTTTTTTCTGTATTCTGGGAAGCATCTCCTGTAGCGGGTTATTTTTCTTTAAAGGATTGGATACTCTTTGGATCGGCATCATGTTCTCAATCCTCGCCTGCATTGGCTTCTGGAGCAGCCTGGTTTTTTACAATTCTTATCTCCCGGAAATTGCGCCATACGAAGACAGGGATCGCGTGAGTGCGCGCGGATTCACTATGGGATATATTGGAAGTGTATTGATGCAATTGATTTGTTTTGTTTTTGTATTTAAACCCGAATGGTTTGGAATGCAAAATGATGGAACACTTCCTGCGCGAACTTCTTTCCTTTTCGTTGGTGTTTGGTGGTTGGGATTTGCCCAAATAACATTAAGAAGGTTGCCAGCAGGAACTCCTGCAGAAAAAAGACCACAGTTTGGAATCCTCAGTAATGGCTTTATTGAATTGAAAAATGTTTGGAAAGAGCTCACGCATCAACCCTTGCTGAAAAGATATCTTACTGCTTACTTCTTTTACAACATGGGTGTGCAAACAGTAATGCTTGTTGCTTCAGTTTTTGGAAGCAAAGAGCTCAATCTCCCTATGGAAAAACTGATCATCACATTACTCATCATTCAGTTAGTTGCAATTATCGGTGCATGGGGGATGGCTAAGCTCTCCGGTGTATTCGGAAACCTGCCTACATTAATGGGAGTGGTTGTGATTTGGATCGGCATATGCGTGGCAACTTATTTTATTGCATTGCTCCACGATCAGGGCACCAATGTTGAAATACATTTTTATGCTTTGGCGGGTGTTGCCGGATTAGTAATGGGTGGCATTCAATCATTGAGCCGTTCAACTTATTCCAAACTCATGCCAGTGACTCATGATACAACCTCCTACTTTAGTTTTTACGACGTAACTGAAAAAATTGCCATGGTGATAGGCATGATCAGTTTTGGTTTAATAGAAGAAATTACAGAATCTATGAAGAAATCCGTGTTGGCTCTGATTGTATTTTTTGTAATCGGACTATTCCTTTTGTTTTATGCTTACTCGTGGCAAAAGAAAAAATCTCCCGCATTAACCTGATATCATGAAACTTTATACCATAAATACCGGATATTTTAAATTGGATGGTGGCGCAATGTTTGGTGTGGTGCCGAAAACTCTTTGGAATAAATTAAATCCGGCTGATGAAAATAATCTTTGCTCATTCGCTTTACGTTGCCTGCTCATTGAAGACGATGGCCGACTGATCCTTGTTGATACCGGATTGGGAAATAAACAGGATGCCAAATTCTTCAATCACTATTATTTATTTGGAGATGATTCGATGGATAAATCTCTTGCTGCGCATGGATTTACCAGGGACGATATTACTGATGTTTTTCTAACACATCTCCATTTCGATCATTGCGGGGGTGCCATTCAAATCGAAGGAAATAAAATGGTTCCTGCTTTTAAAAATGCCACTTACTGGAGTAATGAAAAACACTGGCAGTGGGCCATCAAACCAAACGACCGGGAGAAAGCATCATTTCTCAAAGAAAATATTCAACCCATTCAGGACAGCGGGAAATTAAAATTCATTGAAACAAGGGAGGACATAAAATTCACAAACAACATTACAGTACGATTTGTATTTGGACATACTGATTCCATGATGCTTCCTCAAATAAATAATTACAAAGGAAAGACGGTTGTATTTATGGCAGATTTACTTCCTACAATTGCCCATATTCCTATTCCGTATGTAATGGCTTACGATATGTTTCCTCTCACTACACTCCAGGAAAAAAAAGCATTCTTACAGGAAGCCCAGCAGCAGGATTTTATTTTGTTTTTCGAACACGATCCTAATGTTGAATGTTGTAATCTTCAAATTGCAGAAAGAGGGATCCGGCAGAAAGATGTATTTACCCTTGCGTCTTTGTAGCGCGTCTTTGCGTTCCTTGGCGTCTTGGCGAGAAATCTATCGGAAACTAATCATGGAAGACAACGGATATCTCAGGTTGCGGTAGCCCATCATATCAACTTTTACACTTCCCACACTAATCGGACTTTCAACGCGCAATGGAAGATGATTGGCATCATCACTTACCCAAACGGTCATTTTTTCTCCACCCTCAAAGATGGTTCCTTTAATGAGAAGCGGTTTAAATTTTATGGATTTGAATTTTCCATAGCGGGTTTTCACTGTTTCCTTGCCCATGTACCGGATATAAAGATTGTGAACCTCATCATCCATGAACATCGTGAAATTTATTTTATCGCCGGGATTGTATTTTTCGAAATCAATATTGCGAGCATAATAGATTGCGCTTAGCACATCCTGTATGCATTCAGGAACTTTATATACTCCCTTTGTAGTTACTACACTGCCTGCATCATGGTTAAAGGTTACATTCTCATATTTCTTGTAACCACCTTCATCAATATTGCGGATAAATTTATAAGGCTTGAGCGTTTGAGTATCTATATAACTTTCGTAGCGGTCGCGAACTTTGAAGATCCAGTCATAGGATGAATTGGATGTTCCTTCTCCTACAACATGGTATGTATTTTTTCCGTTGAACCTTTCAAGGTCAGCGGCAAATGTTGCCGTTCCGGCATCTACATAGATACCAATAACGTTGTAAAAAACTTTGAACGTGATGCGTTCACCGGAGAGAAATGTTGTATTGCGTATAGTGCAAAAATCATCTCCAGCACTCAGATGTATCCAACCCAATAAAAGCACAAGGGTACCGAAAAATCTTCTCCTCATCTTTTTTCATTAAAAATTTTAACTCCTATTATCAGCAAACTCCCAGCTAAAGCCGGCACCACAAGATTGACCAACCATATACCAGTTGCCGTTGCATAAATTCCGACAGAATTTGAGCTATATAGTTTAAACAACAAGATACTTGCTTTTCCCCGTATTCCTAGCTCCAGCAGTGCAATGGTAGGTACTACTGCGAGCACCAGGTATAAAACACCAATCAGCCAAAATGCTTGCCACCAACCCATATAGACATGCATTACATCAAATAATAAAATGTACTGAACTACGAAAACCACATATCTCACGAAAGACAAACTTAACACTCTTAACAAAATTGTAACACTGATTGTTTCCAAAATGGTCACTTGTTTTACAAATCTTGAAACAAGCGGAACCTTCTCAAAACTTCTAACTATCCAGGCTAATCGAAAATAAATTAGCAAACAAAAGATTGCTGCAATAAATACGGCCCACATCAAAACATTCAAAATAAGCGATAAGGATTCTCCCGGATTGCCATTTTCAATGAGTCCCTTTTTTGAAAATAAAACGCCAAGACCTCCCATGAATAATGTTATGATGAGCTGACTAAAACTGCCTGCAATTGTGAGTGCTGCTGATTGAATTCTTTTTCCTTCTGAAACATATAAAATTCTTCCTCCGTATTCTCCTATTCGATTAGGCGTATTAAGTGCGAAAGAAACGCCGGATAAAACAGCTTTGAATGCTCTCCAAAACGAAATCTTTTCCAGGGAGTTCATAAGTACCTGCCATTTCCGCGCTTCCAATCCCCAGTTCAAAAACATCATGGCAATGACGATCCAGAATTTTCGCGATTTCAATCCAAATGCTGATTCCTGTAAGTATCTGAGTGATTCGTTTAAATTGGGCTGATGGCGAACCTGGATGATAATGGACCAGGTTAACCAAATAAACAACAAAGGTCCAACCACCCAGTTGAGGAATATTTTAATATTTTTGTTCAGGCAAGATTTATTTATTCAAAAATAGTGTTCACATTGGAATCGAGGCAACAAATCATACTTGGCATTGATCCCGGCACCCTGGTTATGGGTTATGGATTAATTTGCATTGAAGAAAATCGCATCGTACTCCTCGAGATGAATGTTCTAAAATTACCTCCCCGAAAAGATAATTATAAAAGGCTTTCCATCATCCACCAAAAGGTCTGCGAAATCATAGATAAATTCCAGCCACACCATTGCGCCATCGAAGCTCCTTTCTTTGGCAAAAATGTGCAGAGTATGTTGAAGCTGGGAAGGGCTCAGGGCGTTGCTATTGCTGCGGCCATGCAGGCAGGCATTCCCGTTACTGAATATTCTCCAAGAAAAATTAAACAATGCATAACGGGCAATGGTAATGCCGACAAAGAACAGGTCTGGAAAATGCTTCAAAGATTAGCGTCTATTGAAGAATCCCCAAAATATTTGGATGCTTCAGATGCACTCGCTGTAGCTATCTGCCACCATTTCCAAATTTCCTCACCAGTTTTGAAAGCTGCTTTGTCATCCAATGGTTCTAAAAAAACTAAAAAATCTAAATCGGGATGGAAGGAATTCATTGAAGCAAATCCTGACCGGATTCACCTGCGATAACTATAGGTTCCGCAATATTTTTTCCTGAACGGATTTCAACTCATCTGGCGAAAGCCTGAGTTTGGCTTTTGTAAAATTTAAATCGTTTGAAGTGTTTATGGGCACAAGATGGATATGCGCATGGGGAACTTCTAATCCAATGACGCTAATTCCGCACCTGTTACAGGGAAATGATTTTTCTATAGACTTCGCAATTGGTTGCGCAAATTTCAGGATCCCTTCGAGGTACTCAGCAGGAAGATCAAACAAATTATCAGTTTCAATTTTGGGAACAACGAGTGTATGCCCTTTTACCAGTGGAAATATATCCAGGAACGCAAAATATCTGTCATCCTCAGCAATTTTGTATGATGGTATTTCGCCTGCGATAATCTTTGAAAATATGGTCATAACCGAAAATTGAATTTCAAAGAAGTTAAAATAGTTCCCCGGAATTTTCTTGCGAAAAAGATATCCTGCAGAAATTAAACACCAATTTCTTCAATCTTAAATTTAATAACGCCGGCGGGTGCCTGCACTTCTGCAACCTCACCAACCTGCTTACCTAACAAGCCTTTTCCGATAGGTGATGTGATTGAAATTTTTCCAGCTTTCAGGTCAGCTTCTTTTTCAGATACTAACTGATATGTAACCTGCTTTTTAGTATTGAGATTTGTGAGAGTAACTTTTGTAAGAATGCTCACTTTACTTATATCAATATTATTCGTTTCGAGGATTCTTGCATTCGCAATATCACCCTCGAGCTTAGCAATTCTTGCTTCTAAAATTCCCTGTGATTCTTTGGCCGCATCGTATTCCGCATTTTCTTTGAGATCGCCTTTTTCACGGGCTTCCGCAATAGCACGGGAAGCCGCCGGCCTGTCTACCGCACGCATTTTCTGAAGTTCAGCCTTCATCTGCTCTAGCGTTTCCTTAGAAACGTACATTACACTCATGGTTAACCCCATTTTGGTTATAAAAGAAAAAAATAACAACGCCTCAGTTCATGCCTGAAGCGTTGCACTATGTATTGGGGCAAAATTAAAAGAAAATTGATTTCAAACAAACTTTAAAGCACTTTCCTTGAAAGATGGCTTTTGCCTGAAATCCGTGCATAAACTGATTAATGCCTGAATTTATATTGTGCAAAACCTTCCACAGATGTTATTTTTCCATTCCTCAGCCCCCAATTTTCCTGATAAATTGTTGAGTCGGCTTTTCCATTTAAGGACACTGCCTTTTCTTTCATCCAGGTGGAAACCCAATCCTCATTGCGATCATTACTGTGTAATGGAATGAACGCGAGGAATGATTCGTTTAACGATTTGAACCTGGCCCTGAAAGTTGCAATCCTTTTAACGGCTTCATCCGCACTAACATTACCCGAACGGGTATCATAAAGTCTAAACTTAACCGAATCAGCAAAAAATTTTTTTAATTCATCCGTCTTTCCTTCTTCTAAAGCTTTATAAAAATCCAGTACCACCCTGGTATTATTCGGATCTCCGATTTTCCATTCTGCCGAATATTCTGCTGCATAAGGATAATCAATTTTCGGCGTGGGCTTCACTTCCGCAACGGTAGTGTCGGCAGGCTTTTTTTCTTCCACTACAGGCGTAGATGCCTGATTGTTGCAAGACATCATAAAACCAACAGCGATAAATGATCCTAATAATTTTTTCATAGCATCAAAGTTTTTTCTTGATAATTTGAAATGGTTTTTATTTTTCAGCGGCTGGAAATTTCTGATCGTATTCTCCCCAATATGAAATCCTGCCGTTCTTAACCTGATACATTCCATGAGATTGAGTCGAATCTTTTGAACCATCCTTATGCGTTTCATATAATTCGTACCAAACAAAAACCCAGTCTTCATTTTTATCAACTGCATGTACCGGCATCCAGGCTGTAATTTTGTAATCCATTGCCTGAATTTCCTCTCTAATTTTGGCTCCTAATTCAGCGAGACTATCACCGGTTCCACTGAAGTGATTCCCGTCAGCAAAATCTGCGTTAACCGTGTCGGCATAATATTGACGAAGATCCTTTGTTCTACCGTCGCGCCAGGCCATAAAAAGATCAAGAACCAGTTTAGAATTTTTTGGATCACCAGTTGTGAAATTGGACGAATATTCTGCATTGAATGGATATACAATAGGAGCCGCCAAAGTAACTGTATCCTTCTTTTCCGCAGCTGCATTTTGATTTGCCCCTGAACTGCAGGAAACGAATACAACCATTAAAAGGCATCCGGTAATCAGGTAATTTTTCATGATTTGAATTTTAATTGATGAATCCCATTAGGGTGCGGATTAATCCGGGCAGGACGAATAACTAATAATGTAATAATTAAACGAATATTATCAGGAATTCACTGGAAGAAATAAAATAAAACATAAGGTAAAAAACTATCCCGGCTCCAACAAATCAATCCCTGCGGTTTTAACCGTTACATGGCTTACAATTTCAATTTCTCGAGGATGATTTTGGCCATTTTAAAAAAGGCCTCATGACTGTACCCTGCAATATGCGGAGTAATGAGAACATTTGGCTGGTCACTCAACCACTTTAATTGATACTTTTCTTCAGGAGTATAAGTATCCAGTTTTTCATTTTCAAGAACGTCTAATCCAGCCCCTGAGATTTTTTTATCCTCCAACGCCTTAATGATCGCAGAAGTATTCTGAATTTTTCCTCTTGAAGTATTAATGAAAATCGGCTTATTTTCAAGACGATTAAAGAATTCAGTATTTGCCAAATGAAAAGTTTCCTGGGTGAGTGGTATATGTAAACTGATCACATCAGCATATTTTGAAATTTGGTCCATATTCGCCTCGTGAACATTTCCTTTTGCAAATCCAAATTTGTACTTATCATAAGCCAGGATTGAAACATCAAAGGCAGAAAGCAGCTTTGCAAACGAGCTACCGGTATTGCCAAATCCAATTATTCCAACCGTTTTACCTGTCAATTCTGTTCCCCGATTGGCATCCCTTATCCATTTTCCATCTGCAACTTCTTTGGAACTACTATTTAAATTATTCAACAAAGTAAGCAACATTCCCAGGGAATGCTCTGCAACTGCATTTCGATTTCCTTCAGGACTACTTTCGCACCTTATTCCTTTAGATTCAGCATACGCCACGTCTATTAACTCCATGCCACTACCCAAACGCCCAATCCATTTTAATTTGGGAGATCGATCGATGATATTTTTATCAATTTTCAATCTCGTTGTTACTATCAAACCCTCGGTATCTTCCATATCTTTTTCAAGCTCTTCATAACTGATCCGGGGGCTATAGTGAACAGTAAATCCTCTTTGCTTCAACTGGTCAATCAAATATTCATGCGCTTTTGCTGTGATAATTACCTTCCTCATAATTCTTTCAGGAAATATTTTTTTTCATTTTAAAAGTGAGATTACCAAAATCCTCCAGGCTTAGCTGTTCGGCTCTTTTGTCAAAAATCGGATCCTTAATAATTTCTTCGTCAAATAATTTTCTAACGGCATTACGCAAGGTCTTACGCCTTTGATTAAACGCTGTTTTAACAAGCAAAAAATAATCCTCTTCGCTCCTCATGTTTGGGCCAGTTGCATTGGGTAGCAATCGGATGACGGCGCTTTTAACTTTAGGTGGCGGATTGAAACATTTTTCATGTACCTCAAACAGATATTCAACCTTAAAAAACGCCTGCACTAATACGCTGGTTATTCCATAAATTTTTGATCCCGGCTTAGCTGCAACTCTTTGTGCAACTTCTTTTTGGAACATACCCACCATACATTCCACATCTTTCTTCCAGTCCAGTATTTTAAAAAGAATTTGTGATGAGATATTGTATGGGAAATTACCAACAACGGTAAATGGGCCCTCAAATGGTTTATCTATTTCAAGAATGCTTTTATGAATGATTTTCCCGGTAATTGATGGAAAATTCGTTTCCAGGTATTCAACTTTTTCTTCGTCCAGCTCAACAGCCTTAAATTTTATATCAGGAATTTCCAACAGGTGTTTTGTAAGGGCGCCTGCACCAGGGCCCACTTCCAGAAGTTGATCAAAGGGTCGATCCTTAATAGAGGCAATAATCTTCAGGACCATATTTTCGTCCCGCAAAAAATGCTGACCCAATGATTTTTTCAGCTTATACATAAAGGATGTCAAAAGTACAAAAGAGCAGCCTCATAAAGGTGAATGCATTAAATTCGCATAATAATTTGAGCTATGCCCAACGAAATTAATAAGCCTGTTATTGGAATTTCATGCGGAGATATTAATGGAATAGGTATTGAACTTATCATCAAAACCTTTGGTGACAACAGAATACTTGAACAATGCACCCCTATTATATTTGCATCTAATAAGGTCATTAATTTCTATCGCAAATCAATCCCTGAAGTAAATTTTAATTTTCAGAGCGTCCGCGAAACAAACCGCGTTAATCATAAACAAATTAACGTTTACAATTGCTGGGAAGAAGAGGTCAACATCAATCCTGGTCAGCTTACTGAGGCGGGTGGCAAATATGCAATCAAATCTCTACAGGTGGCCATTCAGGCACTCAAAGATAGCTCCATCAATGGCCTGGTAACTGCACCCATACACAAAAAAAATGTGCAATCTCCTGAGTTTAACTACAGTGGCCATACTCCATTTTTAAAAGTTGCATTTGGGGCCGAAGACGTGCTAATGCTCATGGTAGCTGAAAATATGCGAGTGGGCCTGGTTACCGAACATCTACCCCTAAGCGAAGTTGCAGGAAATATTACCCGCCAGGCCATTCTCAGCAAACTGCATATTCTAAAAGAAAGTCTCCAAAAAGATTTCAGAATTGATAAACCGAAGATTGCAGTTTTAGGATTGAATCCACATGCAGGGGATGAAGGATTGATTGGAAAAGAAGAAGAAGAAATCATTAAGCCCGCAATTAAAGAAGCCAAGCACGCAAATATCCTTGCAAATGGTCCTTATAGTGCTGACGCATTTTTTGCACGAGGCGGTCACGAAAAATTTGATGCAGTTTTAGCAATGTACCACGACCAGGGATTGATCCCTTTCAAATCTCTTGCTATTGGAACTGGTGTGAATTATACTGCAGGCCTACCGGTTGTGCGTACCAGCCCCGACCATGGAACAGCCTTTGACATTGCCGGAAAAAATAAAGCAGATGAATCTTCTTTCCGCGCTGCTATTTTCAAAGCCGTGGATATTTATCAAAGCAGAATTGAGTATGCTCAAAACCGGGCCAATCCAATGAAGCGCATGTCTGAAGTGGTTCTTACAAATGTGGAGGATGAAAAAATTGAAGAATCGGGAGAAGGAGCATAATCATTTAAACACCGAATCTGATATTCCTTTATTAATAGTGTAAGATTTGTAAGAAATCTCGAGCCTCCCTTTTTTATTCTGGGTTTTTGCTGCATTTTGACCCTGCGGTTGATCTTCTTCATATTCAAAAGTTACACCCTTCGGTATTTTGTAATCTTTCGTATTGAATACAAAGACAACTTTATCAGGCAATCCATATTCTGAATACTTCCCGTAAGTTAGTTCCATTTCATAAGTTCCATTTTCTTTAGTAGTCGTGATGGCCTTCCTGATCAAAAGATTTTTTTCATCGATGTACATTGTTGTAAGAACAACATCGGAGTTGTCGCTGAGCGGAATAAGTTTCACAACTGTAACCGGGCTGTTCCCAATCGTTGAATTACCTGCAGGAACTGCCGTAAAATCATCAGTAACCAGCATGGAATTGAGATTAATGCTAACTCCACCTTTGGGCATAATAGAAATGCCACCCTCTTTTCGAATTTTGAAATGATCCGGTTTCTTGAAGAATATATTTACGTTTGATTCGGGAACTTTTAGGAATGCAACATCAGTTTTTAGTGTGCCCATTGCTTCATAATCATTCACCTTTTCAAGCTTTTCTCTCACTTTATTCACGAGTGCTTTCGCGTCCTGAGCCTGAATATTTTGAAGAACAGAGGTCAGCAGGAATGTAATGAAGAGCCACTTACTCATAGGTTCCATCCATTTCATAGTCCATAATACGACAATCCTTCGGCAAAGTTTTTTCCCCTGATGCTTTTTAACTAAATCATCACAGGAAATTATCGCTATCGCGATATGCTTTGATAAGAGCCTGCTCGCCTTCCTTGCCGGGTTTGGCATTTCCATGTTCCATCCCAAGCACACCTTTAAATCCTTTTTCGTAAATGTGTTTGAAGATATTCTTATAATTCATTTCTCCCGTCGTGGGTTCATTTCTGTGTGGGTTATCTCCAATTTGGAAATAGGCGATTTCACTCCAGCATTTATCGATGTTATTAATAATGTTACCCTCATTGCGCTGCATATGATACATGTCGAACAATATTTTACATGACGGACTATTCACCGCCTTGCAAATCATATATGTTTGATCGGAATCCCTGAGAAATAAATCAGGAGTATCACTTAAAGGTTCCAACACCATAATGAGGTTATTTTTTTCCAGGATCTCAATTCCTTTTCTCAATCCTTCTATAACATTAGCTGTTTGAATCCCGATGGGCAATTCCCTGGCAAAATCTCCGGGAACCATGGTTGTCCATTTTGCATTAACGCGTTTAGCAGCTTCTACAGCCGTTTTACAACCCTGCACAAAAATGTCCACTGATTCTTTTTTGCCAGAAGCGAGAGTATTTGCACCATTTCCACCCTTGGGCAGCACAAAAACACCCATGCTCATTCCCAATTTAGCCATGGTATCCCCAATCTTCGATTGCATTTCGGGTGTACGGCCACACAATCCATTATCTTCCATGGCACGAAATCCCATGTCATATGCAAATTTCAGCTGATTCAAAAAATCATCTCCGGCGCTGTTCTTAAACATTCCGTCGTGGATCGCATAATTGAGGTTGAAAGGCTTTTCTGCCGGCCCAAATTTTTTATTTCCCAAAATTTCATTTGCTACCAGGGTTCCGCCGGCGAGAGTAGATGCACCGGTCATGATTCCATTTTTTAAAAAACTTCTTCTTTGCATATGGCAATAGTTTGAAAAATAAATTTAGGTACAAAGAACAGCATGTGCCAAAAAATATTGAATAAACACTTATTGATTTTATCCTCAATTTCCGAAACCGATTGCGTAAAAGTTCCTTATGGTACAGGTCAGGATTTTTAAATTCTTTTCTTAACTTTCCACACCCAGCAAAACGGATGAATTTGAAAAAAGCCCTATCAGCAGCGATATTGATCAAAATTACATTTATTGCACAGGCACAAACGAGTACTCAGGATACCAGTTTCAAACCGTACTCACAAAATATTCCCGGAACCAGTACCAGTTTCAAAATGGTTGCTATTCCCGGTGGTTCTTTTATGATGGGTGGTGGGGAATCTGATAAATCAAAAAATGAAGATGAAGCTCCTGCAAAAAAAGTTACCATATCTCCATTTTGGATGGGAGCTTTTGAAGTTACGCATGACGAATTCGATCTTTTTTTCAGGGATGAAGCGACACCTGTAAATTCAACCGTGGATGCTGTAACCAGGCCAACGCCTCAATACATTGATTTGAGTTGGGGTATGGGAAAAACAGGAGGCTTTCCAGTGAATAGCATGAGCCAGGATGCTGCCATGATGTATTGCAGATGGCTTTATCAAAAAACCGGCTTTTTTTATCGTTTGCCTACGGAAGCAGAATGGGAATATGCGTGCAGGGCCGGGAGCACAACTGTTTACCCTTTTGGAGATGACGCCAGGGACCTTGGGAAATATGCCTGGTTTAAAGGAAATAGTAAAGAGAAATATCATAAAGTAGGACAAAAGCTTCCTAATGCATGGGGGTTATATGATATGCTGGGAAATGTGAGTGAGTGGACCCTGGATCAGTACGACGAAAAATATTTTGTTTCATTATCTGATAATGCAGTTGATCCATTAACGCCACCCGCTACCAGGTACCCGCGAACCATTCGGGGCGGAAGTTATTTGGATGATGCATCTGTATTGAGATCCTCGGCACGCAAACATTCAGAAGCATCCTGGAACAAAAGAGATCCGCAGATTCCGAAAAGTCGCTGGTGGCTCACTGATGCAATGTTTGTAGGATTCAGGCTGGTTCGTCCACTTAAACAACCCAGTGCGGAAGAAGCCGACGCGTTTTACAAACAATATCTGAAAAATTGATTGCTTCAAATAAAAACCAAATCATGAACAAGAATAATCCATCTGGCAACAATTCTACCCGCCGCGAATTTGTGAAGAACACTTCTTTACTGGCTGGTGGAATTTTGGCTGCTCCGCTTCTTTCAAGAGCGAATTTTTTCTCAGGGTCTGATGATGTAATTAAGGTTGCACTCATTGGATGTGGCGGCCGCGGCACCGGTGCTGCTACTCAGGCGCTCATGACCAAACAAAATGTAAAACTGGTAGCAATGGCCGATGCATTTCGCGATCGGTTGGATAATTCATATAAGGAACTCACTTCAGGGGATAATTCTGATGGAAATGTGAAAGCCCGCGTTGATGTTCCCGAAGAAAGAAAGTTTGTAGGGTTCGATGCCTATCTCAAAGCTATTCCCCTCGCAGATGTAGTAATTCTCGCGACGCCTCCGGGATTCAGGCCTATACACTTTGAAGAAGCTGTGAAGCAAAACAAACACATATTCATGGAGAAGCCTGTAGCAACAGATCCTGCAGGCATTAAAAGAGTTTTAGATGCTGCTGCAATTGCGAAACAAAAGAAATTGAATGTGGTGGTAGGATTGCAAAGACATTTTCAATATTCATATCGCGAGCTCATCAAGAGAAAAGATATGATTGGTGATATTATTTCTGCCCAGGCATGGTGGAATAATGATGGCGTTTGGGTGCATCCACGTCAGGCCGGTTGGACCGAAATGGAATATCAAATGAGAAACTGGTATTATTTTGTCTGGCTTTGCGGAGATCATATTACAGAACAACACATTCACAATTTGGATGTGATCAACTGGTTCAAAGGAGGCTACCCGGTTAAAGCGCAGGGAATGGGCGGAAGAGAAGTGAGAGTTGGAAAAGATTATGGAGAAATTTTTGACCATCATTATGTAGAGTTTCATTATGCAGATGGATCAGTACTGAATAGCCAGTGTCGACATCAACCGAAAACAATGAGTAAAGTGGATGAATTATTCATTGGAACAAAAGGAAAAATCTATTGTGGCGATGCAAATATTGTAGATCATAAAGGAAAGGTTTTGTATCAGTTCGACAGGAAAACTGAAAACAATCCTTACCAAACAGAGCACGACGAACTATTCGAAGCCATTGCAAAAGGTGAATACAAATTTGATCAGGCTGAGAATGGCGCTAAAAGTAGCATGACTTCAATTCTTGGTCGTATGGCCACTTATAGCGGACAAATTGTAGAATGGGACAAAGCCATCAATTCAGGAATTGATTTACATCCCAAGGTTTATGACTGGGCAGCCAACCCTCCTGTATTGCCTGGTGCTGATGGAATGTATCCTGCAGCAAAACCTGGGGTTACTAAATTCGCTTAAAGAAAAACCCGGCTTAATATTTTGCGCCAACCAGTATTTAGGTTGGCGCATTTTTTTTCAAGATTAATTTATTTTCTGATACACCACCGGTTCAAGGTCATAATCCGTTAGAGCAATAACTTTTCCTGAGGCGTTTTTGATAAAACTGATGGGAGAAGGAAGATTATTAGCGCTGAATTTTATTTTATCTATAGCAAATAAATTTCCATTTTCAACTTGGCCCTGAGTGATCCATAGTTTCTTATTCTTAAATCGAATAAGAACAGTATCGTGAACGCTATCGTTTACATAAGTGCCCGCATAATTTGGAAAAAGAGTTTCATCACCTTGCACAGGTTTAGAATTTACAATTTTGTTTTGATCACCGAACCCGTGCATTTGTCCGCATACAGGGCACAATGTTGGTTTCAGTCCATTCACTACGCGATGGTTGACGGGAACAGTTGTTTTAAGCGCTGCAAGAATTGCTTTAAGATCTCCATCATTCATATTGGCAAATTGGGTCCAGGGCATTGCAAATTTTAATGTTCCACTTTTGCCTGTTCTTATAACGCGAATGAATGTTTCATCGTCCCATCCACCAATTCCTGTTTGGATATCTGACGTAATATTTGGACTTGCCACTTTTTCAGTGTCGTTCAGCCCAACAAGATTTCCTCCGCCAAAATATCCTGGATTTCTAACATACCAGCCTGTATGGCAACCTTCGCAATCAGACAGCTTTATAAGGTATTTTCCCTTTGCCACCAGCGTCGAAGTATCTGGTGTCGACACCGGGTCATCTGACATTGGTCTGGGTTGATTTTGTAGCCTTAGTTCCCTTTCCTTCGTTAATATTCTTGGAGCAACATAATTGGAAATCGGAGGAAGTGATCGTATATAAACAACGACCGAAGCAAGATCCTCATCACTTAAATTTCTGAATCCGGTCCAGGGCATTGTTCCAAGTCCGCGCCCATCATGACCAACACCCTGACGAATTGCTCTTGCGAACATATCATCCGTCCAGTTTCCGGCACCAGTTTCTTTATCAGATGAAATATTTGGTGCCCCAAATCGCAAACTATCCTTATCAAACCAAAGATTACCGCTGCCTAACATATTGGGAAATGGAGGATATCCGGGTTTACTGCTATCAACTTTTGAATGACAATTGAAACAGAAAAGAATTCCATTTGCCAAATATTTACCACGAGCCAAACGGTCAGGTGTAACCGCAAATTTTCTATCCGTCAATTGCCTTGCATACTTCGACTGCAGTGCCGTAGTCTGGTCCACAGGCTTAATTTTTTCATGTGGCTTTTTATCGTGTTCACATGAAACAACAAATGCAAAACCCACTATGAGAAAGCCAAACGCGACTAATATTCTTTTCATTTGTTTTGGTTGCTTTTAATGAGCCAGGTCAGTTTAGTCAACCCGTTTATAAATGGTGGGTTGTAAATCAGCTGCATAAAACGAACCCGCTTTTCCGTCCTTTCCCTTCGTAAAAATTATTGGATATGGCAACCCTTCAGCGTAATATTTACCTTTTGAAATTTCTTTCAATTCAATTTCGGGACTGCCACGATAAATTACACAAAGTTTTCTATCCTTTACTAATACAACCGCGGTATCTACGGTCTCCCAGCAGTATTTTCCTGCCAGCGAAATAAATAGCGATGAATCTATTGCGTTCGTTTTGGGTAAAACTATTTTGTTTTGATCTCCATATCCATGAGTTTCACCACAAACCGGACACAAAGTGGGTTTCAAACCATTTACAATCCTATGTTCCACAGGCTCCGTCGTTTTAAGTGCTGCAAGCACTGCTTTTAAATCCCGGTCATTCATATTTTTGAAAGATGCCCATGGCATTGTGTGATGCAAGGTCCCTCCCTTACCGGTTCTTATTACGCGAATAAAAGTCTCATCATCCCATGTGCCAATCCCGGATTTCCCTGACGAAATATTTGCACTTACTTTGACAGAATCAGTGCCATCATTTGCAATTACGTTTCCTCCACTAAAAAATCCCGAATTGCGTTTGTACCAGGGTGTATGGCAACCCTCACATTCTCCCAAAGCAACAAGGTATTTTCCTCTGGCGACCAATGTTGAACTATCGGGTTGAGGCATGGGCGGATCGGACATATAACGCGGTTCGTTTTGAAGTCCAGCTTCCTCTGCCGGTGTTAATAATCTTTCCGGCAAAGAATTATGGACAGCTGGAATTGAATGGATATACACTATTACCGAAGCCAAATCTTCATCTGAAAGATTTCTAAAATTCCACCAGGGCATCCTCACAAGGGCACGGCCATCATGACCAATACCTTCACGCAGGGCACGAACAAACATATCGTCTGTCCATTTCCCGGCACCAGTTTCCCTATCCGGAGAAATATTCGGATATGCAATATGGGTGCTATCTGTTTTCATCCACATTCTTCCGCTCCCCAATTTATCTGGCAGTGGTGCCCAACCGGGATCCATTGTGTCGGCCTGGGCATGGCAACTAAAACAGGCAAGAACTCCGTTTACTAAATACTTACCGCGTTCCAACCTTTCCGGGGAAGATGCGAATTTGATGTCGGTTAGTGGCCTGGCGAATTTGGAGACAAGAATTTTGCCTGACAATTCTTTTTTAATAGGTGCAGGCTTTTGCTGCTGGCAGGCAACGACGAGTACAATGCAGCCAATAATAATTAGTAATACTCTCGAGGATTTAGACATAATGGTTGTATTTGGTCAAAAAGATTCTGACGAAAAAAGTTTTTCGGCTAATAGATTTTGAAATTGCGGGAGACAAGGCACATAAGCGGGGGCAATCGGCGAATAAGACAACACTACGCCGCTACATTTCCAAAAAATTCAATTATTTTACAAGATATAAAATCGATTCATTTTTGCAAGTCCTAATTTCTAACGTTTATCCACCAACGAAGTAATCCCCAAAACCTGTATCAATCTATATGAGAACAATCCAAAAACCTCTATCAGGGGAATTTCCACCTTACGCCATCATGTACATGAAACTGGTTCCGGATGATGGATTATTACTCGATCATCTGAAAGAGAATTTGCAGGAAGTGAGGAAACTGATATTATCCCTCTCTAATGAGCAATTAATGTACCGGTATGCGCCAGGGAAGTGGACCATCAAAGAAATCCTTGTACATATTGTAGATGATGAAAGAATATACGCATACCGTGCGCTTCGTTTTGCGAGGAATGATCAAACAGAATTGCCTGGATTTGAGCAGGATGATTACACACAAAATTCAGGGGCCAATGAAAGATCTATTTCCAGTATCCTGGAAGAATATGAAGCTGTTAGAAATGCGACAATCACTCTTTTTGAAGGCCTGCCACTCGAAGCATTTTTAAGAAAGGGGATCGCCAACGGAAATGAAGTTACTGTCAGGGCCCTTGCAAATCATATCGCCGGTCATGAGTTACATCATCTCAATATTATCAGGGAAAAATACCTCAAAATATAATGTCTATTGAGAACGCTGTTTCTTTACTTAGAACAAATTTCCCGTCAGGAAACTCTAGCTTAGAAGCTTCCACTTCCTGTTTTCTAATGCATTAGTCGCCGATTGATCATGAAAGGGATCTTCGACTTTTTTTTGCTCCTCCAAAAAAAGGATTCCGGAAAGCTTTTCGAATGTTTTTGGATTTGTCTAGGTACTAGGTACTAAGTACTTGGTACTAAGCACTTGGTACTTTCTTACCATGAGGCTAGCTTAAAATATCTTTTCGTCTGAAAATTGCCATTGCCGATCCCACGAACACGACAATATGCAACATTAAAATGGCAGCAGATTTCCCAATCATTTTATAGTTAACCGGATCGCTAAAAAAACCTTTCCACCCAAGCATATGGGCCGTAAATAAATAAGGCCTGATATTTTTAAAGAAAGGAATATCCATGGTGCTCAATATTGTAAATACTATAACGATGCTCATCGTCGCCACTATTGGGCCAATAGAATTCTCAGCAAAAATTGAAAGTAAAAATGCAAGAGCGGCGACGGCGGACATTGCAATAGCCGCAAAAGCGAATGCAGCGGCATATCGCCACATAATATCTGTACTGGAAAGTATTACCGCATTATCGCTTTTAAGAATCAGCAAATCTCCTTTACCAAAAATTAATAAGGAGCAAAACAATGAAAGCAATGCCATCCATACTAATAATAAAAGAGTGTAAATAAGCGCGGCCAAAAATTTACAAAACATAAGCCTGGTGCGACTTACAGGCTTAGTAATCAAAATTCTCAAAGTGCCCATATTGGCTTCCCCTGCAATCATGTCTCCGGCAACAAGAGCTATCAAAAGCGGAACGTGTATCAGAAGAGTTTGCAAAATAAAATAGCAAACAAAATAACCATTGAGTATTGTGCCATTCACTTCAAAATTTTGCGTCAGCCCCTGTATCACAAAATTCAAATAGGAATTTCCGTCAACATAAAGTGCGAGTTGAATGAGCAATACAATTGCGGAAATGGCAACAAACGCGATATAGGTCCGCGGTCTCCTGAATATTTTGAATAATTCAATTTGAAGAATGGTCCACATGTGAATTTGCAGAGGTTAGTGACAAAAAATATTCTTCCAGGGAATGGCGTGGCTGAATTGATAAGATTTCAATATTCATTTCGATCAAAGCTCTTGATAGTTGTGGTACTATATCTTGTTTCATTTTGAATACAATACTTTTTTCATTGGCAGTCTGCACAAATTCATTCCATCTTGTGACTGCAATTTTTGATATCGCTTCTGAATTATCTGTCGTTTTTAGATCAATGAGCATGCGCGAAGGATCGAATAACTCTTTCACATCACCTTCAACAATTTTCTTTCCTCTGTCAATAATCAGCATGCGTGTAGCAATTTGTTCAATTTCAGAAAGCAGGTGTGATGAAACCAGGATGGTCTTCTTTTTTTCGCGGCTTAAAAAAAGTATGAGTTTTCGAATGTCTGCTATTCCCTGGGGATCTAAGCCATTAGTTGGTTCGTCCAACATTATCAATTTAGGATTGTGAACAAGTGCAACGGCAAGGCCCAAACGCTGTTTCATACCCTGGGAAAATGTGTGAACCTTGCTATGTGCCCGTGCTGCCAGTCCAACCATGTCCAACTGTTCCATCAGTTGGCTTTTGTTGAGTTTTGCTTCGCTCAATCTTGCAAAAATGGAAAGATTTTCAAATGCAGTGAGGTATTTATACAAGTCAGGTCTTTCAATTACGGCACCCACTTCTCTCAAAATTGAAGCCCTGTGTGAATTAAGATCTTTACCAAAAATTTCAATGGAGCCATGAGTGGGCTCAATCAATGTCAGAAGCATCCGGATGGTTGTTGATTTGCCTGCTCCATTTTGTCCCAGAAAGCCATACACATCTGCTTCATTAACTGAAAAAGAGAGATTCTCAACTGCTTTGATATCTTTAAAATGTTTCGACAAGGATCTCACATTGATGACTTCCATACTGCAATTTAAAGAGGTACTTGGAAAAATATATGTGAAAGATTTGTGATTGGTAACAAATATTGACTCAAAAAAAAGCGGTTATCCATGTCCGCAAACCAGTTGACTTAAATTAATTGACATAGATCAACAAAATTTAGGGTACCAAAGTTTGCTTTATTGAATCTCTTGTTCCTAAATTTGTTGTACCGAATCCACCCAATGAGACGATAATTCTTTCTCTGGGTTTCTCCTACCCAAAACCAAATTTTCTTTAAATCCTTTCCTTAATACATTTCGTAGTAAGCTTTATTGGCTTCAATTATAACCATTCTACCGTAAGCTTTTATTCAAATCCTCTATAAAGACCACTCGAACAGATTCCCTTTTCCTATAACAGCTTTTTCAATATCACAGATGAAGACCTTTGGCTAATTACCCATTGAAACCGACAGGATTTACCGAATCTCAGAAACCACAAGGAATGAAAAAGTTGTTTACCCTAAATACAATTTTATTAACCCTCTTTTCTTTAACCGCAGCGAATGCCCAGGTTACAGAAAAATTCAATACGCGACCATTAGCGCCATCGTTGCCTGATGTGAGACCGATGCTGGAAGGACAATGCTGGGAATTTAAAGATATGGACATTAACCAAAACGGTCTGCCCGCATTTGAAGGAGATGGAACATTAGTATCGGGGCCAGGAGCCAATTCATCTCAATCAACAGGATTTTATACGCCATTACTCGATATTCCGGGAAGTGTAAATCTATATTTCAGATTCAAGTTCAATCAAGCTGTCAATGCGAACTCCTGGTTTAAAATTTATCTTACTAACGCGAATAATGAAATTTTTCAATTGCTGGATAGCGTTAATGTAACTGGTGATAATGGTTCTACAATTTATACTTACAACAAGAATCTGAGTGGATTGCCCTCTGGAGCCTATAGAATTTATTTCAATTTCCAGGGAAATAACAGTGACGCTTCAATTGGTGTGGATGATTTTTATGAAAGCGTTCCGTTGCATTATGCTACTGGATGTAATCGCGCTCCCGGTGCAGAAGATGATGCCGTGGCAGGAAATATTAATCATACTGCAAGCGGGAATGTTTTAAATAATGATTTTGATCCCGACAGCGAGTTTTTTACTGCAATGCTTGTTACTCAATCAGCAGACGGAGTTGTAAGTCTTGGACAGGATGGCAATTTCATGTTCACTCCAAATGAAGGGTTCGCGGGAGCATCCACAACATTCCAGTATGAGATTTGGGATGATGGTGAACCAAAATTGAATTCAAATGTGGCCACGGTTACAATCAGTTTCGCGACTATTGGTACGTTGCCGGTGCGATTCCTGAGTATTTCTGCAAAGCCTTTAGGTAGCAGTGCCGTGCAGTTAAATTGGGTAACCGAAGCTGAAGTAAAGAATAAACAATTTGAAATTCAAAGAAGCACCGACAATGGATCTGAATTTAATACGGTAGGATTACTTTTTTCGCTGGATGCAAATTCAAATTCGGTAAAATCTTACCAGTTTAAAGATGAATTAAAAGGTGTGAGTGCAAAGAAAATTTTCTATAGAATCAAGCAGGTAGATCTCGACGGGAATTTCAGCTATAGCACAGTGGTTATCGTGAATATGGATGGATCCGAGGACCTGAATATGGTTAGAATTTCTCCAAATCCTGTGCTCAGCAATTTTAATATCAATTACGACGGAAAAAATAAGATTACAAGTTTGAGAGTTATCGATCTGTGGGGTAAAGAAATTTACAGACAGCAGATAAATGGCATTAGCAGCACAACCCTGAGTTTAAATGCCAGTACTGCAAATATGAATGCGAGTGGGATGTATATGGTGGAACTGATTTTTGAAGATGGAACCAAAGCA